>NZ_JANJUE010000152.1 GCF_024710765.1 Pseudoxanthomonas sp.
CCCAGCTCGATCAGGCGGCCTTCGCTCCAGGCGGCGCCCATGAAAACGATGCCCAGCGGCAGGCCGTCGCTGTGCCCCATCGGTACGGTCAGGCTGGGGTAGCCGGCCACCGCGGCGGCCCCGTAGCCGGCGCCGGGAAAGTGGTCGCCGGCCTTGTGATCGGTCAGCCACGCCGGTCCGGTCGCCGGGGCGATCAGGGCGTCGAGCTGCTGCGCCTTCAACGCCGCATCGATGCCTTCGGGACCGGCCAGCCGGCGGGCGAGACTGCGCGCGCGGATGTAGGCGGGGTCGCCGAGCCCGCCCTTGGCATTGGCCATCTCGAACAGCTCCTGGCCGAAGTAGGGCATTTCCGAGACCCGATACTGCTGGTTGTAGCCAATCAGCTGCGACAGGGTCTTGACTGGTGCATCGTGACTGGCGAGATAGCGCTCCAGGCCCGCCTTGAACTCGTACAGCATGAGTTCCAGCTCGGCCTCGTCCCATTGGCCGTCGGTGGGAATCTCGGCGTCGACCACCGTCGCGCCGGCTTCGCGCATCACCTTGATCGCACCTTCCATCGCGGCGGCGGCGTCCGGGTGGATGGCCAGCTTGCTGCGCAGCACGCCGATGCGCGCACCCTTCAGGCCGTCGGGTTTCAGCCGTGCGTGATAGTCGAGGGTGACGTTCCATGCCGCATTGGTGGTGGCGGGATCGGCGGTGTCGCGGCCGGCCAGCGCGGTCAGCAACAGGGCCGCGTCGGAGACGCTGCGGGTCATCGGACCGGCGGTGTCCTGGCTGAACGAGATCGGGATGATGCCGTCGCGGCTGACCAGGCCGACGGTGGGCTTCAGGCCCACCAGGCCGCTGACCGCGGCCGGGCAGATGATGCTGCCGTCGGTTTCGGTGCCGATGGCGGCGGCGGCGAGGTTGGCCGATACCGCGACCGCGCTGCCGGAACTGGAACCGCAGGGATTGCGGTCCAGCACGTAGGGATTGCGGGTCTGGCCGCCGCGCGCGCTCCAGCCGGAAGAGGAATGGGTGGAACGGAAGTTCGCCCATTCGCTCAGGTTGGTCTTGCCGAGGATGACCGCGCCGGCTTCGCGCAGGCGGCGGACCAGGAAGGCGTCGGTGGTGGGCCGGAAATCCTTCAGCGCCAGCGAGCCGGCCGAATTCACCATCGGGGTGGCGTCGATGTTGTCCTTGAGCAGGATCGGGATGCCATGCAGCGGGCCGCGCACGGCGTTGTTCTTGCGCTCCACGTCGCGCAGCGCGGCTTCCTTCATCGCGTCGGGATTGATTTCGATGACCGAGTTCAACTGCGGCCCGGCCTTGTCGATCGCGGCGATGCGGTCCAGGTAGGCGCGGGTCAGGGTGCGGCTGTCGAGTTCGCCACGCTGCATGCGGCCCTGCAGGTCGTCGATATCCAGTTCGGCGTAGGCGAAGTCCGTCGGTGCCTCGGCCGGCGCGTTGATGACGGCGGCAGGCTGGCGCTGGCAGGCGGCCAGCATCAGGGCGGCTGAAAGCAGCAGCGTTCGCGAACGCATGTGTTGGATTCCCCCGGTGAGCTAGCGTGAGGCTAGCAGGCCGGGAGGTGCTTTCAAACCCTGCGGCGCCTGCGCAGGTCGCGGCCGAGGATGTAGACCACGGCCAGATTGATCAGCAGCACCGCCCAGGTATGCCAGCCAGGATGATGGTAGAGCGCGTACAGATCCAGCGGCAGGTACAGGGCCGAGCCGACACAGCCCAGCCAGGAGGCCCAGGCGCGGGCCCGCCACAGGCCCCAGGCTTCGGCCAGGCGCATGGCGGCGTAAAGCACGACCACCAGCACGGCCAGGTGGACCGCTTCGGGATTGATGGCGTTGAGCACGGACGGCAGCGCGCCGTGCTGGGTGTCGAGGTGGAAGCGGGCGATCATCGCTTCCACCCAGTGGCGCAGTGGCTGCGGACCCAGCAACGCCAACCCGGTCGCCGCGGCCAGGGCCAGCACACCCTTCAGTCCCTCGAACAGGGCGATGATGTGCAGGCCCGGATGCGCCTTGGGATCCGGGTTATAGGGAGCGTCGGTCATCCTTCGCCGATCAGTCCATCGCCGATCAGGCGGCGCGCGAGGCGCGCTTGCGATCGCTTTCGGTCAGCATCTTCTTGCGCAGGCGGATTTCCTTCGGGGTGACCTCGACCAGTTCGTCGTCCTCGATGAAATCCAGCGCCTGCTCGAGCGTGTACTTGATGGCCGGGGTCAGCTTAATCGCGTCATCCTTGCCCGAGGCGCGCATGTTGGTCAGCGGCTTGGGCTTGATCACGTTGACGGTCAGGTCATTGTCCTTGGAGTGGATGCCGACCAGCTGGCCCTCGTAGACGTTGTCGCCTTCGGCGGCGAACAGGCGGCCACGTTCTTCCAGCGGTCCCAGCGAGTAGGCGGGGGTGACGCCGGGGGCATTGGCGATCATCACGCCGTTCTGGCGCTTGGCGATCGGGCCCGTTTCCTTCGGGCCGTAATGATCGAACACGTGGAACAGCAGGCCCGAACCCTGGGTGAGGGTGCGGAACTCGTTCTGGAAGCCGATCAGGCCACGCGCCGGAATCATGTAGTCCAGGCGCACGCGGCCCTTGCCGTCCGATTCCATGTTCTTCAGCTGCGCCTTGCGGGTGCCCAGCTTTTCCATCACGCCGCCCTGGTGCACTTCCTCGATGTCGACCACCAACTGCTCGACCGGCTCCATCAGCTGGCCATCGATTTCCTTGATGATGACTTCCGGGCGCGACACCGCCAGCTCGAAGCCCTCGCGGCGCATCGTTTCGATCAGCACCGACAGGTGCAGCTCGCCACGGCCGGAAACCAGGAACTTGTCGGCGTCGCCGGTTTCCTCGACCTTCAGCGCGACGTTGTGCAGGGTTTCGCGCTCCAGGCGCTCGCGGATCTGGCGGCTGGTGATGAACTTGCCGCCGCTGTGTTCCTTGCTGCCGGCGAACGGCGAATTGTTGACCTGGAAGGTCATGCTGATGGTCGGCTCGTCCACGGTCAGCGCCGGCAGCGCTTCCGGGGTATCCAGCGCGCACACCGTGTCGGAGATGCTCAGGTCCTGGATGCCGGCGATGGCGACGATGTCGCCGGCCTCGGCTTCCTCGACCTCGATGCGCTCCAGGCCCATGAAGCCCAGCACCTGCACGATCTTGCCCTGGCGCTTCTTGCCTTCGCGGTCGACGATGCTGACTGGCTGGTTCTTCTTGACCTTGCCGCGCTGGATGCGGCCGACGCCGATCAGGCCGACGAAGTTGTTGTAGTCGAGCTGGCTGATGCGCATCTGGAACGCGCCTTCCAGATCCACCGCCGGCGCCGGTACGTGCTTCATGATCGCTTCGTACAGCGGGGTCATGTCACCGTCGCGCGCGGCGTCGTCCAGGCTGGCGTAGCCATGCAGGGCCGAGGCGTACACGATCGGGAAATCCAACTGCTCGTTGGTGGCGCCCAGCTTGTCGAACAGGTCGAACACCTGGTCGATGACCCAGTCCGGGCGCGCGCCGGGGCGGTCGATCTTGTTGACCACCACGATCGGCTTGAAGCCCATCGCGAAGGCTTTCTGGGTGACGAAACGGGTCTGCGGCATCGGGCCGTCCATCGCATCGACCAGGATCAGCACCGAGTCGACCATCGACAGCACGCGCTCGACCTCGCCGCCGAAGTCGGCGTGTCCGGGGGTGTCGACGATGTTGATGCGGTTGCCCTGCCAGGTGATGGCGGTGTTCTTGGCCAGGATGGTGATGCCGCGTTCTTTTTCCTGGTCGTTGCTGTCCATCACCCGCTCGGCAAGCACCGTGCGCTCGGACAGGGTGCCGGACTGCTTCAGGAGGCAGTCGACGAGGGTGGTCTTGCCGTGGTCGACGTGGGCGACGATGGCGATATTGCGGAGATTCTGGATGGACATGCGGAAAAGCGCGCCAGGGCGCGCGCGGGGTCTGTGGAGGAATGGGGCGTATTATAACGGGTTACGCCCCCGCGATTAGCGTCCCGGGGTGTCCTGGCTGAATGCCGCCGGGGCTGGAAACGGTGCCAAGGGCCCCCAGATCCGGGCCGGACCCGGTTTCCGTACCCCGGGACCCCCTCAACCCCTGTCCTGCACCTGGAGTCTCCGATGTCCCTCATCGCCACCTTCGACACCTCCCGCGGCCCGATCAAGGTCGAGCTGTACCCCGACAAGGCCCCGCTGACGGTCGCCAATTTCGTCAACCTGGCCAAGCGCGGCTTCTATGACGGCCTGAACTTCCACCGGGTCATCGCCGATTTCATGATCCAGGGCGGCTGCCCGGAGGGCTCCGGCCGCGGCGGCCCCGGCTACCGGTTCGAGGACGAGACCAACAACGGCGTGCGCCATGAGCGCGGCGTGCTGTCGATGGCCAACGCCGGTCCCAGCACCAATGGCAGCCAGTTCTTCATCACCCACGTGGCGACCCCCTGGCTGGACGGCAAGCACACCGTGTTCGGCAAGGTCCTGGAAGGCCTGGACGTGGTCGACGCGGTCCAGCAGGGCGACCTGATCAACCGGCTCACCATCGAAGGCGACGCCGAGGCCGTGCTGGCTGCCAAGGCCGACCGCGTGGCCGAGTGGAACCGCTACCTGAGCGCCTGAGCCGCGCCGGTCCGTGCGCTCCCCCGGTCCGGGGGAGCCGCGGCTACGACCAAGGAAGGAGGCCGGGCCCTTCGATCCACCCCGGCCGGACCGGGGCGGCATGGTAAAATTCCGCGCCGCAAAAAACGGCGCACGCACGTTCCTCCCGCGAAACGTCCCCTTGCGAGGTAATGCAATGCCCCAGCTTGCCCGGCGCACCGGTCGCGCCAAGCCCAGCGCGATCATGGCGGTCGCGGAAAAGGCGAAGAAGCTCAAGGCCGAAGGCCGCGACATCATCAGCTTCTCGATCGGCGTACCGAACTTCCTGCCCGGCGACCACGTCTACGAGGCCGCCCGCAAATCGCTGGACAAGGACTCGGGCCAATACGGTTCCAACCGCGGCACCGATGCGCTGCTGGATGCGTTCCTGCACCACCTGGAAGGCAGCGGCCTGAGCGGATATACCCGCCGCAACATCGTCGCCGGCGTCGGTGCCAAGCACGTGCTGTACAACCTGGCCGAGGCGCTGCTGGACGAGGGCGACACCATCGCCTATCCAACCCCGTACTGGACCACCTACCAGGACATCGCCGACATCGTCGGCGCGGTGTCGCTGAAGCTGCCGTGCCCGCCGGAGCAGAACTACAAGCTCACCCCGGAACAACTCGACGCGGCGCTGGCACGAAAGCCCAAGGTGTTCCTGTTCAACAATCCGTCCAACCCGACCGGCATGGTCTATTCGACGGACGAGGTGGCCGCGCTGGCCGAGGTGGTGGCGCGCCATCCGGACACCTGGATCCTGCTCGACGACATCTACAACCGGCTGGTGTTCGATGACGTGGGCTACCACAACTTCCTGCATTTCCGTCCGGAACTGCGCGAGCGCACCGTCGTCATCGACTCGCTGTCCAAGACCTACGGCATGCCGGGCTGGCGCGTGGGCCTGATCGCCGCGCCGGAGAACGTGGCCCAGGCGTTGGTGGCGCTCAACTCCAACCACATCACCAACCTGCCGGAAGTGGTCACCGCCGCGGCGGTTGCCGCGCTGACCGGTCCGCAGGACATCCCGCAGCGCAAGTGTGCCGAGTTCGCCGGCAAGCGGGATCGCGTGCTGGCGGCGCTGGCGAAGATTCCCGGCGTGGTCTGCCCGCGTCCGGAAGGCGCGTTCTATGCGTTCCCGGACATCTCGGTCGCGTTCGGCAAGACCCATGGCGGGGCGGTCATCCACAACGACGTGGACTTCTGCAACGCCCTGCTGGATGCCAAGGGCGTGGCCTGCGTGCCGGGCTCGGCGTTCGGCGAGCCGCGCGCGCTGCGCATTTCCTACACCTGTGCCGACGACCAGCTGGATGAAGGCCTGTCGCGCATCCAGGCCTTCTTCGCCGAGCTCGCCTGAGCCCCGGCTTTCCTTTCCCTCGGAGACAACCCCATGAAGACCCCCGTCCGTGTTGCAGTCACCGGCGCCGCCGGCCAGATCGGCTACGCCCTGCTGTTCCGCATCGCCTCCGGCGAAATGCTCGGCAAGGACCAGCCGGTCATCCTGCAGCTGCTGGAGCTGCCGATCGACAAGGCCCAGGCCGCGTTGAAGGGCGTGATGATGGAACTGGAAGACTGCGCGTTCCCGCTGCTGGCCGGCATGGTCGGCACCGATGACCCGGAAGTGGCGTTCAAGGATGCCGACGTCGCCCTGCTGGTCGGCGCGCGTCCGCGCGGCCCCGGCATGGAGCGCAAGGACCTGCTGCTGGAGAACGCCAAGATCTTCACCGCCCAGGGCGCCGCGCTGAACAAGGTCGCCAGCCGCGACGTCAAGGTGCTGGTGGTCGGCAACCCGGCCAACACCAACGCCTACATCGCCATGAAGTCGGCTCCGGATCTGCCGGCGAAGAATTTCACCGCGATGCTGCGCCTGGATCACAACCGCGCGCTGAGCCAGCTCGCCAACAAGGCCGGCGTGGCCGTGGGCGACATCGAGAAGCTGGTGGTGTGGGGCAACCACAGCCCGACCATGTATCCGGACTACCGCTTCGCCACCGCCAACGGCGTGTCGCTGAAAGACAAGATCGACGACGCCGACTGGAACGCCAACACCTTCATCCCGCAGGTCGGCAAGCGCGGCGCCGCCATCATCGAGGCGCGCGGCCTGTCCTCGGCCGCTTCCGCCGCCAACGCCGCCATCGACCATATCCGTGACTGGGTGCTGGGCAGCAACGGCAAGTGGGTGACCATGGGCGTGCCGTCGGACGGCAGCTACGGCATTCCGGAAGGCGTGATCTACGGTGTGCCGGTGATCACCGCCAATGGCGAATACACCCGCGTGGAAGGCCTGGAAGTGGACGCGTTCAGCCGCGCCGCGATGGACAAGACCCTGGCCGAGCTGGAAGAAGAGCGCGCCGGCGTGGCGCACCTGCTGGGCTGAGTCTTTCACCCGGAGGGCATCGGAAACGCCGGGCTTAGCCCGGCGTTTTTCGTTCTTGCCTGCGACATGCGCAGTCCGGTGTCGTCACCACGCTTTCAATGAAGCGGCTCGCCGACTGTGATATACGTTCCCGCGCGACTCGGACCGGGAGTGAGGGATGCGCTTGCGAGGGCTTGTCACGGGATTGATGCTTGCCGTATGGGGTATGCAGGCCATCGCGCAGGAGTTCGTTCCGGCGCCGGTGACCGCCGCTGGATACGACACGCCCTGCGACCCGCTCATGGCGAGGTTCCTGCCGGGGGAGTTCAACTATTGCCTGGGACGGCGCGCTTGGCTGCGCGGCCGGTACGAGTACGCGATCGAGATGCTGGAACTGTCCGCAGCCTGGGGCAGCAAGCCCGCGCAACAGCTGCTGGGCCTCATCTATTTCAATGGTGAAAACGTCGAGCAGGATCGGCCGCTCGGCCTGGCGTGGTTCAGCCTGTCGGCGGAACGGGGAGACTCCTGGCGGACGGGACTCCTGCGGTCGGCCTTGCAGAAAGTTTCACCCGAAGAGAAACGCGAGGCGGAGTGGATACGGCAGGGGCTGAAGGCAAGGTATGCCGACGAGGTGGCGGCCAAGCGCGCGGACGTTCGGTTCCAGCGCGAAATGAACCGTTTCAGGGGCAACCCCGCATACGGCACCGGTACCTGCCTTGGTAGCACGGTCGCCGGCCAACTCGCCATTCACAGCGCCCTGACGCCGGGTTCGATGACCACGGGTTGCAGTCTGATGGGCGAAGAGCGGATGGCGCAGTCACTTGAAGAGCGCCGCGACCACCTGTTGCTCGGCTGGAAAGGCAAGGTCGAAGTCGGCCCGCTGGAGCCCGTGGAAAAGCCCTGAGCGATAGCGGCCAAGCCCATGCGACCAAGGTCGCAGGGCGCGGGTGCCCGCACGGATCTATGCTTGTTGATGTCTCTGCGGCCGGGAGAGGCCATGCGGTACGAAGACGTCTATCGCCGGTCGGTCGACGAACCGGAAGCGTTCTGGGGAGAGGAGGCGAAAGCCATCCATTGGCATGTGCCGCCTCGGCAGATCCTCGACTATTCGCGGCCGCCGTTCCGGCGCTGGTTCGTCGGCGGGCAGACCAATCTCTGCTACAACGCGGTGGATCGGCACCTGGCCGAACGCGCCGATCAGCTGGCGCTGGTGGCGGTGTCGACCGAAACCAACGTCACCCGCGAAATCAGCTACCGCGAACTGCATCGCGAGGTGAATGCCTTCGCCGCCATTCTCCAGCGCCTCGGGGTTGGGCGCGGCGATCGGGTGGTCATCTACATGCCGAACATGGCCGAAGCGGTGTTCGCGATGCTTGCCTGCGCACGCATCGGCGCGATCCACTCGGTGGTGTTCGGCGGATTTGCCGCGCACAACCTGGCGCTGCGCATCGACGACGCGCAGCCCAAACTGCTGATCGCCGCCGATGCCGGCATGCGCGGTGGCAAGGTCATTCCGTACAAGGCATTGGTGGACGAGGCTTGTGTCAAGGCAGCGACGCCACCGCGGAAAGTGCTGATCGTTTCGCGCGGGCTGGATCCGGCCGAACCGAGGGTGGCCGGACGCGACGAGGACTATGCGACGCTGCGCGAGGCCGTCGGGGAGGCGCGGGTGGAGGTGGAATGGCTGGAATCCAACGAACCCAGCTATCTGCTGTACACCTCGGGCACCACCGGTAAGCCCAAGGGCGTGCAGCGCGATGTCGGCGGCTACGCGGTCGCGCTGGCGCTGTCGATGCGCACGGTATTCGATGTCGCGCCGGGGCAGGTGATGTTCTCCACCTCCGACGTGGGCTGGGCGGTCGGCCATTCTTACAATGTGTACGGGCCGTTGATCGTCGGCGCCACGTCGGTGCTGTACGAAGGGCTGCCGTTCCACCCGGACGCGGGCATCTGGTGGTCGCTGTGCGAGAAGTACGGCGTGCGCACCCTGTTCTCCTCGCCGACCGCGATCCGCGTGCTGAAGAAGCACGATGTGGATTTCATCCGCCGCCACGATCTGTCGAAGCTGCAATACCTGTTCCTGGCCGGCGAGCCGCTGGACGAACCCACCGCGCACTGGATCAACGATGCGCTGGGCAAGCCGATCATCGACAACTACTGGCAGACCGAGACCGGCTGGCCGGCACTGACGCTGCTGCCGGGCCTGGACATGAAGCCGGTCAAATTCGGTTCTCCCGGCTTTCCCAACCTCGGTTACCGGATGAAGGTGATCGACGAGAACACCGGCGCGGAGGTGGGACCGGGCGAGAAGGGCGTGCTGGTCATGCAGCCGCCGCTGCCGCCGGGATGCATGACCACCCTCTGGAACGACGACGCCCGCTTCCTGTCCAGCTACTTCAGCCACTTCAAGGAACTGTTGTACAGCTCGCTGGACTGGGCCATCCGCGATGAGGAGGGCTACACCTTCATCCTGGGCCGCACCGATGACGTCATCAACGTCGCCGGGCATCGGCTGGGCACCCGCGAAATCGAGGAATCGGTGTCTGGTTTTCCGGCGGTCGCGGAGGCCGCTGTGATCGGCGTCAGCGACGAATTGAAGGGTCAGGTGCCGGTGGTGTTCGCCACGTTGCGGCAGGCGACCGAAGAACCGCACGAGCGCGTGCACGCCGCCGAAGGCATGCGCCGCACCGTCGAGCAGAGCCTGGGCGCGGTGGCGCGGCCGGCGCGCGTCTACATCGTCAACGCGTTGCCCAAGACCCGATCCGGCAAGCTGCTGCGCCGTTCCCTGCAGGCGCTGGCGCAGGGCGCGGATCCGGGCGACCTTTCGACCCTGGACGATCCCAACGCGCTGGAGGAAGTGAAGAAGGCCCTGCAGCGCGGACCGGAAGCCGGCAACTGATTCGGGCTCACTCCGCCGCGGCCGGCGGCACGCCGGCATAGCTGGCACGGGGGCGGATCAGCCGTCCCTGCGCTTGCTGTTCCAGCGCATGCGCCAGCCAGCCGGCCAGCCGCGCCGCGGCGAACATCACCAGCGCCGGCGTGGCGGGCAGGGCATTGGCGTGGCAGATGGCCGCCAGGGTGAAATCGACATTGGGGCGCAACCCGTTGATGTCCCCGGTGGCGCTGATCACCGCCTCCATCCGTTGCATCACCGGCATATCCGCGTGCTGTCGGCGCAGGCGTGCCAGCAGCTCCGTCGCACGGGGATCGCCATGCGGATAGAGCGCGTGTCCGAAGCCCGGCAGATCCTCGCCCTGCTGCCAGCGCGCGGCGATGAAGTCGCGTGGCGATTCCGCCGCGCAGGCGGCCTCGATCAGCGCATAGGCGCGCGCGGTGGCGCCGCCGTGGCGCGGGCCGGACAGCGCGGCCAGGCCGCTGCAGACGGTCGCATGCAGATGCGCGCCGGTCGAGGCGACCACGCGTGCGGCGAACGCGGACACGTTGAGCTCGTGCTCGGCGCACAGCACCAGCGCCGCGCGAACGGTATCGGCGAAGCCTTCGTCGTCCGGTTTCCACGCCTGCGCCAGCAACTGGTGGACCGGTCCCGCGGAAGGCGGGCGTGCCACCAGCAGCGCCGCGTTGTGGCGCAGCAGGGTGGCGGCGATTTCATGGCGGACGAGCGCGGTGGAACCCGTGGCCTGGCGCACGTCCAGCGCCAGCAGCGGAATCGCCGACATCGCGCGCGCAAGCGGCGGCAGCGTGGTGTCGCCGGCGATGGGTTCGACGTGCGTGGGCCAATGCGCGTCGAGGTCCGCCGCGAAGGGGTCCTGATCGCCACAGTCCCATAGCAGCCGTGCCGCGTCCTCCAGGGTGGCGCCCTCGCGCACCGCGGCGACCGCAGAACGTCCGCGGTAGTAGGGGCCGTCCGGGCGGATCAGCGAGATCCGCGTCTCCAACACCGGCAGGCCACGATCCAGGCTCTGGGCCGCGCCCCGGGCGGCGCCGCGGCCGGCGCGCTTGCGCTGCGCCAATCGGTCCACGTCCCGACGCAGGTACAGCCGGCTGCGATGGTCGGGGCCCGGCCGCGATTCGATCAGCCCGCGGCTGACGTAGGCATACAGGGTCGCCTGGCTGATGCCGAGCAGGCGGCAGGTGTCCTGGGCTGAGAGCAGGTCGGTGTCCATGGCGGATAGATTGATTGATTTGATCAAGATTGATCAACCCGAGCGATGGTGCCAGATTGTGCGCCGCCGGTGCGCGTACCCTTCGCGTACCCCCGGCCCGCTCCGCCGAGGAACGGGCGCCATCCGCTTCCGCAGGAGACATGCATGAGCAACGCATCCGCCGGCGCGCGCTTCCGCGCCGCGATCGCCGAGGAATCCCCGCTGCAGGTGATGGGCGCCATCACCGCCTACGCCGGCCTGATGGCCCGGCGGGTCGGCTACAAGGCGCTGTACCTGTCCGGCGGCGGGGTCGCCGCCAACTCGCTGGGCATGCCCGATCTGGGCATCAGCACGATGGAAGACGTGCTCACCGACGCGCGCCGCATCGTCGACGCCACCGGCCTGCCGTTGCTGGTCGACATCGATACCGGCTGGGGCGGCGCGTTCAACATCGCGCGCACCATCCGTTCGTTCGAGCGCGTCGGCGTGGCCGCCGTGCACATGGAGGACCAGGTGGGCCAGAAGCGCTGCGGCCACCGTCCCGGCAAGGAAGTCGTATCGAAGGACGAGATGGTCGATCGGGTCAAGGCGGCGGTCGACGCGCGCGGCGATGACGGCTTCGTGATCATGGCGCGCACCGACGCGGCCGCCGTCGAGGGCATCGACGCGGCCATCGAGCGCGCGGTGGCGTACGTGGAGGCCGGCGCCGACATGATCTTCCCCGAAGCCATGAAGACGCTGGACGACTACCGCCGCTTCAAGGCGGCGGTGAAGGTGCCGATCCTGGCCAACCTGACCGAATTTGGCTCCACCCCGTTCTTCACCGTCGACGATCTGCGCAGCGCGGACGTGGACATCGCGCTGTACTGCTGCGGCGCCTACCGCGCCATGAACAAGGCCGCGCTGAATTTCTACGAGACCGTGCGCCGCGAAGGCACCCAGAAGAACATCATCGACACCCTGCAGACGCGCGCTGAGCTCTACGACTACCTTGGCTACCACGCCTACGAGGACAAGCTCGACGCGCTGTTCGCGAAGCAGGGCGAGGCCTGAACCCGGCGACGGGACGCGATGATCGCGCCCCGTGGCTTCCGCAAGAATCGCGGGGCGGATTCCGCTCCATCGCATGACAAGACATCGGGAGGCAGCAATGAGTGAACCCACCCCAGCCACCGGCTTCAAGCCGAAGAAGTCCGTCGCCCTCAGCGGCACCGCCGCCGGCAACACCGCGCTGTGCACGGTCGGCCGCAGCGGCAACGACCTGCATTACCGCGGTTACGACATCTTGGACATCGCCACCACCAGCGAATTCGAGGAAGTCGCTTACCTGCTGGTCCACGGCAAGCTGCCCAACCGCGCCGAACTGGCCGGCTACAAGGCCAAGTTGAAGTCGCTGCGCGGCATTCCCGCCTCGGTCAAGGCCGCGCTGGAGCAACTGCCGCCGTCGGCCCATCCGATGGACGTGATGCGTACCGGTGTCTCGGTGCTCGGCTGCGTGTCACCGGAAAAGGATGATCACAATCATCCGGGCGCGCGCGACATCGCCGACAAGCTGATGGCGTCGCTGGGTTCCATGCTGCTGTACTGGTACCACTACAGCCACAACGGCAAGCGCATCGACGTGGAGACCGATGACGATTCCATCGGCGGCCATTTCCTGCACCTGCTGCACGGCGAGAAGCCACGCGACTCGTGGGTGCGTGCGATGCACACCTCGCTGATCCTGTACGCCGAGCACGAGTTCAACGCCTCCACCTTCACCGCGCGCGTCATCGCCGGCACCGGAAGCGACATGCATTCCTGCATCACCGGCGCCATCGGCGCGCTGCGTGGGCCCAAGCACGGCGGCGCCAACGAAGTCGCGTTCGAAGTGCAGAAGCGCTACGAGACCCCGGATGAGGCCGAGGCCGACATCAAGGCGCGGGTCGAACGCAAGGAAGTGGTCATCGGCTTCGGCCATCCGGTCTACACCGTCGGCGATCCCCGCAACGACGTGATCAAGCAGGTGGCGAAGGACCTGTCCGAGGAGCAGCAGAGCACCAAGATGTACGCCATCGCCGAGCGCCTGGAAGCGGTGATGTGGGACATCAAGAAGATGTTCCCCAACCTGGACTGGTTCAGCGCGGTGAGCTACCACATGATGGGCGTGCCGACCGCGATGTTCACCCCGCTGTTCGTGATCGCCCGCACCAGCGGCTGGAGCGCGCACGTCATCGAGCAGCGCATCGACGGCAAGATCATCCGCCCCAGCGCCAACTACACCGGTCCCGAGAACCTGGCGTTCGTGCCTATCGACCAGCGTTGACCCCAGCGGCGCCCGCGTTTCCCGGTTTGACCGGGAAAGGCAGGCGTCCCCGGACGTCCCCGATCCCGACCGCCGCCAGCCACGCCGACGCGAAGCCATGAACACCGACTACCGCAAAGCCCTGCCGGGCACTTCCCTGGACTACTTCGACGCGCGCGCCGCGGTCGACGCGATCGCGCCCGGCGCCTATGACCGGTTGCCGTACACCTCGCGGGTGCTGGCGGAAAACCTGGTGCGCCGCTGCGATCCGGCCACCCTGGTCGATTCGCTCAAGCAGCTGATCGAACGCAGGCGCGATCTCGATTTCCCGTGGTTCCCGGCGCGGGTGGTCTGCCACGACATCCTCGGCCAGACCGCGCTGGTGGATCTGGCCGGCCTGCGCGATGCCATCGCCGACAAGGGCGGGGATCCGGCCAAGGTCAATCCGGTGGTGCCGGTGCAGTTGATCGTCGATCACTCGCTGGCGGTGGAATGCGGCGGCTATGACCCGGATGCGTTCGCCAAGAACCGCGCCATCGAGGACCGCCGCAACGAGGATCGCTTCCACTTCATCGACTGGACCAAGCAGGCGTTCCGCAACGTCGATGTGATCCCGCCGGGCAACGGCATCATGCACCAGATCAACCTGGAGAAGATGTCGCCGGTGATCCAGGCGCGCGATGGCGTGGCCTTCCCCGACACCTGCGTGGGCACCGACAGCCACACGCCGCACGTCGACGCCTTGGGCGTGATCGCCATCGGCGTCGGTGGCCTGGAAGCGGAGAACGTGATGCTGGGCCGCGCATCGTGGATGCGCCTGCCCGACATCGTCGGCGTCGAACTGACCGGACGCCCGCAGCCGGGCATCACCGCCACCGACATCGTGCTGGCATTGACCGAGTTCCTGCGCAAGCAGAAGGTCGTGGGCGCCTACCTGGAGTTCCGCGGCGAAGGTGCGGCGGCGCTCACGCTGGGCGACCGGGCGACGATTTCCAACATGGCGCCGGAGTACGGCGCCACCGCGGCGATGTTCTTCATCGACGCGCAGACCATCGATTACCTGACCCTGACCGGGCGCGAGGAAGCGCAGGTCCGGCTGGTCGAGACCTATGCGAAGACCGCCGGCCTGTGGGCCGACAGCCTGAAGGACGCCGAGTACGAGCGCGTGCTGCATTTCGATCTGTCCAGCGTGGTGCGCAACATGGCCGGTCCGTCCAATCCGCATGCGCGGGTGGCGACCGCCGATCTGGCCGAGCGTGGCATCGCGGTGGGCCTGGAGCAGGCGCGGGCGCAGGAGGCGCAAGGCCTGATGCCGGATGGCGCGGTGATCATCGCGGCCATCACCTCGTGCACCAACACCAGCAACCCGCGCAACGTGATCGCCGCCGGCCTGCTGGCGCGCAACGCCCGCCGCCTGGGTTTGAACCGCCAACCCTGGGTCAAAACATCCCTCGCCCCCGGTTCCAAGGCCGTGGAGCTGTACCTGCAGGAAGCCGGATTGCTGGGCGACCTGGAGGCCCTGGGCTTTGGTATTGTGGGTTTTGCCTGCACCACCTGCAACGGCATGAGCGGCGC
>NZ_JANJUE010000154.1 GCF_024710765.1 Pseudoxanthomonas sp.
CGTAGCGGGGAGCTTCGCCCGTCTCGGGGCGTTGCTGCAGGAAGACGCGCATGGGGCGGATTGTAGCGAAGCGGCGGCCGTTCAGCCGCCGCGGAAGCTGCGCCGGTAGGCCGAGGGCGAGGTGCCCAGGGCGGCGGCGAAGCGCTGCCGCAGCGATACCGCGCTGCCGAAGCCGGCCTCGGCGGCGACGTGATCCAGCGGCCGGTCGGTGGTCTCCAGCAGTTGCTGCGCCCGCGCCAGCCGCTGGTGGGCCAGCCAGTCGCCGACGCTGGCACCGGTGGCGCGGCGGAATCGGCGGGTGAAAGTGCGTCGGCTCATCAGCGCCCGGTCGGCCAGTTCGTCCACGCCCAGCCGCTGGTCCAGGTGCGCCAGCGCCCAGGCCAGCACCGCCCGCAGGCGGTCGTCGCCGGGGTCGGCCGGCAATGGCTGCTCGATGTACTGGGTCTGGCCGCCCTGGCGGTGCGGCGCCACCACCAGCCGGCGGGCGATGCGGTTGGCCACCTCGGCGCCGTGTTCGCGCCGGACCAGGTGCAGGCAGCAGTCGATGCCGGCGGCGGTGCCGGCCGAGGTCAGCAGCTCGCCGTCATCCACGTACAGCACGTCCGGTTCAAGCCGCACTCGCGGGTAGCGACGGGAAAACGTGTCCAGCGCCGCCCAGTGGGTGGTGGCCGGGCGGCCGTCCAGCAGGCCGGCGTCGGCGAGCACGAATGTGCCCAGGCACAGGCCCACCAGCCGGGCGCCGTTCGCATGGGCCCGGCGCAGCGCCTGGCGCAACGCCTCGGGCGCCGGTTCGTCCTGATCCCGCCACGACGGCACGACCACGGTGTCCGCGCCTTCCAGTCCTTCCAGGCCGTGTTCCGGCTGCAGGGCGAAGCCGGCGTCGGTGCGCAGCGGGCCGGGTTCCACCGCGCAGACGCGGAGATCGAAGTCGGGCATGCCCGGCGCCGGCCGGGATTCGAACACCAGGCACGGCACCGACAGGTGGAAGGGGCTGATGCGGTCGAAGGCGACCACGGCGATGCGATGCAGGGACATGGCCCGATTCTATCGAAAGATGAGCTTCGGGCCACTCGTGGGGTTCCGGCCCGCCGCCCAGAATGCCGCCACCCCTCCCACCGGAACCCAATGCCATGTCATCGCCCCGCCGCGCCCTCATCGTCATCGACGTCCAGAACGAGTACTTCACCGGCCAGTTGCCCATCGAGCACCCGCCGGTGGCCCAATCGCTGCCCAGGCTGCTGGAGGCGATGGACGCCGCCCGCGCCCGCAACATCCCCGTCATCGTGGTCCAGCACAGCGCCCCGGCCGGCGCACCGGTGTTCGTGCCGGGCACCGACAGCTGGGAATTGCACCCGGAAGTGGCCCGCCGCCCGCGCGACCACTACATCGGCAAGTCGCTCGCCAGCGCCTTCACCGGCACCGACCTGGCCGACTGGCTGGCCGCGCGCGACATCGACACCCTCACCGTGGTCGGCTACATGACCCACAACTGCGATGCCTCCACGATCTACGAAGGCGCGCACCGCGGCCTGCGGATGGAATTCCTGCACGACGCCACCGGCGCGCTGCCCTATGCCAACGCGGCCGGCTCGGCCAGCGCCGAGGAAATCCACCGGGTCTTCAGCGTGGTCTTCCACAGCAACTTCGCCGCGGTCGCCTCCACCGCCGAATGGATCGCCGCGCTCGACGCGCAGCAAGCCCTGCCGGTCGACAACGTGCCGCAGTCCAACCTGCGCGCCCGCGAAGCAATCGCCTGACCCGAATCCTACAGAGTTCGTGTCGTCTCGATACCACTACCTCCACGGAACACCCATGAACCTCATTCGCAGCCGCGACTACACCGCCGAACGGGCGTGGGGCGCACTCGACATCGCCCGTCTTGACGACATCAGCGTGTGCCTGCACTGGACTGACCAGCCCTACCTCTGGCACGTGAATGACGGCGAAGAAGTATTCGCGGTGATGGACGGCCGGGTACGCATGCATTGGCGTGAACAGGGCGACGAACATGCGGTGCTGCTGGAACCCGGCGACATTTTCCATGCCCGCATCGGCACAGAGCACCGCGCCGAACCGCTCGGCGTGGCGCGAATCCTGGTGATCGAACGCGCCGGCAGCATCTAGCCGGCAGCGCGCGGCCTGCGCCCCTTCCCCCGCGTGCGGGGGAAGGTTGGGATGGGGGCCGCTTTCAGCGGTCTGGAAACCCGGAGACATTCGCCCCCACCCCAGCCCTCCCCCGCACGCGGAGGAGGGGGCCGGATCCGTGGATCAGCCGTGTTCCCTGCACATACCGAACACCGCGCCGAACCGTCGGCGTGGCGCGAATCCTGGTGATCGAACGCGCCGCAGCATCTAGCCGGCAGCGCGCGGCGTTTGCCCCTTCCCCCGCCTGCGGGGGAAGGTTGGGATGGGGGCCGCTTTCAGCGGTCTGGAAACCCGGAGACATCGCCCCCACCCCAGCCCTCCCCCGCAAGCGGAGGAGGGGGCTGAATCCGTGGCTCGCCCGTTACCTGCGCACGGCGAAGTAAGGAACCATGTCCGCGCACGCGCAACACGACTATGGGAGCGACTCAGTCGCGATGGGACTTTCCCGCAATCTTCATCACGACCGACGTCGCTCCCACGGGAAACTCAACCGCCCGCCAGCACCTTCAACACCTGCGCCTCGTCGACATCCGGCACCACTTCGGCGCGGCCGATGCCGCGCC
>NZ_JANJUE010000164.1 GCF_024710765.1 Pseudoxanthomonas sp.
AGTAGCGGCCGGCGAGCATGCCGCCGACCGCGCCGACCAGCGCGAGCAGGATGATCGGCCAGGCCTGGCGCAGCGCATTCATCGCGTGCCGGCAGCCGCGGCGCTGTCGGCGCTGGCCGCGGCGAGCGCGGCTTCGACCACGTCGAAGCCGAGTACGGTCGGCAACACCTGGCCGGGGCGGTCACCCGGGGCGAACACCACGTACAGCGGCACGCCGACCGCGCCGTGCGCCTCCAGGAAACGGGTGATCGCCGGGTCGACGTTGGTCCAGTCGCCCTTCATGTAGACCGCGTTCGCCGCCTCGAGCGCGCTGCGGAAACGCTCGCTCGACAGCACGCGGGCCTCGTTCGCCTTGCAGGTCACGCACCAGTCGGCGGTAATGTCGACGAACACGACCTTGCCCTCGGCGCGCAATGCGGCCAGGCGTTCGGGCGAGAAGGCCACGCTGTCCTGTGCACCGGCGGGCGCGGCGCGTTCGGGCAGCGGCAGGCGATGCGCCATCACCAACGGCGCGACGGCCGAAGCCAGCACCAGCAGCGCCAGCGCGCGCTGCACCGGCGCGGACCGCCAGCGCAGGCGCTGCAGCCACCATGCCGCCAGGGCCAGCAGTACCAGGCCGACCAGCACCAGCGCCACCGCGTCGATACCGCGCTGGCGGCCCAGCACCCACAGCAGCCACACCGCGGTCAGGTACATCGGGAAAGCCAGCGCCTTCTTCAGCGTTTCCATCCAGGCGCCGGGACGCGGCAGCCGGTTGGCCAGCGCGGGGATGAAGCCGATCAGCAGGAACGGCAGCGCCAGGCCCACGCCCAGCATCAGGAACACCAGCAGCGCCAGCGGCACCGACGCGGCGAACGCGAACGCCAGCGCCGCGCCCATGAACGGCGCGGTGCACGGACTGGCCACCACCACCGCCAGCACGCCGGTGAAGAAATCGCCCGCCGGGCCGTGCCGGCGCGCCAGTCCATCGCCCGCGCCAGCCAGTCCGTAGCCGATCGCGAACACGCCGGACAGGCTCAGGCCGACCGCGAACAGCACATATACCAGAACGCCGATCACCAGCGGCTGCTGCAACTGGAAGCCCCAGCCCAGCGCCTGGCCGGCCGCGCGCAGCGCGATCGCCACGCCGCCCACCGCCAGGAAGCTCAGCAGCACGCCGGCGGTGTACCAGAGCGCGCGCGCCTTCGGCCGGTCGCCACCGGCCAGCGACAGCGCCTTCAACGACAGCACCGGCAGCACGCAGGGCATCAGGTTGAGGATCAGGCCGCCGCCCAGCGCCAGCAGCAGCGCCAGCCACAGGCTGGTCGGTGTACGCGAGGCGCGGCGCAGCGCATCTTCCGGCGGCAGCGTGCGCGGCACTTCGGCGGCGGTCGTCGCGGCGCCGGTGTTCGCGTCGTCGACGGCGGATTCCGCATCCGGCCCGGCCGGGGCGGAAGTGGCCGGCACCTTGTCGGTTGTCGGAAGCGACGCGGGCGCAGCGGTGGCGGCAGCGCCCTCGGTAGCGGCGTCGGCGGCCGGCGTCAGCTTGCCGGCCGGAATCGACAGTGCGATCCGCCGGGTCATCGGCGGATAGCAGATGCCACCGGTCTGGCAACCCTGGAAGGTCACCCGCAGCGTGGCCTTGGCGGCCCTGGCGTGTTCGCGGACCAGCGGCACCGGCACTTCGGCCTGATCGAAATAGACGATGACATCGCCGAAGTGTTCATCGTGGTAGGCCTGCCCCTTCGGCCAGCGCGGTTTCTGCAGGCCGATGCCGGGCGCGCCTTCCAGCGCCATCGAAGTGCGGTCGCGGTAGACGTAATAGCCGCGCGCCGGGGTGAAGCGCAGCAGCAGCTGGTTGCCGTCGAAGGCGATGGCTTCCACCGCGAAGGCGCGGTCCTGCGGCAGCGGCGCGGCATCGACCCCACCCTTGCCGCCGCCCAGCAGCGACGAGGCGCCGCCACCGGTCAGCGAACCCAGCGGCACGAAGCCGCCCGTCTCATTCGCCGCCGAGGCCGCGCCGCCGGGCAGGTCCACGGTGAGGCTGCGGACCTGCGGCGGATAGCAGATGCCGGCATCGGCGCAGCCCTGATATTTGACCTTGAGGGTGACCGAATCCGTGTCCACGCCGGCCTGGCCGGGCAGGACCGCGGTCAGGCTGCCGCGATAGGTTTCCACATCGCCGAAGAACTCGTCCCGGTAGGCCTTGCCCTTGGGCAGTTGCAACGGCCTGGCGGTGAAACCGCCGGCGCTCACCTCGACGCCGGTGCGGTGCCGGTACAGGTAATAGCCGTCGGCGATTTTCCAGTGCACCTCGATGCGATCGCGACTGGGCGCGGTGACCGTGGGGATGAACACCTCGTCGACCGGCGGCAGGTCCTGCGGGCGGATCTGGGCCTGCGCGGCGCAGGCGAAGGACAGCAGGCCCAGGGCCAGCAGGCGGGACAACCACGTCATCGGTCAGGGTTCCTCACGGGGCTCGCTGGTCTCCGCCGTCACCCACGCCAGGTAGGCGGGCAGGCCGGCGGCGGCTTGGACCGCCAGCAGTTCGGGGAGTTCGTAGGGATGCAGTTCGGCCAGCCGGGCCGCCAGCGCGGGCAGGCGCGCGGCGGTGGTCTTGATGATCAGCTGGACTTCGTCGGCGGTTTCCACCGCGTCCCGCCAGCGGTAGACCGAGGTCATCCCGGGCAGGAGGTTCACGCAGGCCGCCAGCCGTTCTTCCACCAGCGTCCCGGCGAGGCGCCGGGCGCTGTCGGCATCGGGGCAGGTGCAGAAGGCGAGCAGGACGGACATAGGCCGGCGATTATCGCAGACGCCTCCTTGATCCCCGGTCCAAACTTTTTTCCGCGGCCAGCTCTTGAAAGGCTCCGGCCGGGCCCCATTTCCGTGCAATCCCGGTTCGCCGGGGTTTGTTTGCCCGCGTTGCTGGCACTCTCCCTTTCCGAGTGCTAACATCGCCGCCCTTTCCCAGTCCAATCAATCACTTAAAGAGGATTGAAATGAGCAATATCAAGCCGCTGTACGACCGCGTGGTCATCAAGCGTATGGAAGAAGAGAAGCTGTCCGCTGGCGGCATCGTGATTCCGGACTCGGCCACCGAGAAGCCGATCAAGGGTGAAGTCGTCGCCGTCGGCGAAGGCAAGGTCCTGGACAACGGCAACGTGCGCGCCCCGAAGGTCAAGGTCGGCGACAAGGTCCTGTTCGGCAAGTACAGCGGCACCGAAGTGAAGCTGGACGGCACCGACTACCTGGTCGTGAAGGAAGACGACATCTTCGCGATCCTCGGCTGATCGCCGAGGCGGGATTCGGCATTGGAGATTCGGGATTCGGACTAGCGCGACTTCTGCGCTGATCGAATCCCGACCCATTCCGCTCCCCGCCAACCCATCGAATCCCCAATCCCCAATATCGAATCCCGGAGTTAATACCCATGGCTGCAAAGGATATCCGTTTCGGCGAAGACGCCCGTTCGCGCATGGTGCGCGGCGTCAACGTGCTCGCCAACGCCGTCAAGGCCACCCTGGGCCCGAAGGGCCGCAACGTCGTGCTCGAGAAGAGCTTCGGCGCCCCGACCATCACCAAGGACGGCGTCTCCGTCGCCAAGGAAATCGAACTGGCCGACAAGTTCGAGAACATGGGCGCGCAGATGGTCAAGGAAGTCGCTTCCAAGACCTCCGACAACGCCGGTGACGGCACCACCACCGCCACCGTGCTGGCGCAGGCGCTGATCCGCGAAGGTTCCAAGGCGGTCGCCGCCGGCATGAACCCGATGGACCTCAAGCGCGGCATCGACAAGGCCGTGGTCGCCGCCGTGGCCGAGCTGAAGAAGATCAGCAAGCCCACCGCCGACGACAAGGCCATCGCCCAGGTCGGCACCATCTCCGCCAACTCCGACGAGTCGATCGGCAACATCATCGCCGACGCGATGAAGAAGGTCGGCAAGGAAGGCGTGATCACCGTCGAGGAAGGCTCGGGCCTGGACAACGAGCTGGACGTCGTCGAAGGCATGCAGTTCGACCGCGGCTACCTGTCGCCGTACTTCGTCAACAACCAGCAGTCGATGACCGCCGACCTGGATGACCCGTTCATCCTGCTGCACGACAAGAAGATCTCCAACGTGCGTGACCTGCTGCCCGTGCTGGAAGGCGTGGCCAAGGCCGGCAAGCCGCTGCTGATCGTCGCCGAGGAAGTGGAAGGCGAAGCGCTGGCCACCCTGGTGGTCAACACCATCCGCGGCATCGTCAAGGTCGTGGCCGTGAAGGCCCCGGGCTTCGGCGACCGTCGCAAGGCGATGCTGGAAGACATGGCCGTGCTGACCGGCGGCACCGTGATCTCCGAGGAAGTGGGCCTGTCGCTGGAGAAGGCCACCATCAAGGATCTGGGCCGCGCCAAGAAGGTGCA
>NZ_JANJUE010000187.1 GCF_024710765.1 Pseudoxanthomonas sp.
GGTGATCACGCAGCTGGATGAGATTCAGCTGGGTTTCTTCTTCCAACACATAGACCATACGCAAGTTGGTCATGGGACCTCCATTTCTTCGTTGAAGAATCCCGGCGCGCGTGAGTGCGGCCGGGTGCCGGGAGGTCAGAAACCGTACGTAGTCGGTTGGGTTATTTCCCTTGCGGGTCTTGTATTCGCCCAACTCCCGGCATTGAACCTAGGAATGCCGTCTTTCGCCCATTGCTGGTAATGAAGCCACCAGAATGATGGAGGTGGTACCGCTACGTAAGGAGTTCTGACTTCCTGATGCCGGAGTCTGCCGATGTGGTTGGGCGGTGTCGACTAACTTTGAGCGTTTTGGCTTCAGTGTTTCTGGGATCACTTTTTTGTTCGCCTGACGACGGGCGTCCGTTGTGTTTGGCGAAGTGGCGAGTGGTGATGGTCGGCGCCAAGAGCAAATCCCCCTCAGTCCCCCTTTTTTCAAAGGGGGAGGCTGAGGTAGTCGTTTTTGCTGGGATGTTGGTTATCTTGAAGAACGCGTGGACTGCGTGCGTCACGGTCGTCTTCCCAGCGACGATCGTGTTACAGGGCGAAGCTCTGGTCGACTTCCGACTTCCGACTTCCGACTTCCGACTTCCGACTTCCGACTTCCGACTTCCGACTTCCGACTTCCGACTCCCGACTCCCGAATCCCGAATCCCGAATCCCGAATCCCGACTCCCGCCCCTCACCCCATCATCTTGAACAGCGACAGCTGCTGCATCTGCATGAACACGCTCTGGGCGGCCTGGAGGGCGGTGTTTTCCAGGTTGTAGCGGCCGATGGCCTCGGCCCAGTCGAGGTCGCGCAGGCTGGACAGGGTGCCCTTGAGGGTGACGCTGTTGGCGTCGCGCAGTTCGGCGGCGCTGTCGATGGCCATCAACTGGGCGCCGCCGCTGGCGCGGGCGTCGATCATGTGGCCCTGGGCGCTGGCGACGTCGCGCATTCCGGCCTGCAGCTGGTTCTGCATGGCGGCGCGCTGGGCGTCGGTGGTCGGGTTGGTTTCCAGGGCGCCGATCAGGTTCTGGATCGTGGCGAAGACGTCGCGCGTGGCGGAAGGACCGACGTTGAATTCGTCGCCCGCGTTGGGCTGGCCATCGATCTTCACCTGCACGCCGGCGAAGGCGATGCTCTGGCCCTTGGTGTAGGTGCCGGTGGAGATCGGGGTGGGGCCGGCGCCGTAGACCTCGTAAGTGGTCGGGCCGGTGAAACGGATGCTGTATTGCCCGCCGTCGTAGGCGCTGGAATCGGTGACGCTGAGATCCATCAGCAAGCCGGTGCCGGTGTTGGCGCCGGCGGCGGCGCCGTCGATGCGGCCGGTGCCGGTACGCAGGCGCAGGAAGATTTCGCTGCCGGGCAGGGTGTCGGAGACGAAGGTGTCCGGTGCGACTTCGATCTGGCGCTGGGTCTGGTCGCCGCTGTAGATGACGCCGCCAGCGGCCAATGCGAACGGCGCGCTGCCGTCGGCGGTGCCGCCGAACAGGTAGCGGCCGGTGCCGTCGGTGCTGTTGGCGAGATCCAGCAGGCCGTCGTGGATGGATTTGAGTTCGGCGCTGATCGCCTTGCGGCTGTCGTCGCCGAGCGCGGCGTTGTTGGCCTGTACGGTCAGTTCGTGCACGCGCGCCATGGCGTCGCCGACCAGCTTGAGCGCGTTTTCCTGCAGGCCCAGGCGGTTCTGCAGGGTGCTGGCGTTGGCGGCGAAGCGCTCCAGTTCGGCCAGCGTGCGATCCAGGCCGACCGCGTTGCCGGCGGCGACCGGATCGTCCTTGGCGCTGATCAGTTTCTGCCCGGAAGCGAGCTGTTGCTGGGTGTGGGCCAGCCTGGCCTGCTTGGCCAGCATCGTGGTGATGGACTGCTGGTACATCAGCCCGGTGGAGATGCGATTGTTCATCGGCGGGTCGCGCTCAGCAGGGACTGGAACAGGGTGTCGGCGGTGGAAATGATCTGCGCCGCGGCCTGGTAGGCCTGCTGCAGGCGCATCAGATCCGCCGCCTCTTCATCCAGGTTGACGCCGGAAATGGAATCACGCGCTGCCTGCGCCTGATCCTGCAATACCTGCTGCGCCTCGGCCGAGTAGTCGGCCTGGCGCGCGGCCGAGCCGACGGTGGTGGTCAGGCCGGAAATCGCGCCGTTGAGGGTGAGGGTGCCGCCGTTGAGTTTGCGCGCGTCATCCAGGTTGGAGAGCAGCCTGGCGTTGCCGTTGTCGCTGGAGTTGGCGCCGGTGGGACCCAGGTTGAAGGCGTCGCCCGCGGCGGGCGCACCGTCGATCGTGACGCTCCAACCGTTGTGGGTGATCGCCTGGCCGGGCGTATAGGTGAACGGGCCGGCGCCGTCGATGGTGTACTGGTTGGCATCGATGAACTCGATCACCGAGGGCGCGAGCAGGTTTGGATCGGCCGGGTTGGTGACGGTGACCGCGCCGAGCTTGCCGGTGCCGGTGTTGGCGAGATCCGCCTGGGCCTTGACCGGGTTGGCGGCAGCGATCCGACTGGGATCGCTGATGGCGACCTTGATGGTGCCGGCGGCGCCCGCGGTGGGTTGCAGCAGGAAGCGATCGTTGGTGGCCGGCGTACCGCTGGCGAGCACCAGTTCCACGCCGTTGATCACCAGCGGATCGGCGGCGGTGCCGGTGCCGGTCACCGGAATGGCGGTACCGGTATCCGGATCGCTGGCGACCCAGTTGCTGCCGTCGAAGCGCAGCATCACGTTCTTGCCGTTGAGCGAGCCCAGATCGCCCAGCGACGGTTGCAGCACCGCGTTGCCGGTGTTTCCCGAATGCGACGAGATCTGCGGTTGCGGCGCGGTGAAGAAATCCCCGCCCATCTGCCCGTACTGATCCATGCCGGCGCGGTGGCCTTCGTTGAAGGTTTCGGTCAGCGAGATCGCGATGCGGCCGAGTTCGGCGATGGCCGGGTCCAGCACGGTGCTGCGGAACTCCATCAGCCCGCCGATCTGGCCGCCGAGCGCGCGCTTGTCCAGGGTGACCCGCTGGCCGTTGGTTTCCAGCGCCACCTGCAGGCGCTCGGGCCGGTAGGGATCGGCCACGGTCACCAGCGAACTGGCGGTGGCGCCAACCACCATCGGCTGGCCGCCGGCGGTGAACACGTTGATCTGCCCGCCGTCCTGCTGGACCGCGGTGCCGCCGGTGTAGCCGATCAACTGGCTGATCAGTTGATCGCGGCGATCCAGCAGATCGCCGGAAGCGTTGGCGGCGTTGTTGCCGATGCGGCCGTTGAGCTGGGCGATTTCCTTGGCCAGCCGGTTGACCTCGCCGACGCTGGAGGTGAGGCCGCTGTTGACCTCGCCATCCACCTTGTCCAGTTGCTGGTCGAGCTGGTTGAAGCGGGTGACCAGTGCGTTGGCCTGGGCCAGCACGCTCTGTCGATCCGCCGCGCCGGCGGCGCTGGAGGAGAGCGCGCTGATCGAATCGAAGAAACCCGACCACGGCGCGGCGATGCCGGTGGCCTTTTCCGAGAACAGGCTGTCCAGGCGGTTGGACAGCACCGACATCTGCTGCAGGCGGTTCAATTCACCGGTGCTGTCGAGCAGGCGCGCGGTGGCCAGCGAATCGGCCATGCGATGGACGTCGACGATCTGCACGCCGCCGCCCTGGTAGCCGTAGCCGTGGAAGGTGCCGTCGCGCGCGGCGAACTCGGTGCGCTGGCGCGAGTAGCCCGGTGTGTTGAGGTTGGCGACGTTGTGGCTGACCGTGGACAGCGCCCGCTGGAAGGCGAGGAGGGCGCTGCTGCCGGTGGCGAGGAGGTTGGACATGGACTACTCCGTTCAGCGGCCCAGGAAGCGGCTGGCGAGCGCATTGCCCACCGTGGCGCCGATCGAACCGCCGACGCTGCCGCCGATGGCCGAGATGACCTTGCCGAGGGTGGGGCCGTTGGCGATGCTGGCGATCTTCTTTGCGTAGGACGGGTCGGTGGCGTAGCCGGCCTGTTGCAGACCGCGCGCGAATCCGTGGATGTCCTTGCCGGCGGCCAGCGCCTTCTGGTAACGCGGATTGTTCTTCAGCATGCGCACGTAGTCGGCGAAGCTCTCGGCCGGCGACGCATAGGCGCGGAAGTCGGCGGTTTCGTTCTGGCGCACGCCGTTGCGGTATTCGTGGGTGCCGGTGCGGGCGCGCTCGCCCTTCCAGCCGGTGGCCTTGATGCCGAACAGGTTGTGCGCGCTGCCACCCTCGTTGCGCTGGATGACGCGCTTGCCCCAGCCGGTCTCCAGCGCGGCCTGGGCGACCAGGGCGCGTGGATCCACGCCCAGTTCCCCGGCCGCGCGCTTGGCGTGATCCCAGATCTCGGCGACGAAGCGCTCGGGTGTGTTGCGGGCGTACTGCTGCGGATTGGCGCTGGCGACCTGCTCGACCTCGTCGCAGGCGGCCTGGGTTTCCGGCGCGGTCAGCGCGGCCCAGTCGATGCGCGGCAGGCCCATCGCCGCACCGGGATCGTCGGCGTCGGCGGACGTGCTGGACGGCGCGGGTGAGCGCCCGGCGATCACGTCCAGCATCTGCTCGGCGCCGGACGGCATCATCTTGCGGTACTGCGACAACGCGGTGTTGACCGGTACCGGCGCGGCGGTATCGGTGGCGCCGAGCTGGCGCGCGATCATCGGCGCCAGGCCCATGCCCTTGCCCTGGGTCATCGCCTTGGCCAGTTGCTGATCGTACATCTCGCGGAACATCTGGTTTTCGCCGGGGAACAGCGAATCGCTGAAGCTGGCCTCGCGCATGCACTTGATCAGCATCTGCGCGAACTGGCCCTCGAACTTCTGCGCCACCTCGTGGATGCGCGCGTTGTCCGCCGCTGGATTGGCGGTCGGATTCAGCGGCAGGGCGGGCTGCAGGATGTTCATCAGATGATTTCCAGCTCCGCGCGCAATGCGCCGGCCTGCTTGAGCGCTTCCAGGATGGCGATCAGATCGCCCGGCGCCGCGCCGACCTCGTTGACCGCGCGGACGATTTCGTCCAGCGAGGTGCCGCCCTCGAACTTGAACATCCGGTTGCCCTCGGCGGTCACCTGCACGTCGGACTGCGGGGTGACCACGGTCTGGCCGCCGCGATTGAAAGCGTTGGGCTGGCTGACGTTGGCCGACTCGGTGATGGTGACGGTCAGCGAGCCATGGGTGACCGCGGCCGGCATCACCTGCACCTGCGCGCCGATCACCACCGTGCCGGTACGGGCGTTGACGATGACCTTCGCCGGCGCGCTGCCGGGGGTCAGTTCCAGGTTCTCGACCTGGGCCAGGAAGTTGACTCGACCACTGGCATCGGTCGGTGCGCGCACCGCCACGGTGACCGCGTCGATCGCGTAGGCGGCGCCGGCGCCGAAGCGCTGGTCCAGCGCGGCAACCATGCGCGAGACGGTGGTGAAGTCGGCCTGGTGCAGGTTGAGGGTGACGCTGCCGCTGCCATCGTTCATCGCGTTGGGCACGGCGCGCTCGACGATGGCGCCATTGGGGATGCGGCCGACGCTGGGGATGTTGATCGACACCCGTGAACCGTCGCGGCCCTGCGCGCCGAAGCCGCCGACCACCAGGTT
Organism: Pseudoxanthomonas sp.; assembly: GCF_024710765.1. GTDB lineage: Bacteria > Pseudomonadota > Gammaproteobacteria > Xanthomonadales > Xanthomonadaceae > Pseudoxanthomonas_A. Next base: position 5,571 of record NZ_JANJUE010000187.1, read on the forward strand.
GCCTTGGGCGATGGCGTAGACCTCGCCGTCGGCGCCACGCAGCGGGGCCATCAGCAGGCTGCCGCCGCGCAGTGAAGTGGCGTTGCCGATGGAGGACACGGTGATGTCGATCGGCTGGCCGGGCTTGGCGAAGGCGGGCAGATCGGCATGGATGGCGACCGCGGCGACGTTCTTGAGCTGCGGATTGACGTTGGGAGGCACATTGACGCCCAGTTCGCCCAGCAGGTTCTTCAGGCTCTGCACGGTGAAGGGCGCCTGGCTGGTGCGGTCGCCGCTGCCGTCCAGGCCCACCACCAGGCCGTAACCGACCAGCGGATTGCTGCGCACGCCGCCGACCTGGGCGAGATCCTTGATCCGCTCGGCGCGGGCGGCGGGGGCCAGGCAGGCCAGCACCATCAGCCACCAGAGCAGGGCGCCGAGGGTGGTCCAGGGATCCACGCGGCGGCGCTGGGGCGCGGGCCCGCGCGGGGTACGGTGGAAGGGCAGGCGGATGGCCATCATGCGGCGCTCCCGGATCGGGCCGTCAGTTGGGGTAAACGGGTGAGTTGAAGAAGCGCCCCAGCCAGCCCATCGAGTTCGATTGCGCGATGGCGCCGCGGCCACCGTAGGCGATGCGCGCCTCGGCGACCTTGCTGGAGGGAATGCTGTTGTCCGGCGCGATATCGGCGGCGCGCACGATGCCCTGGATCTGGACCAACTCGTCGCCCTGGTTCAGGCGCATGTTCTTCTGGCCCTGCACCACCAGGTTGCCGTTGGGCAGGCGCTGGATGACGGTGACGGTCACGCTGCCCTGCAGGCGGTTGCTCTGTGCGCTCTTGCCGTTGCCGTTGAAGCCGCGATCGCCCTTGACCGAGGCACTGAGAAGGTCGCGGCCGTTGTAGGTCAGCGGCGCGCCGGCGACGTTCGGCGCCGCCATCGTGATCTCGCTGGTCTTGTCGACCTGGGTGGTCGCGCTGGTCTGCGCGTTGGTGTTCTCGACCAGATTGATGGTCAGCAGATCGCCGACGTCGCGGGCGCGGCGATCGGAGTACAGGTTCAGGCCCGGCCCGGCACGGTAGATCGCGCCGGAGGTGGGCTCGGCCTGCGGCGCCATCACCACCTGCACCGGCTGCATCGGCGCGAATGGACGCACGTCGCCGAACGAACGCGAACAGCCGGCCAGCGCGAGAAGGCAGCAGGCGAGGGTGGCGGTGCGGGACAGGCGGTTCATGGCGGGCCTCAGACGTTGTTGTTCAGATAGCCGAGCATGGAGTCGGTGGTGGAGATGGCCTTGGCGTTCATTTCGTAGGCGCGCTGGGTTTCGATCATGCTGACCAGCTCTTCCACCACGTTGACGTTGGAACCTTCCAGCGAACCCTGCACCAGGTTGCCCAGGCCGTTGAGGCCGGGCGTGCCGTTCTGGGCCGGGCCGGAGGCGGTGGTTTCCACATACAGGTTCTCGCCCTTGGCCTGCAGGCCGGACGGGTTGACGAAATCGGTGAGCGTCAGCGAACCGATTTCCACCGCCTGCGCCTCGCCGGCCATGGTCACGCTGACCGTGCCGTCGTTGCCGATGGTCATGGACTGGGCGCCTTCGGGTACCTGGATGCCGGGTTGCACGGCATAGCCGCTGTTGGTGACCAGTTCGCCCTGCGCGTTGATCTGGAACGAGCCGTCGCGCGTGTACGCGGGCGTGCCGTCGGGCAGCATCACCTCGAAGAAGCCGCGGCCGTTGACCATCACGTCCAGCGAGCGCCCGGTCTGCTGCGGATTGCCCTGCTGGAAATCCTTGGACGTGGCGACCACGCGCACGCCGGTGCCCAACTGCACGCCGGACGGCAACTGGGTCTGCTGCGAGGTCGAACCGCCGGGCTGGCGCAGCTGCTGGTACAGCAGATCCTCGAAGCTGGCGCGGTCGCGCTTGAAGCCGGTGGTGTTGGTGTTGGCCAGGTTGTTGGAGACCACGGACATGCGCGTCTGCTGCGCATCGAGACCGGTCTTGGCGACCCAGAGTGCCTGGTTCATGGCGTGGTCCTTTGAGCGATGGGATTGGGGATTCGGGATTGGGGATTCGACGTGGGCGTCGGATCCTTCTTCGCATGGGGAAGAGGCAAGGTCCGTGCCAACCCGGTGGTCGGGATTTCGACGCGGACAAGAACCGGGACGACGGCCACAAAGTCGCTGTTACCAATCCCGAATCCCGACTTCCCAATCACGGCCCCTAACCCCCCAGCCGCAGCAACTGGTTCGACGATTGCGCCATGTCGTCGCCGGTGCGGATGACCTTCACCTGCATCTCGAACTGGCGCTGGAGCTGGATCATCTGGACCAGGGCGCCGGCGGCGTCGACATTGCTGCCTTCCAGCACGCCGGTGGTCAGGCTGTTGCCCTGGGCCATCGGCGGCGGCGGTTGGGTCGGGTCGGCCGGGCGCATCAGGCCGTCGGCGCCGCGCACCAGCTGCGAGGCCGGCAGGTCGACGATGCGCATGCGCGCGACCATCGCCATGGTCTGCGGGCCTTCGCCCTGCGGGACGATGGAAATGGTGCCGTCCGCGCCGAGATCGAAGGACTGCGCTGGCGGAATGGCGATCGGATTGCCGTTCTCGTCCAGCACGGCGCGGCCGCCGTTGGTGACCAGTTGCCCGTTGGGGGTGACGCTGAGTTCGCCGTTGCGGGTATAGGCGGTGCCGCCGTCCGGCGCCTGCACCGCCAGCCAGCGGCCCGGTTGCAGCGAGACGTCCAGCGAACGGCCGGTGACCATCTGGGTGCCGGTGCGCGAGTCGAAACCCGGATCCGTCAGCACCGCGTCCACGCGCGAGGGAAATCCCTGGCCGGGAATCTTGAACGCCTCGGTCGCGGCCAGCGCGGCCTTGAATCCCTTGGTGTCCACGTTGGCGAGGTTGTGCGACACGGCGCCCTGGGCCTGCAGCGAGGCGCGGGCGCCGGTCATGGCGACGTAGAGGGCTTTGTCCATTGGGAGCAGGGATTCGGGATTGGGGATTCGGGATTGGGGAAGGGCCGCTTTGGCTTTGCCTCCCCCTTCGGAGAAGGGGGATTGAGGGGGATTTGCTGTTCGCGCGAAGAGCAAATCCCCCGTCGCCTCTGGCGCCCGCCCCCTTTTTCAAAGGGGGCTTGGGTTCTGGCTACTTCGGCGCGCCCAAGGGCCGTCATCAACGGATGTTGATGACGGTCTGGGTGATCTGATCCTGGGTGGACAGCATCTGCGAGTTGGCCTGGAAGTTGCGCTGGGCGACGATCATGTTGACCAGTTGCTCGGTCAGGTCCACGGTCGAGGCTTCCAGCGCGCCGGAGGCGACCTGGCCGAAGTCGGAGGTGCCCGGCGCGCCGGTGCGCGGCTCACCCGAGGCATAGCTGTGGGTCCAGGTGTTGTTGCCTTGCGAGACCAGGCCCTGCGGGTTGGTGAAGTTGGTCAGCGCGACCTGGCCGATGGCGCGATCCACGCCATTGGAATAGCGCGCGTAGACCACGCCTTCCGGCGAGACGGTGAACTCGTTGAGCTTGCCGCTGGCATAACCGTCCTGGCGCTGGTCCTTCTTGGCGAAGGCTTCGCCGTACTGATTGGTGCCGGTGATATCCAGGGTCATGTTGAGCACGCCCGCGCCGGTGGTCGGGGTGAACGGGGCCAGGGTGATGCGGCCGTTGGCCGGCAAGGTCAGCGCGCCGTTGTTGTCGAAGCGCACGGTGGTGGCCGGGCCCATCGAGGTGCCGTCCACGTAGACATGGGCCTGCCACTCGTTGGGCGTGGCGGTCTTCACGTAGTAGACCGACTGCTGGTGGGCGACACCGAGCGAGTCGTACACCGTGACCGAGGTGGTCTCGTTGTAGCTGTTGCCATCGTTGGGGTTGAACGGGGCGATGGTCGGCTGGGCGGCGTTGCCGGGCAGGGTGACGCCGAGATTGACCAAGGTGGTCGGCGCAGGCGGGCTGTCGCTGGTCAGCAACTGCAGGTCGACCAGGCGGCCGGTATCGAATCCGCTGCCGTCGGCGCGCGGCGGAAACACCTGCAGGCGGAAGCCGTCCGGGGTGGTGACGAAGCCGTTGGGGTCGCGCTGGAAGTTGCCGGCACGGGTGTAGACGTTGGTGCCGTTGTTGCTGACGGTGAAGAAGCCTTCGCGATCCACCGCCAGGTCCAGGTAGCGGCCGGTCTGGTTGATGTCGCCCTGGGAGAACTGCTGGGCCACGTTGGTCACCCGCACGCCGGCGCCGATGCCGTTGCGCAGCAGCCCGTAGCCGGTGGTGGAGAACACTTCGGCGAACTCGGCGCGCGATTCCTTGAAACCGGTGGTGCCGACGTTGGCGATGTTGTGCGAGGTGACGTTGAGGTCGGCGTTGGCCGCCTTCATGCCGGAGAGCGAACTGTTGAAAGCCATGGAGAACTCCTTAGCGGATGCCGGGTCGGATGGCCCGTGGATGTCAGGGATCAGGAAGCCGACTTGCCGATGCGCAGCACGTAGTCGAGCGGGGCAGTGCCCAGGCCGGGCAGGTTGAGGTACAGCCCATCGGAACCGATGGTCACGCTTTCCACGGTGGAATCGACGTAGGTATTGAGCTGGGTGGCCTTGCCGGTATCGTCGGTATGGGTGGCCTTGATCGAATACACGCCTTCCGGCGCGCGTTCGCCGTTGGCCTTCAGGCCGTCCCAGGCGAACGCGGTCTCGCCCTTGGCGGCGTCGATTTCGAGGGTGTCCACGACCACGCCGCTGGCGTCGGTGATTTCCACCTTGAGCGTGCCTGTGGCGGGCGACATCACCAGGCCGGTGGCGTTGCCTTGCGCGCCGAGCGCGAGCTTTTCCGACGGCACCAGCACGTCGTGGCCGACCAGCGAGGCGCCCTTGAGCACCTGGTCGCCGGTCAGCGCGGTGGTGAAACCGTTGACGGTGGTGTTGAGTTCGCTGATGCCCTGCACGGTGGAGAACTGCGCCAGCTGGCCGATGAACTCGCTGTTGGACAGCGGCTTGAGCGGATCCTGGTGCTTGAGCTGCTCGGTCATCAGGCGCATGAACTCGGCCTGGCCCAGGCTCTCCTTCTTCTTGTTCGATCCGGTGCCGGTGGTGCTGTTGTTGATCGCGGCGAAGGGATCGCCGTTGACGGCGGTGGTCATGCGGTTGCTCCGGTGGACGGGCCGCGTCAGCGGCCCATGGTCAGCGTGGCCAGGGCCAGTTCCTTGGCGGTGTTGAGGACCTCGACGCCGGCCTGGTAGCCGCGCGAGGCGGAAATGAGGTTGACCATCTGCGCGACCGGATCCACGTCCGGTGCGTAGACGTAGCCTTCGGCGTCGGCCATCGGGTGGCCGGGCTCGTAGCGCTTGATCGGCGGCGCCTCGCTCTGGGTGATCTCCTTGACCTGCACCGAGGTCAGCGACCCGTCGGCATTGAGCGGACGTGCCTGGAAGATCGGTTCGATGGGCTTGTAGACCGCGTCGGGCGAGGAGGCGATGGAATCGGCGTTGGACAGGTTGCTGGCGATGGTGTTCAGTCGCACAGACTGCGCCTGCAGGGCCGAACCGGCGACATCGAAGATCGGCAGGTTGCTCATGGCTTATTGCCCCGTGATGGCGGTGAGCATGGTGCGCACCTTGGATTCGATGAAGCTCAGCGAGGCGCGGTACTCCAGCGCGGCGCGGCCGTAGGCGGCGCGCTCGGTGTCGGCGTCGACGGTGTTGCCGTCCAGGCTGGGTTGCACGCCCTGGCGCTCGTAGATCTGCGGGCCAAACTCGAGTCCGTTCAGATGGCGCGCGTCGCTGGTCTGCAGCGGCGCGGCCTGGCGGGCGGCGTTCTCCAGCACGGCCTGGAAGTTCAGATCCCTGGCCTTGTAGTGGGGGGTGTCCGCATTGCTGAGGTTGCTGGCGATCAGCTGCATGCGCTGCTCGCGCAGCGGCAGGGCGGCGGCATGCACGCCGAGATAATCGCGGATGGGATTGGACATTGGCGGGCCCCGTTGGGAACGTTGCCCGGGTGGGTGCAAGGCTTGTGCCAGTCCGCCGAAACGCCGGTCGTCTGCCGGTTCGGTTCACCTTGTCGACAGGGATTCACCGGGGGCAGGGTGGAACCGTCGTCGTCCTGTCGTCATCCCGGCGAAAGCCGGGATCCCTGTGGCTTTGCGTGGCGTGCATCGCCGGCGGGGTGCAGGAGCAGGAGCGAAAATGGGTCCCAGCGTTCGCTGGGACGACGGGGCCTCGGGTGCGGACCCGCCGTCCTCAATCCCGGCGTTCCTTCAGCCGCCTGGCGCCGCCCTCACGCCGCCCGTTTCGTCGCCACCACCTGCTTCAACCGGTTCAGCACATAGTCCGCCAGCTCGTGCGGGCTGTACTTGGCGACGAAGGCGTTGGCGCCGACCCGTTCGACCATGGCGTTGTTGAACACGCCCGAGAGCGAGGTGTGCAGAAGTACGTACAGACCGGCCAGGCCGGGGTGGCGACGGATTTCCGTCGTCAGGGTGTAGCCGTCCATGGCCGGCATCTCGATGTCGGAGATGACCATGGCGTAGCGCTCAGCCGGGTCCTCGCCGGCGGCCTGGATCTGCAGGAGGTGGTCCAGGGCCTGCTTGCCGTCGGACAGCAGGGTGGCGCTGACCCCCAATTGGTCCAGCACGCTGCGGATCTGCGAGCGGGCCACGCGCGAGTCGTCCACCACCAGCACCTGCAACGGCGGCGCGTCGGCCGGCAGCGCCATCTCCGGCGCCAGCGGGGCGTCCATGCGCGCCTGCGAGATGTCGGCCAGCACGCTTTCCACGTCGATCACCTGGATGAGCTCGCCCTGGAAGCGGGTGACCGCGGTCAGGTAGCTGGCTTCGGCGCCCAGTTCCGGCGGCGGGTGGATGTCCTCCACCGCGATGTTGACGATGCGCTCGACGTCGCTGACCAGGAAGCCCTGCACCGAGCGGTTGAATTCGGTGACCACCAGGTAGTTGGGCGCGCGCGCCGGATCCGGGTCCCGTTCCGGATGGCCGATGCTCAGGCCCAGGTCCAGCACCGGAATCGAGCGGCCGCGCACGTCGGCGGCGCCGGCGAACTCGGTGGGCAGGCCGGGCAGCTGGAACAGCGGCGGACGGCGCAGCACCTCCTGCACCTTGAAGACGTTGACGCCAAAAAGCTGACGCCCGCCCAGGCGGAACAGCAACAGGGCGAGCCGGTTGTGGCCGGCCAGGCGGGTGCGCTGGTCGATGCGGTTGAGCAGATCCTGGGTCATGCAGGCATATCGGCCGGGATGTGGGCGGCTTGAGCGTGGTCCGGATGCGCCGGTGCGGATCCGGCATGGGCCGCGCAATCGCGCGGAATCGCGCGCCGGCGGGAACACGCCGCAGGGCGCAGCCCGGTTCCGGCACATCGCTTGCATCCGCCAGGACGATGAACCGAGGAAACCCGATCATGCGACGACTCGTGCTGCTGCCCGCGCTGCTGGCGGCGTTCGCCGCGCCCGCGACGGACTTCCAGCCGGTGGACAGCATCCGCCAGGCCGCGGTCGGCGCGATGGCGTCGGCCGGCGAAGCCGAGGCCACGCTGGATCCCAACCTGCGCCTGCCGCGTTGCGCGGCGCCGCTGGAGGCGCGGGTGCAGAACAGCGGTTCGGTCGAGGTCGGTTGCCCGCAGGGCTGGCGCCTGTTCGTGCCGGTACGGGTGCGTCGCACCCAGACCGTGCTGGTGCTCAATCGCGGCATCGCGCCGGGGCAGGTGGTCACCGCCGATGCCTTCGTCGCCGAAACCCGCGATGGCGCCCGGATTGGCGCCGGTGCGCTGACCGATCCCGCGCAGGCGACAGGGCAGGTGGCCCGGCGCATGCTGGTCGCCGGATCGGTGCTGGGCGCCAATGATCTGGTCGCGCCACGGCTGATCCGGCGCGGCGACAACGTGGCGCTGGTCTCCCGGCGTGGCGGTGTCGAGGTGCGCGTGGCCGGCAAGGCGCTGGCCGACGCCGGCGAGAACGAGCGGGTGACGGTGGAGAACCTGTCCTCGCGCCGGGTGGTGCAGGGCGTGGTGGGGCCGGGCGGCGACGTCTGGGTGAGCCGGTGAAGGAAAGATGCGCGACGGCCCTAAAGTCCCGGCCGGCGCCGCCGATACCGAGCTTGCAGGGAAGTGCGCCCCGGCTGCGCTTCCGATGAAAAATTGTGGATTCCGTCACTAAAGCTTTGCCTTTGACGGCCGATATGCTGTTTGAACCCGCAACAGGTAGACCGACATGAGCCAGAAAATCGAAGGCAACGCGCCTTCTGCCATCCGCACCACCGGACCCGTCGGTGGCAAGGTGGCGGCCTCCGGCGCCGAACGTTCCCGTCCGGTGGAAGCCAGCGCGGGCGGCGACAGCCTGCGCCTGACCGGCGAAGCGACCAGCTTGCAGGCATTGCAGCGTGAACTGTCCTCGGCCTCGGCCGTGGATACCGCGCGCGTGCAGCAGATTCGCGACGCGCTGCAGGCCGGCACCTATCAGATCAATGCCGAGGCGATCGCCGACGGCATGCTGAGCCTGGAACGCCAGCTCGGCCGATGAGCGCCGGACTGGAGACGCCGCTGGAGCGCCTGGCCTCGGCGCTGGCCGAGGAGCGCCGCGCGATCCTGGAACACGACGTCGAGGCGCTGGTGCAGTCGACGCGTGAAAAGCTCGCCTCGCTGCGCGAGCTGGAAAGCCGGATGCCCGCGCAGCCGGCGGCACCGTTCGAAGCCCGCCTGCGCGAGCTGTCCGAAGCCAACCAGGCCAACGGCGCGCTGCTGGCGCGCCGCCGCCGCGAAGTGAACTGGGCGCTGCGTCACCTGGGACGCAGCGAAAGCAGCGGCGCCTACGACGCCAACGGACAGACCGACGTCCTGCGCGGCAGCCGCCCGCTCGCGGTGGTCTGAGCCGGGCGGCGGCGCATGCTTGCCGCCATCGCGACGCTTGCCGATACTGGCGGCCCCGTTTGTCGCCAGACCCTTTCGCAGGGCCATCCGTCGTGAGTGTTTCTCCCGCTTCCCGTCTCCCCGCGGACATTCCGTCCTTCGTCGACATTCAGGCGCTCACCGAGCTGATGGACGATGGCGTGCTGTTGTGCCGCGGCGATGACCGCGCCCTGCACGCCAACGCGTCCGCGCTGGCGCTGCTGCCCGAAGGCGAGGATCCGGAATCGCTGCAGGCGTTGCTGGATCTGGTGCCGGCCGACGCCCGCCGCGCCGCCCGCGCGACCGGCCGCTGGAGCGGCGAGCTGGGGCTGGAAGACGGTCGCATCCTGCAATTGCGGATCTATCACCACCATGCGCCGGGCGACGACGGCTACGCGCTGATCCTGTTCCACGACATCAGCGAAGGCCATGCGCGCCAGCAGGAACTGCAGCGCCGCCACGCGCAGCTGCGCCAGACCCTGATCCGCCTGGCCGGCACCCAGGAACAACTGGTGCAGTCGGAGAAGATGGCGTCCATCGGCCAGCTCGCCGCTGGCGTGGCACACGAAATCAACAACCCGATCGGCTACGTGCATTCCAACCTGGGTTCGCTGCAGGAATACCTGCACAGCCTGTTCGCCCTGATCGAGGTGTACGAGCGCGCCCTGCGCGCGCCGGACCCCAAGGCGCTGCTGCCGGAAATCGACGACATGCGCGCGCGCTGCGACATCGATTTCATCACCAGCGACCTGCCGCAGCTGATGTCCGAATCGCGCGAGGGCATCGAGCGGGTGACCCAGATCGTGCGCAGCCTGAAGGACTTCTCCTACTCCGGCCGCGACGACTCCTGGAAGCTGGCGGATCTGCACCACGGCCTGGACTCGACCATCAACATCATCTGGAACGAGCTCAAGTACAAGGTCACCCTGGACAAGCACTACGGCAAGCTGCCGCTGGTGCAGTGCCTGCCGTCCGAGCTCAACCAGGTGTTTATGAACATCCTGCTCAACGCCGGCCATGCGATCGAGGAAAAGGGCCGCATCAGCGTCACCACCGGCCTGGCCGGCGAGGAGGCCTGGATCGAGATTGCCGATACCGGCAGCGGCATCCCGGAAAGCATCCTGCAGAACATCTTCGATCCGTTCTTCACCACCAAGCCGGTCGGCAGCGGCACCGGCCTGGGCCTGTCGATTTCCTACGGCATCGTGAAGAAGCACAACGGCCGCATCGAGGTGGACAGCAAGCCGGGCGAAGGCTCGCGCTTCCGCATCACCCTGCCGGTGCGGCAGCCGGCGAAGGATGTGGCGGCTTTCTGAGGGGGTGAAGCAGGCTCGGGGGACGTTGGTTGGGGTGGGTCAATGCGAAGGCTGGGGTGGCTGCAACGGTAAGGGCAACGGCAAGGGCAAGGGCAAGGGCAAGGGCAAGGGCAAGGGCAAGGGCAAGGGCAAGGGCAAGG
>NZ_JANJUE010000405.1 GCF_024710765.1 Pseudoxanthomonas sp.
GCGAGGAACACGATCTTCGCGCCTTCGGCCTCGGCCGCCTCGGTCTCCTCGCGAATGGCGGGCATGTCCTTCCGTTCACGCCGGTAGACGATCGTCACGTTCGCGCCCAACCGCAACGCCGTGCGCGCCGAATCGATGGCCGCGTTCCCGCCGCCGATCACCACCACATTGCGGCCGAGCGGCGTGGTTTCGGCCTTGTTCACGGATTCGAGGAAGGGCAGCGCGTGCAGCACCCCGCGCAGTTCCGTCCCCGCGAGGTAGACCCACGACTCCTTCCATGTCCCGATCGAAAGAAATACGACGTCATGGGCGGCGTCCAGTTCATTCAACGTGAGATCGCGGCCCACCATGGTATTGAATACGAACTGCACGCCTAGCCGCCGGATCAACTCGAGTTCGTGCTGAATGATTTCCACCGGAAGTCTGTAATCGGGCAATGCGTAACGCAACATGCCGCCGGCTTCCGCGTTGCTGTCGTAGACCGTCACTTCGTGCCCGAGCAGCGCGCAATAATACGCGCAACTCAAGCCCGCGGGCCCCGCACCCACCACCGCGACCTTGCGGCCCGTGGGCGGCAACCGGCGCTCCAGAACGCGCCCGATCAGCGCCTCATACCGAGGCGTGCCGTAGATCGAATCGGCGATGTAGCGGTGTACTTCGCGCATATTCACTGCGTCGTCGATGGCCGACCGACGGCAGCGATTGTCGCAGGGATGCTGGCACACCCGGCCCGTGGACGCGGGCAGCGGATTATCCAGCACCACCGACAGGAAGGCATCCTCCAGACGGTCTTCCTTAAGCAACTGCAGAAACCGGGGGATATTCATGTGGAGAGGGCAGGAGTTCTCACAAGGGGAAAGCGCCAGTTCCTCGCACACGCCCGCACGGCAGCGATGGGCGCGGACATGGTCCTCGAACTCGCGCCGGAAATGGCGCATCGACGTCAGCACCGGGTTCGGTGCGCTCTGCCCGAGGCCGCACAGGCTCATGTCGCGAATCATCCGGCTCAGTTCGTCGAGCGTGTCGAGATCGCTGTCCGTCGCTTCGCCGTGCGTGAACCGGTTGAGGATCCGCAGCGCCTGATCCAGGCCCGCCCGGCACGGCGTACACTTGCCGCAAGACTCGGAGTGCGTGAACTCGACGAAGTATCGCGCCACATCCACCATGCAGTTGTCTTCGTCCATCACCACCATGCCGCCCGAGCCCATGATCGAGCCCAACTGCGCCAGCGTCTCGTAATCCACCGGCGTGTCGAACATCTCCTGCGGGATCGTGCCGCCCGACGGTCCCCCTGTTTGAACCGCCTTCACCGCCTTGCCGTGCGTCGCGCCGCCGCCAATGTCATAGACGAAGGTCTTCAGCGGCGTGCCCAGCGGCATCTCCACCAGACCGGTGTTCTGAACCTTGCCGACCAGAGAAAATACCTTCGTCCCTGGGCTCTTGGGCGACCCGGTCTCGGTAAACCACGCCGCGCCCTTCACCACAATCGGCGCCACGTTGTACCAGGTCTCCACGTTGTTGATGTTCGTCGGGTACCCGAACAGGCCCTTCTCGGCCGGGTAGGGCGGGCGCGGCGTCGGCCTGCCCGCG
>NZ_JANJUE010000223.1 GCF_024710765.1 Pseudoxanthomonas sp.
CCGGCAGCGGGATCTTCACCACGTCCACCAGCAGCATCTTGCTGCCGATGAACATCAGCACCAGCGCCAGCCCGTACGGCAGCAGGTGGAAGCGGTCGGCCATGCCGGCCAGCAGAAAGAACATCGCACGCAGGCCCAGCACCGCGAACACGTTGGAGGTCAGCACGATGAACGGGTCGGTGGTGATGGCGAAGATCGCCGGGATCGAATCCACCGCAAAGATCACGTCGGTGATGCCGATCAGCACCACCACCAGGAACAGCGGGGTGAAACGCAGCCCGCCGGCGTCGCGCACCGCCAGACGGTTGCCCCGGTAGTCGGAGGTGAGCGGCAGGTGCGCGCGCATCCAGCGCAGCACCGGGTTGCGCTCCAGATCCGGTTCCTTGCCGGCGGCGAACCACATCTTCACGCCGGTCAGCAGCAGGAACGCGCCGAATACGTACAGCAGCCAGTGGAAGTGCGCCAGCAGGGCGGCGCCGGCGAAGATCAGGAGGCTGCGCAGGACGATCGCGCCGAGGATGCCGATCACCAGCACGCGCTGGCGCTGCTCCTCCGGCACCGCGAAGTAGCTCATCAGCATCAGGAACACGAAGATGTTGTCGACCGCCAGCGACTTCTCCACCAGATAGCCGGTGAGGAATTCCAGGCCGACCTTGTTTGCCATCGCCACGCCGGCGGTCTCGTTGAGGTACCACCACAGGCCGGCATTGAACAGCAGCGCCAGGCCGACCCAGCCCAAGCTCCAGTACAGCGCTTCCTTGAACGTCACCTTGTGCGCGCCGCCGTGGCGCATCAGCACCAGGTCGACCAGCAGGGCGATCACCACCACGCCGGCGAAGCCGGCCCACAACCATGGATTGCCTATCGTTTGCATCGAATGTCCCGTCGGAAAGAGTCAAGGCCAGGCCGCAGGACGACAGGCATGCACGGGATCGAGGGGACTCCGGGGCAGATCTTCGCCGTTGCGGCGAAGGTCTCGCTCACAGCCAGGTCTCTGGCTGCCGTGGGACCGGAGCTGGAAGGCTCGAAATGACGGCCGGCACGTTGGGAGCTACTCCCCTTCTGGTGGCGATTTTCAGGGCAAGGGGCCGGGCCGGTCAACGGGAAAGGTAAAATGGCGTTCATGAACAGCCCGCTCCCCGTCGTACGCCTCAAGAACGCCTGGCGCTCCAGCCACCCGTGGATTTTCCAGAAACTGGTGGAAAAGCCCGCCCAGAAGCCCAAGCCGGGCAGCCTCGTCGACGTGGTTGGGGTGGACGGCGAGTGGATTGGCCGGGGCTTCTACAACGGCCATTCGCGCATCGCCGTGCGCATCCTGGAAACCCACCCGGATGTTCCGATCGACGCCGGCTGGTTCTCGCGCAAGATCGCCGAAGCGGTGTCGCTGCGGCGTGACGTGTTGAAACTGGACGCGACCACCGACGCCTGGCGCGTGGTCCACGCCGAGGGCGACGGCCTGTCGGGCCTGGTGGTGGACCGCTACGGCGATCTGCTGGTGGTCGAATTCTTCAGCGCCGGCATGTTCCGCCATCGCGAGTGGGTCTACGAGGCCCTGCAGGAACAGTTCCCCGGCGCACGCTTCTACAGCTTCGCCGAGGAACACATCCAGAAGCAGGAAAGCTTCGACTTCCGCGGCAGCGATCCGGTGCCGCCGGCGGTCATCAGCGAATACGGCGTTAAGTTCCGCGCCGACCCGGCCGGCGCGCACAAGACCGGTTTCTTCGCCGATCAGCGCGAGAACCGCGAATGGCTGTCGCACCAGTGCGGCGGCAAGCGCGTATTGGATCTATGCTGCAATACCGGTGGATTCGCCGTCTACGCCGCCGCGCGCGGCGCGACCGAAGTGGTCGGTGTGGACATCGATCAGGACGTGATCGAAATCGCCAAGGGCAATGCGCGCCTGAACGACGTGCGCCCGAAGTTCGTGCAGGCCGACATCTTCCCGTACCTGCGCGACGCGGCCAACCGGGGCGATCAGTACGATGTGGTGATCCTGGATCCGGCGAAGATGACCCGCGATCGCGAACAGGTCATCGCCGCGCTGAAGAAGTACCTGGACATGAACAAGCTGGCGTTGGGCGTGGTCAAACCCGGCGGCCTGTTCGCGACTTTCTCCTGCACCGGCCTGGTCAGCGAGGAACAGTTCCTCGACATGCTGCGCCGCGCGGCCTACTTCTCCGGTCGCACCATCCAGATCCTCAAGGTCGCCGGCGCCGGCGCCGACCATCCCTTCATGGCGCACGTGCAGGAATCGCGCTACCTGAAGGCGGTGTTCTGCCGGGTGGTGGACTGAGCGGGCTGCGGGACACCTGCAAAAGCAAATCCCCCTCATTCCCCCTTTTACAAAGGGGGAGGCCGGAGCGGATTCCGAGCGATGGGTTTCCTCTAACCCCCTTTTGAAAAGGGAGCGGCCGGAGCAGATTCCGGGCGATGGATTTCCTCTAGCCCCCTTTGAAAAAGGGGGCGGGCGCCTGCGAAGCAGCTGACGGGGGATTGACCAGCCATGCGGCTGTTGAGAAGCGCTTGCTCTTTGCGAGAGAAGCAAATCCCCCTCAATCCCCCTTCTTCGAAGGGGGAGGCAGAAGCAAAAAAAGTTCTGTGGCCCCTCAGCCTTCCGGCGACAGTTCGATGCAGTCGAACTTCACGTCCGGATTGACGTCGGCGTCGTAGTCCACGTCGTCGCGCTCGAAGCCGAACAGCTTGAGGAATTCGTGCTTGTAGTTGGCGTAGTCGGTCAGCGCGAACAGGTTCTCGCTGGTGATCTGCGGCCACAGCGCCTTGGCCTTGGCCTGCACTTCCGGACGCAGTTCCCAGTCGTCCAGGCGCAGGCGGTTCTCGTCGTCGGTCTGCGCCGGCTGGCCATCCGCGCGGTACATGCGGTCGCGGAACAGGCGGTCGAGCTGTTCGATGGTGCCTTCGTGCAGGCCCAGTTCCTTCATCACCTTGAACACGATGCTGATGTACAGCGGCATCACTGGAATCGCGGAACTGGCCTGGGTCACCACCGACTTCAGCACGGCGACGTTGGCGCCACCGCCGCTCGCTTCCAGGCGCTTGTCCAGGCGATGCGCGGTCTGGTCCAGATCGACCTTGGCCCGGCCCAGCGCGCCATGCCAGTAGATCGGCCAGGTGATGTCGGTGCCGATGTAGCTGAAAGCGACCGTGCGCGCGCCGTCGGCGAGCACACCGGCCTTGGCCAGCGCATCGATCCACAGTTCCCAGTCCTGGCCACCCATCACGGTGACGGTGTCCTCGATTTCCTGCTCGGTCGCCGGCTCGATGGTCGCCTGGATGATGGCGTCCTTGTTGGTGTCGATGGCGGTGGAGGTGTAGGGCGCGCCGATCGGCTTGAGCGCCGAGCGCTTCAGTTCGCCGGTCGAAGGCAGCTTGCGCACCGGCGAAGCCAGTGAATAGATCACCAGATCGACCTGGCCGCCCATCTCGTTCCTGATAAGTTCGATGACCTTGGCGCGGGCTTCGTCGGAGAACGCGTCGCCATTGATCGAGCGGCTGTAGAGGCCGGCTTGCTTGGCGAACTTGTCGAACGCGGCGGCGTTGTACCAGCCCGCGGTGCCGGCTTTCTTCTCGCTGCCGGGCTTCTCGAAGAACACGCCCAAGGTGTCGGCGCCGAAGCCGAACGCGGCGGAGATGCGCGCCGCCAGCCCGTAGCCGCTGGAGGCACCGATCACCAGGACCTTCTTCGGTCCGTCCGTGCGTACGCCCTGCGCACGCGTGGCGGCGATCTGGTCGCGCACGTTGAGCTCGCAACCAAGCGGGTGGGTGGTGGTGCAGATGAAGCCGCGGACTTTGGGATGGATGATCAACGTCGTTACCGGGAATGTGCCTGCCCGGCATCTTAATGGCCGCTCCGGCGGGAAAGAAGCCTGAGGACGCTCCGCCGAAAATCCGTTCGCGCCGTTCGCAGGCGTACTGTTCCGGCGGGACAAAGAAAAAGCGGGCTTTCGCCCGCTCTTTCCATGCCGGTTGGCCGACGTTGCGCGATCAGGCGTCGCCGCCCTTCGCCAGCAGGCTGCTGCGACGGCTGTAGAGCAGATAGACCACCACGCCGATGGCGTTCCAGGCCAGGAACCACAGCTGGGTGGTGCGCGGCAGGCTCCAGAACAGGTACAGGCAGCCGCCGATCGCCAGCGGGCCGACCAGCCAGGCCGCCGGCGTGCGGAACACGCGCGGACGATTCGGGTCGCGCTTGCGCAGTACCAGCAGGCACACCGCGACCGCGATGAAGGCCGCCAGCGTGCCGGCATTGGCCAGCGCGGCGATTTCGTCCAGGCGCGCCACGCCAGCCAACGCGGCCACCAGGACGGCGGTGAACACGGTGATGGCCACCGGCGTGCCGGTGCGCGGATTGACCTTGGACAGCCCGCGCGGGAGCAGGCCATCGCGCGACATCACGAAGAAGATGCGGCTCTGCCCGTACAGGAACGCCAGCAGCACGGTCGGCAGCGCGACCACGGCGGCGCCGGCGATGACCTTGGCGGCGGTGCCCTGGCCGAGTTCGCGCAGGATCAGCGCCAGCGGCTCCGGGCTCTGGCCGAACACGGTATAGCTCATCGCGCCGACGGCGGCGGCGGCGACCACGATGTAGATCAGGGTGCAGCCGATCATCGAACCGACGATGCCGATCGACAGATCCCGGCCGGGATTCTTGGTTTCTTCCGCCGCGGTGGAGATCGCGTCGAAACCGTAGAACGCGAAGAAGATGATCGCCGCCGCCGCCATCACCCCGCGCTCGACCCCGTCCGCGCCCATCGACTTGACGAAGCCGTAGGGCATGAACGGTTCCAGGTGGGTGGCATCGAAATGCGGCAGTGCGATCGCGACGAACACCGCCAGTGCAATTACCTTCACCACCACCAGGATGGCGTTGAGCGTGGCGCTCTCGCGGGTGCCGGCGATCAGCAGGCCGGCCACCACGAAGGTGATCAGCACCGCGGGCAGGTTGATCAATCCACCCGCATGCGGACCCACGGTCAGCATCGTGGGCAGCTCCACGCCCATGCCTTTCAGGAACCCCACCGCGTAGCCGGACCAACCCACGGCCACCGTGCTGACCACCAGCGAGTACTCCAGGATCAGGCTCCAGCCGACCACCCAGGCGATCGATTCACCCAGCACGGTGTAGCTGTAGGTGTAGGCGCTGCCGGCGGCCGGCATCAGCGTCGCCATTTCGGCGTAGGCCAGCGCCGCGCAGGCGCAGACCACGCCGGCGACCACGAACGAGAGCAGCACCGCGGGCCCGGCCAGGTTCGCGCCCACCCCGATCAGGGTGTAGATGCCGGTGCCGACGATCGCGCCGATGCCCAGCGCCACCAGGTGGGGCCAGCTCAGCGTGGGGACCAGGCGGCGGCCCTCCTCGTGCACGGTGACGCGATCGATGGACTTGCGCCGGAGCCAGGTCTGCATGGAGTGTCCTTGGGAATTGCTCGAAGGGCCCGGCGGACCGGGGCAAGCCCCGGCCCTAATATGAGTCGAAGCGCGAGCAGGCTAAAGGCGCACCGCCCGGCTGGCAATCGGCAGCGCACCACCGGGACATCCGGGCCTGCGGTTGCCAGGAAGCGTGGGTGTCTGGCGGAAAAAATCAAATCCCCGTCGGCCGCCCACGCGACCGCCCGGCCCCCTTGACCCGCCATTCGGCTGCTGGGAAGCATTGCAGGGTGCATGCAGACAAGTACCCGGGCCCGTAGTCCGATTCCCCAACTGCAAGCGCACGCGCAGAGGTGCTCCGGAACCAGCAACCGCCTTTCTTTCCTGCGGAAGGGCCATGCCGAAGACATCCGGAGCCGGCATCCCGCATCTCCTCCCCCTTCGAAGAAGGGGGACCGAGGGGATTTGCTTCTGCTTCCGGTGCCGACCCCCTAACGCCCGTGATGCTTCTTCAGATACTCCGCCAGCGCCACGGCCTGGTTGTGCTCGGAATCGCGGGCGCCGTAGATCAGGGTGACCCGGCCATGCCGCAGCGCTTCGCGCAGCGGGGCCAGCACCTCGGGCTGGGCATCCAGCTCGGCGAAATAGCGCTCGCGGAATCCGTCCCAGCGCGCTGGCTCATGCCCGTACCAGGTCCGCAGTTCGGTGCTGGGCGCCACCGCCTTCATCCACTCCGCGTCCAGCTTCTCCTTCGATACGCCGCGCGGCCACAGCCGGTCGACCAGGATTCGCTTGCCGTCCGTCCGCGAGGCGGGTTCGTACGCACGTTTGATTCGCAGGTCCATGCAAGTGTCCTCAACCGGTGCCCAGGCGGACCCCGAAACCGACCAGGAAGACGCCGGCCAGCGACTGCAGCCAGCGCCGCAGCCGCGGCTGCTGGCGGACCCGCTGGCTCATCGCGTGGCCGGTCAGGATCAGCAGCGAGCAGTACAGCAGGGTGATCACCGCGATCAGCGCGGCCATCGTGGCGAAGGTCGCCAGGCCCTGGTGATGGGCCGGATCGATGAACAGCGGGAAGAACGCCATGTAGAAGATGATGGCCTTCGGATTCAGCAGGGTGACCAGGATGCCCTGGCGGAAATAACGTCCCGCTTCCATCCGCACCGGTCCGCCCGCACCCTCGCCGCGCTGCCACAGCAGCTGGAGGCCGATCCAGATCAGATAGGCGGCGCCCGCGTACTTCACCAGCCCGAACAGCACCGGGTTGGCCTTCAGCAGCGCCGCCACGCCGATCACCGCCAGCCACATCAGGATCTGATCGCCCAGCGCCAGCCCGGCGAGCGTCGCGTAACCCGCGCGCAGGCCGCCCTTGCCGGTGGCCGTCAGCAGCGAAAACGTGCCCGGGCCGGGAATGGCGAGGAAGACGATCACGGCCGCCACGAAGGTGCCGAGATCCTGGATGCCCATCCACTGCATGGCGGATCCGTTTCGATGAGGGAATCCGATTTTGCGCCCGAAAATCCGGCCTGTCATGCGCAGATGCCGATGGTTTGCCGAGGCGCCGGTATCAAGGCCTGAGACGCCGCCGGCTACACTGTCGGGCATGGATACCCAGACCCTGCTCGTGCTGCTCCTCATCCTCGCCACCGTGGCCATCGCGCTGCTGGTGGTGCTGCTCCTGCGCCGGCCCGAGGAACGGCTGGGCGGGGTGCTGGAGCGCGCGCTGCGCGACGAGCAGCGCGATGGCCGCAGCGAGTTGCGTGAACAACTGGAAGGGCTGTCGCGCCAGCAGGACGTCCGCATCGAGGGCTTCGGCCGCAGCCTGGCCGATCTGAGCACGCGCACCGATCAACGATTGGACATCCTGCGCGAGGCGCTGAACGAGGACGCTCGCAAGGGCCGCCTGGAGGCGGCAGAGTCGCAGCAGCGTTTCGCCGACAGCCTCGGCCAGCGCCTGGCCGAGCTGACCCAGCGCAACGAACTGCGCATCGGCGAGATGCGCACTACGCTGGAGGCGCGGTTGAAGGAACTGCAGACCGACAACACCGCCAAGCTGGAGCAGATGCGGCAGACGGTGGACGAGAAGTTGCAGACCACCCTGGAAGCGCGCCTGGGCGCGTCGTTCAAGCTGGTGTCCGAACGCCTGGAACAGGTGCAGCGCGGCCTGGGCGAAATGCAGCAGCTGGCCACTGGCGTGGGCGACCTCAAGCGCGTGCTGAACAACGTGAAGGACCGCGGCGGCTGGGGCGAGGTGCAGCTGGAGAACCTGCTCGAACAGGTCCTGACCGGCGAGCAGTTCGCACGCGGCGTGCGCGTGCGGCCCGACAGCGGCGAAGCGGTCGACTTCGCCATCCGCCTGCCCGGGCGCGGCGAGGACCAGGCGCCGGTGTGGCTGCCGATCGACGCCAAGTTCCCGCGCGAGGATTACGAGCGGCTGCTCGACGCGCAGGAACGTGGCGACACGGACGCGGTACGCGCCGCCGGCCTGCAGCTCGAACGCGCGATCAAGGTGCAGGCCAAGTCGATCAACGAGAAGTACGTGGTGCCGCCGCACACCACCGACTTCGCGGTGCTGTTCCTGGCCACCGAAGGCCTGTACGCCGAGGCGATCCGGCGCCCGGGGCTGGTCGATGTCCTGCAGCGCGAGCACCGCATCGTCGTGGCCGGGCCGACCACGTTGGCCGCCCTGCTCAACAGCCTGCAGATGGGCTTCCGCACCCTGGCCATCGAACAGCGCTCCAGCGAGGTCCGCCACCTGCTGGGCGCGGTGAAGACCGAATTCGGCAAGTTCGCCACGGTGCTGGAGAAGGCGCACAGCCAGCTCGACACCGTGCAGAACAGCATCAAGGCCGCCGGCGTGCGCACCCGCGCCATCGAGCGTCAGCTGCGCAACGTGGAAGCGCTGCCCGGCGAGGACAGCCAGAAGCTGCTGGGCGCTGACGAAGCGGAGTAGTCCTTGAGCCTTGTAGGAGCGACGTAAGTCGCGACCTTTCGCTTGTCGAACGGATGGCTGTCGCGACTTACGTCGCTCCTACAAGGGACGAACCATTGGCAAACCAGAAGTGGCCAGATAAGAAAAAACCGGCGCTTTGCGCCGGTTTTTCCTGGGTCTCCACTTCGCGACTGGCGTCGCTCCTGCCGAAAAAGAGGCCTCAGCCGCCCGGAGTGATCTGCGGCATCGGCATCGCGTTGGCCGGCACCGTCGGATCCGGATCCTCGTCGTTGAGGTAATCCGGCAGTGACTTGTCCTCGTCCTGCGAGCGCGTGCCCTCGATCTGGTAGGCGCGGCGCTGCATCCAGGAATCGCGGACCAGCGTGTAGTCGTCGACCGCGCCTTCGCGCAGGCTGTCCAGCGACAGCAGCTGGGCGCGGGTGTCGACCAGGTTCAGGCCCTGCAGGAAGATGCGGGTCTTGTCGTCCTCGACATAGCGGACCGGGCTGAGCGGAATGTCGCCGGCCAGGCCGAACACGTCGCGCACGGTGCGCGGGCCGAAGAACGGCAGTTCCACGTAGCGCGACTTCTTCCAGCCCCACACGCCCAGGGTCTGGCCGAAATCCTCGCTGCGGCGGGGAAGCTTGGCGTCGCTGGCCGGATCGAAGATGCCGCCGATGCCCAGCGTGGAGTTCAGCAGGAACCGGCCCAGCGCCTGGCTCGCCTGCTTGGGGCGGCCTTGCAGCAGGTGGTTGATGGCGCTGAGCGGCTGGGTGAGGTTGTCGAAGAAGTTGCTCACGCCCAGGCGCATCGGCCGCGGCACCACATTGGAGTAGGCGCGCGCCAACGGCCGCGCCACGCCCCGATCCACCGCGTTGTTGAAGCGGTGCACCTTGCGGTTGAACTTCTCCCACGGGTCGTACACCACCGGCGAGGCGACCGCGGCGGGCAGGGTGGGATCGGCGACCGCGCCGCCGTAGATGGCGGCGTAGTCGTCCTCGGCGGCGGTCGCCGCGACCGGTGCGTCGGAGGCGACGCCGGTGGCGGGTTCCGTTGCCGGTGCGTCGGTGACGGCCGCGGCCTGTTCCTGCGCGGACGCATCGACCGGCGGCGCGGCATCGGTGCTCACCGTTGCCGGCGCGGTGCCGTCGATCACCGCCGAACCGGCGGTGTCCGGCGCGGGGGCCGGCAGGGGTGCCGACGCGCAGGCGGTGGCGAGCGCGGCGAACAGGAGCACGGTGCAAAAGCGGAAGGTGTTCATCCCGTTTCCTTGGAATCTCGGGGGGAGAGGGTCAGACCGGGAACTCCAGTCCCGGCGTCAGGCGATAGGCGGCGCACAGATCGGTGAATCCGGCCGGTTGGCCTTCGATGGCCACCGTGCCGCCGGCCGCGCGCAGTTGCGCGGCCAGTTCGGCCAACAATGCCAAGCCCGCGCTGTCCACGGTAGTGACATTGGTCAGGACGATGCGTTGCGCGCCGGTGGCCTTCGCCAGCTGCGGCCACAGCGCGACCGCCGCGGCGCGATCCAGCGCGCCGCGGAAGACCAGCGCGTCGCCCTCGCGGGCGACGCCGGCGTCACTTCTTGCCGCTGGTGTTGGCATTGGTCTGCAACCGGCCGGCGCGCAGGTCGGCGGCGACCTGGCTGATCGACTTCTGCCGCAACGGGGTGTCGAACTGGGTCTTGAACGTCTGCACGAACGAGACGCCCTCGACCATCACGTCGAACACCTTCCACTTGCCGCCCGCCTGGCGCAGCAGGTAGTCCACCGGAATCGGTTCGCCGTCCGGGCGCAGCATCTCGCTGGCGACCTTCACGCCGCGGCCGCCGGGCAGGGCCGACTCGGACTTCACCCGCACCTTCAGCTGGGTGTTGAAGTCCAGCAGCGCCGAACCATAGCGGGTCATCAGGCTGTCGCCGAGCGCGTCGGCGAAGGTCTTGATGTCGGCGTCGCTGGCGCCGCGGCCGTGGATGCCCAGCACCAGCCGGGCCGCGTATTCGCGGTCGAACAGGTTGTTGAACTCGCCGGACACGTACTGGCGCAGGGTGGCCGGGTTGGCCTTGAACTCGGCGCGGCGCTTTTCCAGCGTGCCGATGATGCGCGAGCTGTTGGTCAGCACCACCTGGCTGGCCGAACTGGGCGCGGCCTGGGCGGTGGCGGTCTGCGCGCTGGCGATCACCGGCGCGGCGGCGAGCAGCGCGATGGCCAGGGCGAACGGCAGCAGGGAACGTTTCATGATCGTTTTCATGGCTGGGGTTGTTCTTCCGTCGGTTGTGCGGGAGGCGCGGCGGATTCGCCGTTGTCGCCACTGCCGGCGTTGCCGCCGCCGCTGAACATGTATTTGCCGGCCAGTTGCAGCAGATCCACGGCCGGTTGGGTGAAGGCGATTTCCTCGCCGGGCTTGAGCACTTCCGGATCACCGCCCGGCGAGAGGCCCACGTAGTTCTCGCCGAGCAGGCCGCTGGTGAAGATGCCGGCGGCGGTGTCGGCGGGCAGATCCTTGTACTTGCTGTCGAGCGACAGGGTGACGATGGACTCGAACTTGACCGGATCCAGCTGAATATCGGCCACCTGGCCGACCACCACGCCGCCGATCTTCACCGGCGCCTGCTTGCGCAGCTGGCCCAGGTTGGTGAAGCGCGCCTTCAGCTCGTAGCTGCCGCCGCCGATGCCGAAGCGCTTGTTGGTGGAAGCGATCGCCAGCACCAGCAGCGAGGCCAGGGCGAGCAGCAGGAAGGCGCCGACGGCGAATTCGAGACGGGGTCCACGGACGGCCATGGCATCAACTCCGGAAAAGCAGGGCGGAAAGGACGAAATTGAACATCAGCACCAGCAGCGAGGCGTTCACCACGGCGCGGGTGGTCGCCACCGAAGTGCCTTCGATGGTGGGTTCGGCGTGGTAGCCCACGTAGGCCGCCACCAGCGCGCTGGTGCCGCCGAACACCGCCGATTTCAGCAACGCCACGCCGAAGTCGTCCCAGAAATCGACGCTGTTCTGCAGCGCGGACCAGAACGTGCCGTTGTCCAGGCCCAGCACGTGCACCGCTTCGAAGTAGCTGGCGCTGATGGCCAGGCTGCAGAAGAAACCGGTCAGCAGCGGCACCGTCAGCACCGCCGCCCAGAAGCGCGGCGCGACCGCCTTGGCGACCGGATCAATGGCCATCAACTCCAGCGCCTTGATCTGATCGGTGGCGCGCATCAGGCCCAGTTCGGCGGCGATCGAGCTGCCGGCGCGGCCGATGAACAGCAGCGCGGTCAGCACCGGGCCGAGCTCGCGGTACAGCGACAGGCCCAGCAGTGTCGACAGCGCGTCGGAAGCGCCGAACGTGGTCAGCGTGCGATAGCCCTGCAGGGTCAGCACCAGGCCCACGAACGCGCCGCCGACCGCGATGATCGGCAGGGAACGTCCGCCGATCTTGTAGATCTCGCGGGTCAGTTCGGCGAAGAAATCCCGGGTCGGCGCCGAGGCGCGGAATACCGACAGCGAGAACAGCCCCGCGCGGCCGAGCGAACGGGTGGCGGCAACGAATGGCATCAGCTAACTCCTCCCTTGGGCAGCAGTTCCTTCCCCCGCGTGCGGGGGAAGGTGCCCGAAGGGCGGATGGGGGCAAGCGCGGAAACCCGCTTCCAGTCGCCCCCACCCCAGCCCTCCCCCGCGTCGCGGAGGAGGGGGCCATTCATGGATGCGGCCGGCCGGCCCTGCGTGAAGGCCGCTTCGATGCCTGGTTCCCGATTCTGCATTCCCCGCTTCAAGCCGCTTCCTCCACGCGCTTGACCGCGTCGAACGCGATCGGGCCGTCCGGCTCGCCGCGCAGGAACTGGCGCACCAGCGGGTCGGCGGTGTTCTCCAGTCCGGCCGGCGTGCCGCTGAACACCAGGCCGCCATTGGCGATCACCAGCGCCTGATCGGCGATGGGCAGGGTTTCGTGGACATGGTGGGTGACGATGATGCTGGTCAGGCCCAAGGTGTCGTTGAGGCGCTGGATCAGGCTCATGATCACGCCGCTGGCAATCGGATCCAGGCCGGTCAGCGGCTCGTCGTAGATCATCAGCGGCGGATCCAGCGCCAGCGCGCGGGCCAGCGCCACGCGGCGGGCCATGCCGCCGGACAGTTCGCGCGGATACAGATCCGCGGCGGCGCGCAGGCCCACCGCGTTCACTTTGAATTCGACGATGCGCTGGATCAGCGGCGCCGCCAGCCGGGTGTGCGTGCGCAGCGGCAGCGCGACGTTCTCGGCCACGGTCAGATCGGTGAGCAGGCCATTGCCCTGCAACAGCACGCCGATGCCCTTGCGCATTTCCAGCAGCGCGTGGCTGCGGCGCGGCACGGTTTGCCCGAATACTTCGACCTGGCCCGCGGTGGGCGGCAGTTCGCCGGTCAGCGCCGCCAGCAACGTGGACTTGCCGCTGCCGCTGGGGCCGAGCACGGCGGTGATGCTGCCGCGCGGCACCGACAGCGCGATGTCGCGCAGGATGGTGCGCCCGCCGCGATCGAGGCGGACGTCGGACAGGCGCACGGCGGGTGTGTCGGCGGATGTCATGGCGGCGGCATTTAACGGAAAAGCAACGAGGAAGCTTCGCGTGAGATGGCTGAACAAAACCGAACTGGCCGGTACAGGTATTGTGCCGGAATCCCGGCCGGGAACGCCGGGGCCGCGCGGGAAACAGCATCCCGAATCGGCACGCTGAATCTCCCGCGTCTCGGCGACAGAGACGCCGCTGCGGCAAGATAGCCGGATGCCCGACGCCGCCGCGCCCGACTTCCGCCTCTACCACTCCAATTCCCTGGACGTCCTGGCGGGTCTGCTGGCCGCCGAGCTGCGCCAGCCCCTGCCGGGCCAGTCCCTGCTGGCGCCGGAAGTGGTGCTGATCCCGCAGGTGGCGATGCGGCGCTGGCTGCAGGCCACGTTGGCCGCCGAGCACGGCGTCGCCGCCAACCTGGAATTCCTCACCCCGGGCGAATTCGTCGCCCGCGCGCGGGCCGCCAACGTGCCAGGGGAGGGCGACGACCTGGACGCCGCAGGCCTGCGCTGGCGCCTGTACGCCGCGCTCACCGATTCCGCATTGCTGGCCCGACCCGCACTCGCATCGCTGCGCGGCTACCTGGCCGACGGGAATCCGGTGAAGCCGTGGGCGCTGGCGACCGAACTGGCCTGTGTGTTCGAGAAGTACCAGGCCTGGCGCCGCGACTGGCTGCTGCGCTGGGAAGCCGGCGCCGCCCCGGCCGATCCGCAGGCGGTGCTGTGGCGGCACATCGCCAGCGGGGGCGAACACCGCGCGCGGCGCATCCAGCACTACCTCGACCGCTTCGCCGGCCCGGCGGCGGCCTTGCCCGAAGGCATGCCCGCGCGCCTGTTCGCCTTCGCCACCCTCAACATCTCGCCCGACGTGCTGCGCGTGGTCGCCACCCAGGCGCGCGCCGGCACCCTGCATTTCTACCTGCCCACGCCCACCCGATCCTATTGGGGCGATCTGCAGACGCTGGGCGAGCGCCTGCGCGCCGGCGACGCCGATCCGTTTGGCGAGGAACCGGGCGAGAACCCGTTGCTGCAGGCCTGGGGCGCGGCGGGCCGCGATTTCATGGCAGTGCTGGGCAGCTATGAAGTGGTGCATCCAGCCGGCGAGATCGCCGCCTATGCCGATCCCGCCGACGACTCCGCGCCAACCCGCGCCCAAGGCGGCCTGTCCGACAGCCTGCTGCGGCACATGCAGCAGGATCTGTTCCACCGCCGCGCCGCTCCCTCCGGCCCGCGGCGCGACACCCTCGATCGCCACGATCCCAGCCTCCAGGTGCACGCCTGCCACACCCGCCTGCGCGAAGTGCAGGTGCTGCATGATCACGTGCGCGCGCTGCTCGACGACAAGCGCTTCGACCCGCCGTTGCAGCCGCGCGAAATCGCCGTGCTGGCACCGGACATCGATCCCTATGTGCCGTACCTGGACGCGGTGTTCGGCGGCGATGGCCACGACGATGCGCTGCCGTGGGCACTGGCCGACACCAGCCCGCTGGCCAGCGAGCCGTTGGCCGAGGTGTTCCTGCGCCTGCTGGACCTGCCGGTCTCGCGCTTCGGCCTGGACGAAACCCTCGACCTGCTCGCCAGTGCGCCGGTCGCCGAGGCCGCCGGCCTGGACACCGACGCCATCGACCGCCTGCATGGCTGGCTGCGCGAAGCCGGTGCGCGCTGGGGCCTGGACGCCGCGCATCGCGCCGCCGCCGCCGCGCCGGCCGACGATGCCTACACTTGGCAATTCGCGCTGGACCGCCTGCTGCTGGGCCACGCCAGCGGCGCCGAAGACGACATCGCCGGAGTCGCGCCGTGGACCGGATTGGAAGGCGGTGCGCTCGACGCGCTCGATACCCTGATCCGCCTGTTGCGCGAACTGGCCCGCCAGCGCCGCGATCTGGCCCAGCCGCTGCCGCCCGCGCAGTGGCGCGAACGCCTGCTGCGCCTGCTCGATGCGTTGCTGCCCGAGCGCCCCTCCGCGCCGCGCGCGCAACGCGCGCTGGATCGCCTGCGCACGCTGGTCGATCGCTTCGCGCGCGACGCCGAAGCGGCCGGCTATGCCGACGAGGTGCCGGCGGAAGTGGTGCGTGCCTATTTCGCCGACCTGCTGTCGCAGGCCGACACCCGCGCGCCACTGCTCACCGGCGGCATCAGCGTTGGCCGGATGGTGCCGATGCGCCTGCTGCCGTTCCGGGTGATCTGCCTGCTGGGCATGAACGACGGCGAGTTTCCGCATCGGGATCCGGCCGCCGGGCTCAACCGCCTGACCGCCGAACTCGGGACCGGGCGCCGGCGCCACGGCGACCGCTCCACCCGCGAGGATGACCGCTACCTGTTCCTGCAGTTGTTCGCCGCCGCCCAGGATGTGTTCTACCTGAGCTACCAGGGCGCGGACCCGCGCGACGGCAGCGTGCGCGAACCCTCGGTGCTGATCAGCGAACTGCTGGATGCGGCGGCGGCGTACCACGCCGATCCCGCCGCGCGCAAAGCGCTGGTGGTGCAGCACACCCTGCAACCGTTCGCGCCCGCCGCCTTTGGTAGCGAGGAGGAACCGCGTCGTTTCAGCTACCGCGCGCAATGGCGCCCGGCCGCGGATCGCGCCGGCGGCGCACGCCACCCGCCGCCGCCGTGGCTCGCGCAGCCCTTGCCCGCGCTGGACGCGCCGGAAAGGGATCTGTCGCTGGACACGCTGCGTCGCTTCCTCGCCGATCCGCAAGGCCAGTTCCTGGCCCAGCGGCTGGGCCTGCGCCTGCCCGAACCGATCGAGACCGCGGAGGATGTCGAACCGCTGGTGCTGCCCGGCGGCGGACTGGAACGTGCAGCCTTGCAGCAGGCCGTGATCGAGGCGCTGGATGATGGCCAGGAAAGCGGGCTGCGTGAACGCCTGCGCGCGCGTGCGCTGCTGCCGTCCGGCGTGCTGGGTGAACGCCAGTTCGAGGCGCTGCTCGCCGAGATCCGCCCGTTCGCACAGGCGCGCCGCGATTGGATGGAAGGGGAGGCCCTCACGTCCGAGCGTTATGAAGTGGAGCTCGACGGCACGCACCTGCACGGCCGCGTCGCCGATCTGCATCCGCGCGGGCTGGTGCGGTTGCGTGCCGGCGCACTCAACGGCAACGCCGCGCTGCGCTGGGGCCTGGACTGGCTGTTGGCCAATGCCGCCGGCGCGAACCTGCCGCTGGTGCAGTTCCACGACAGCGGCGACGGCCCGGGGCCGCACCTGCTCGAAGCGCTGGATCCGGACCAGGCACGCGACGCGCTGCGCCAGTTGCTCGCCCTGCATGCACAGGGCCTGCGCGAACCGTTGTGGTTCGCGCCTTACACCGGCTGGGACATCTGGAACGCCGAACCGGACAAGCGCCGCGCCGCCGGCTGGAAGCGCTGGCACGGCGACGGCAACGGTGGCTGGGCCGAAGGCGAGGGCGAAGCGATCCGGCTGGCGCTGCGCGGCCGCGATCCCTTCGCCAGCGAGGCGGACTACCTGCGGCTCGAACGCACCAGCCTGCGCATCTATGACCTGGTGCGCCGGGGCCGCGCGCATGGCGACGCCATGGAAGCGGAGGAGGCCGCATGAGCGCGCCGGATCCCGCCAGCCATCCCTACCTGACCCGCGGGCTGGACGGCGTCCAGCTGATCGAGGCCAGTGCCGGCACCGGCAAGACCTACACGCTGGCCACCCTGTTCACCCGCCTGATCGTCGAACAGCAGCTGCGCATGGGCCAGGTGCTGGCGGTGACCTATACCGAAGCCGCCACCCAGGAGCTGCGCAAGCGCATCCGCGAGCGCCTGTCGCTGGCCGCGCGGCTGGCCGGCACCGACGCCAATGAGGGCGACAATGCCGAAGTCGCACTGACCCGCCACATCCTCCAGCGCCATCTTGCCGGCGGCGGGGAAACCGCCGACCAGCTCGCCCGCCGCCTGCGCATCGCGGCGGAGGAAACCGATCTGGCCGCCATCTTCACCATCCACGGTTTCTGCGCGCGCGTGCTGCGCGAGCATGCGCTGGAAACCGGACAGGGTTTCGATGCCGTCGAACTGCTCGGCAATGCCCGCGACCTGTACGCCGAGGTCGCCGCCGACCTGTGGCGCGTGCACGCGGCCGATGCGGTGGATGCCGACGCGCTGGTCCGCCTGTGGAACAGTCCTGATGCACTCGCAGCCGATCTGCCGGCGCTGTGCGGGCCGTTGCCGCTGTATCCGCAGGACACGGCGAATACGCGGGATGACGACGCGCCGCCCGGCCTGGCCGGCGCCTGCGATCGGCTGGCGACCGGCATTGCCGCCCACGGCGAGGCCTACTTCGGTGCGGTGCTGGCGGCGCTCGATGGCGGCGTGCTCAACAAGACCTCATACAAGCCCGACTGGCTGGCCGCGTTGCAGCGCCAATTGCAGCAATGGAGCCAGCGGCCGGATCCGCTGATCGTGCTGGACGAACGCATCGAACGACTCACCCACGAGGCGTTGTCCGCCAAGACCAACAAGGCGCATGCCGGCAAGACGCCACTGTCGCCCCTGCAGCCGTTGATCGCCGATTATCTGCAGGCGCTCGAGCGTTGCGCGCAATGGCGGCGCGGGCGGGCCATCGGCCTGCTGCATCACCTGCGTGGCGAAGCCCGCCAGCGCCTGGCGGCGCTCAAGCGCACCCGTCGCGTGCAGACCTACGACGATCTGATCGAAGGCGTCGCCGAGGCGCTGGAAGGTCCGGATCGGCAGGCGCTGGTGGCGCGGCTGCGCGCGCAGTACCGGGTCGCGCTGGTGGACGAGTTCCAGGACACCGACGAGCGCCAGTGGCGGATTTTCGCGCGCGTGTTCGGCGATTCGGAAGAGGTGCGCACGCTCGGCGACGTGCCGGCGCTGTTCCTCATCGGCGATCCCAAACAGGCCATCTACGGTTTTCGTGGGGGCGACGTGGACACCTACCTGCTCGCCCGTCGGGTGGCCGACGAGGCGCCCCGGCTGGCCCACAATTTCCGCTCGCGTCCGGCGGTGCTGCGCGCGATCCAGGCGCTGTACGACGGTGCCGATGCCGCGGGCCAGGAGGCGTTCGCCCATCCCGGGATCCGCTTCGAACCGGTGCAGCCCGGCGACAAGCGCACCGATGCCGATCACCTGCGCGATGGGTTGCCCGCGCCCGCGCTGACCCTGCGCCTGCTGCAGGGCGAGGACGGCCAGCCATTGGCCGCTGACGGATCACGTGCCGCCGCCACCGCCGCCTGCGTCGCCGATATCCATCGCGTGCTCGCCGATGCGCGCGAAGGCCGCGCGCTGATCGACGGCCGTCCCGTGCAACCCGGCGACATCGCGGTGCTGGTGCGCAACCACAAGGACGCCACCCGCATCCAACAAGCGCTGGCGCGCGCCGGCGTGCCAGCGGTGGCCACCGGCAAGCAGAGCCTGTTCGACACCGGTGAGGCCGGTGAATTGCGCACCCTGCTGCTGGCGCTGCTGCAACCGGCCGACAGCGGCCGCCTGCGCGCCGCGCTGTCCACCGTGCTGCTGGGCGAGGATGCGGCCGCCATCGCCGCGCTGGAAGTGGAGGGCGACGCGCAGCGCCACCACCAGGCCCGCCTGCTGCACTGGCGCGAGCGCTGGCAGCGCAGCGGTCCGCTCGCGCTGGTGTCGGATCTGTGCGCCGAACAGGCCGAGCGCCTGCTGCAACTGGTCGACGGCGAACGCCGCATGACCAACTACCTGCAACTGGGCGAGCAATTGCAGGAAGCCGCCACGCGCACGCTCGGCCTGCATGGCTTGCTTGATTGGCTGCAGGCGCGCATCGCCAGCGCCGATCCCGACGACGAGACCCAATTGCTCCGCCTGGAATCGGACGCGCGCCGGGTGCAGATCGTTACCCTGCACAAGAGCAAGGGCCTGGAGTACCCGCTGGTGTATCTGCCCTTCACCGGCATCGGCACCCGCCGCCCGGACAGCGGTCGCTACCGCGTGCTGCACGAAGATGGCCAGCGCGTGCTGCTGTGGCGCATCGACAAGGACGATCCCGCCTGGAAGGCGGCGGGCGAGACCGCCCGCAGGAACGCCGAGGCCGAAGACGCGCGCCTGCTCTACGTCGGCTTGACCCGTGCCGAGCATGCGCTGTGGATCGCGGCCGGCGACATCACCGACATCGACAAGAGACGGCTGGCGCCCCTGCTGGCCGGCATCGCCGCGCTGCGCGATCACGCCGACATCCATATCGTCGAAGGTCCGGCCGAACCGCCGCCGCCACGCCTGTCGCCCGAACACGAAGCATCGGTCGCGCCCGCGCGCATCGCCACCCGCCGCGTCGCCGCCGACTGGTGGGTCTACAGCTTCACCCAACTGGCGCACGCGGAAGCCGGCGGCGATCCGCTTGCCGCCGCCACCCAGGCAGACCCCGGTGGTGGCGACGAGACCCCGGCCGCGGATCCGGACGCGCCCGCCACCGTGGCCGCGCTGCCCGTCGCGGCCGATCCGCGATTTGCCGGTAGCCGCTTCGGCGTGGTCATGCACGCGGCGCTGGAAAATGCGGACTTCGCCGCCTGGCGCGATTGGCGCCGGGACGACCCCGCGCCCCCCGGGCAAGATCTCGTCATCGCCGACGCGTTGCGCGAGGGCGGCTATGCCGAGGCCGATGTCGCCGCGGGCGTGGAGGTGCTGGTGCCATTGATCGGGCACACCCTCGGCACCGCGTTGCCCGAAGGCGTGCGCCTGGCCGACCTGCCCGCGGACACGCGCCGCGCGGAAATCGAATTCCACTTCGCCATGACCGCCACCCCGGTGCCGGCGCTGCTCGCGCTGCTGCATCGCCACGGCGTGCTGCGCACGCGCAGCGCCTTCGGTGCGCGCCAGCGGCTGGAAGGCCTGATGACCGGCCTCATCGATCTCACCTACCACCACGATGGCCGCTGGTACGTGCTCGACTACAAATCCAACCAGTTGCCCGGTTACGACGCCATGGCCATGCAGCAGGCGATGGCGCATAGCGAATATGACCTGCAGGCGCTGATCTACACCCTGGCCCTGCACCGCTGGCTGCGTTTCCGCCTGGGCGATGCTTACGACTACGCGCGTGATTTCGGCGGCGTGCGCTATCTGTTCTGCCGCGGACTGGATCTGGACCGGCAGCCTTCGCCCGGCGTGCATGCGCAGCGTTTTGATCCGGATCTGGTCCACGCCCTGGATGCGCTGTTCGCCGGCAATGCGGCAACCGCCCATCGTGACCCTCCCCCTCCCTCGCAGGCGGGGGAGGGTTGGGGTGGAGGCAAGCGCGCGGGTGAATCCGCATGAGCACCTCCGGTCTTCTGAACACCCTCTGGCAGGCGGGCCACCTGCGCACGCTCGACCACGCGCTCGCCCAGAGCCTGCGCCGCCTGGATCGCGACACGCCGGACGAAGTGCTGGCCGCCGCCGCGCTCGCGTCGCTCGCCGTCTCGAAGGGGCATGCCGGCCTGCTGCTCAGCCAGCCGCGGGCCTTGCTCGACACCGAAGCCGAGTGTGACTGGCCGGATGCCGACAGCTGGCGCGCGCAACTGATGGCCTCGCGCTGGGTCGCCCGTCCGGACGGCGCGGATGAAGCCTCCGACGCGCATGCGCCGCTGGTGCTGGAGCAGGGACTGCTCTATCTGCGCCGTTATCGGGAATACGAGCGGCAGCTGGCGCTGGGATTGCGGCGCATCGCGGCGCAGCAGATCGATGAGGGGGAAGACGTGTCCGCGCTTGATCCCTTGTTTGCTCGATTGTTTCCAGGCGCCCCCATCCCAACCCTTCCCCCGCACGCGGGGGAAGGGCTCGAGATTGCGCGAAACCAGACACTCCCCCTGTTCGCAGATGAACAACCTGACATCAAATCCGAAGCATCCCTTCCCCCGCCTGCGGGGGAAGGGGCCCGGAGTGCCTGCCCCAGACCTGATCCGGGGGCGGATGGGGGCAACTCGATCCCCGATCACCAGGCACTCGCCGCCACGCTCGCGCTCCTCCACCCCCTCCTGCTGATCACCGGCGGCCCCGGCACCGGCAAGACCACCACCACCGCGCGCCTGCTGGTGCTGCTGGCCGCGCAGGCCCGCGATGCGGGCCGTGCGCCGCCGCGCATCGCACTGGCGGCGCCCACCGGTCGCGCCGCTGAACGGATGGCCGAGAGCGTGCGCCACGCCGTGCAGGCGCTGGCCGCCGTCGGCATCGACGCCGATCTGCTCGCCGCCCTGCCCACCACCGGCACCACCCTGCATCGCCTGCTCGGCACCGTCCCGGATTCGCCGCGCTTCCGCCACCACGCCGACCATCCATTGCCGTTCGACATCGTGGTCGTCGACGAAGCCTCGATGATCGACCTGCCATTGATGGCCAAGCTGGTCGACGCCATCGCCGACGGCACGCGACTGGTGTTGCTCGGCGATCCGGATCAGCTGCCTTCGGTGGAAGCCGGTGACGTCCTGTCCGCCATCCTCGGCGCCGCCATCGACGGCAACCGTGAACCGGAATCCGGTCGTCCCGACGAAAGCAGGGACCCCTTGCCCACGCAGCCCCGGGATGCCAAGGATGCGCGTTTCGCGTCGGATGCGCGGGAAACCTTCCCCGCCGTCCGCGTCCACCTTCAGCGCGGCTGGCGCCAGAGCCAATCCCTGCAACTGGCCCCGCTGGCCACCGCCGTCCGCGAAGGCGATGCTGGAACCGCACTGTCGCTGCTGCGCGCCGGTCGGTTGTCCAACGTACATTTCCACGAAAACCTGGAAGATCCGTTGCAGGCCCGGCAGGACGAATTGCTCGCCCACTGGCGCGCACTCGCGGCCGCCGCGTCGCCGGTCGAGGCGCTCGCCCTTTCCAGCCGCCTGCGCATCCTCACCGCCGTGCGCGAAGGACCGCAGGGCGCGCGCACCCTCAATGCGCGCGTCGAGCGGCTGTTGCTGGAAAGCCAGGGCATGGGCCTGCCACGGCCCGGTCAGCCTCATTTCCACGGCCAGCCGATCATCGTCACCGAGAACAGTTATCGCCACCGCCTGTTTAACGGCGACATCGGCATCTGCCTGAAGGACGGGCAGGGCGCGTTGACCGCCTGGTTCCCCGGCGATGACCCGCACCAGCCGCGCGCCTTCCATCCGGCCGCGCTGCCCGCGCACGAATCCGCCTTCGCCATGACCGTGCACAAGGCCCAGGGATCGGAGTTCGATACCGTCTGGCTGCTGCTTCCCGCGCGCACCAACCGCGTGCTTTCACGCGAACTGGTCTATACCGGCCTCACCCGCGCCCGTCGCGAACTGCACGTGGCGGGCGACGAAGCAGTGATCCGCGAGGCGCTGGCACGGCACGCGAGTCGCTGGTCGGGATTGGGATGGCGACTGGGCCGGGCTCAACCAAGGGAATGAGGTTTCCATGCACCCTGAAAAACTCTTCGCAATGAAGTTCTCGAGCGTGTATCCGCTGTACGTCAGGAAGGCGGAAGCCAAGGGACGTACGAAGGCGGAGCTGGACCAGGTCATCCACTGGCTGACCGGCTACGATCAAAAAACACTGCAGCGGCAGCTCGATGCCGGAAGCAGCATCGAGGCGTTCTTCGACGACGCGCCCGCGTTCAATCCGAGTGCATCGCTGATCACCGGAGTGGTCTGCGGGGTCCGGGTCGAGGAGGTCGAACATCCCCTCATGCGGAAGATCCGCTACCTGGACAAACTGGTCGACGAACTGGCGAAAGGGAAGGCGATGGAGAAGATCCTGCGGAAATGATCCGCGGTGCTCCCCGCCACCGCCTTCGATGGCGCCGTTTCAGTCGTTC
The DNA here is from genome assembly GCF_024710765.1 of Pseudoxanthomonas sp. Lineage (GTDB taxonomy): Bacteria > Pseudomonadota > Gammaproteobacteria > Xanthomonadales > Xanthomonadaceae > Pseudoxanthomonas_A. The sequence goes on from NZ_JANJUE010000223.1 coordinate 22,564, forward strand.
GATACGCGCTCCAGATCCGTCCAGTACGGAAACATGTTCATGTTCTCCGAGGTCTTGCGCCAGGCGACGATTTCGCCGTCGATCCGATTGCCGCGCAGCTTCAGCGCCAAGGACAGCTGATCCAGGTTTTCGCGGCGTGTATCGGGGCTGCCGACGTCGCCCTTGACCTCGCCCGACACCAGGCCGTCGATCAGGCCGAAATCGGCAATCGGGTTGGCCGGACCGTCGCCAACCGACATCGTGGCTTTGCCCTCATCCGAAATGGTCAGCACGGTCGGCAGGCGCTTGCCTTGGGCGAGCAGCGTCCCGCGCCAGGTGCCGCGGTAGTCCTTCAGGGGGTGAAGCGGCACCAGCGGCGGGTTCGCCGGGCGGGGCAAAGTGGTCCAGCCGGGCACCACCGTTTTCAGCAGGCGGTCGCGTACGCCGTCGATGAAATTGTGTTCGCCACGCCGGTTGCTGAGCACGATCACGGCGGCCTCGGCCGAGGGCACCAGCACGAATTCCGCATTCACGCCGGCCTGTCCGCCGCCATGATGCAGCACGCCGATCTGGCCGGGTTCGTCGTAGATCTCCCAGCCCATCCCGTAATGGAAATGCGGGGCGACCCGCGTGGCTGGGCGATGCAGTTCGTCCAGGCGTGCCTGATCCAGGATCATCGCGGAGGCATCCAGCCCCTTCCCGCCCAGGTGCAGCATCGCGAAGCGAGCCAGGTCATGCGCGCTGGCATACAACTCGCCGGATCCCGGCGTGGCGGTCAGGTAGAACGGCAGCGGCTTGCCGTCGTCGGCGTAGCGAACGGCCATCTCGGCGCGGCGCGAGAGATCGGTGTCGAAGAAACTGTCCTTCATGCCCAGCGGCAGCAGGATGCGATCGCGCAGGAACCCGCCGAGTTCCTGGCCAGACTGCCGCGCGACGATTCCGCCCAGGATGCCCATGGCCACGTTGGAATATTCGTAGCGCTCGCCGACGGGCGCGACCAGATGGCCGTAATCGCGAACGAGTTCCGGAATGGTCGGCTGCTGGCCGGCTCCGCCTTCGGGATACATCGCGAACATGGTCGGCAGGCCCGACGAGTGCGTCGCCAGCCGGCGCACGGTGACCTCGTCGGCAGGCCCGTCCGCATCGACGATCTTCTCCGCACCCAGGTAATCATTCGCCGGGCGATCCAGCGCCAGCTTGCCTTCCGCCGCCAGCATCATCGCGGCCATGGTGGTGAACGGCTTGGTGGTCGAGGCCACCGAGAACGCGGTGTGCGCCGTCGCCGGTCTGCGCGCCGCGCGATCCGCCCAGCCGAAGCCCTGCTCCCACAGGATCCGGCCGTCCTTTACCACCGCCACCGAGATGCCGGTGAGCCGGCCGGCGGCGACTTCCTTCTCGATGTCGGCCCGGATGGCAGCGTAGGGGTCCGATGCCGCCGCACCGGCGGCGAACGCGGCCGGTATCCACAATGTGGCGACGAAGAGCAGGAAAAGCAGGCGAAGCATGCGTGCTGCATTCATGGGCGGCTTCCGGGTACGCGATCGTTGTGTGTGGGATGCGGGCATTGGGGAAGAGGTTTAATCCGAAGGCGGGGCCGGCTCATGGTCGAGGCCGCCAGCGTTGGAAGAGGAATGAAATGGAGCGCGCATCGAACCGGTTCTTCCCCCTGCGTGCAGACGGCATCAAGAGTTAATCGGATATCTCCTGATTCGCGGGTTCGACGATGATGCTCGCACTTACTCCCATCAGATTCTCCTGTCCGGACACCCTGGCGACCCCGTCGATGGAATAGGACCCATTGATCCAGTGCCTGCGGTCGGGAGCGCGGCACAGGGTCCGGAGAAACACGTTATCAGCCCCTCCCGGCCCAAGTGGCACCTGGCGGACGCTGACAAATGGCATGGTGCCCGGACGCCAGTGGGTCTGGGGTGCGAAGTCGTTTGGGTCGGGCCGCCCGAAACCTGATCCGTAGGAGGATTTGATCACCACGACGACCGGCCGGCTCGTGCGATTGTCCACGTGGACGACTTTTCCGCAGCTGTCCGCCCGCGCGTCGCCGCAAGCACCCAGCCACACCCCCAGGAAAGCGATGACAAGCCCGGTACGCATATCGGTCATGACGGGAACCGCTGGCGGATAGGCCTGAATCCCAAGCCATTCCCCATCGATGGGAGCCGTGTCCGGCCCGGCTCGGGTTACGATGCGGCACTTCCCACGTCGCCTGCTGTCGAACCCGTCCATGAAGGCCCGCACCCCCGACGCATCCACGGCGGCATGAGCAAACTGACCCGCGTGCAGACCTGGGCGACAGCCCCCAGGGTCGAACGCCTGCAATCGTGGATCGCCGCGCTGTTCAGCGCGCTGCTGCATCTGCTGATGGTGCTCATCCTGCTGTATTCGTCCAAACCCACCATAACCACGCCGCAGAGCGCCGCCGGTGGCAGCCGGGTGCGGGTGGACTTCATCGGCGAGCCGAATCAGTCGGACAATCCCGTGGAAGCACCGCCGAGCCCGCCCCCGACGCGTCCGCCCGAACCCATTCCGCCGCCGCCCGCGGCCTCGCGCCTCCAATCCACCCTGGTCGATCGCGCCGAAGACCCACTGCCGCCCGAGTCGGCCACGCCTTCGGACAGCCGGAGCACGCGGCGCGTGCCGCAGTTCGTCGAGCGTCCCAGCGAATCCCCGCCGCAGCCTCCCCGCGCGTCCTCCTCGGCGCGGCGTCGCCCCGAAACCTGGACGGGCCGCCCACCGGGCCTGGTCGCCCAGGACCTGGCCCCCGAGAACGCCGGCCTGTCGAACAGCCCCGCCATCCGCAATGGCCGCGGGCGCGACGCCGCTGCCAACGGACCCAGCATGGAGCTGGGTGGCTACCTGGTTTATTACGACGTGCTCAGCGAAGCCCGTCTGCGCGCCTGGGCCGAGCAGGGCATGAAGGAGCTGTCCATTCCCCTGCCGGGCACGCGCTACTACATGGTCTGCCCGCTGGAGATCGCATTGCGGCGCGGCTCCGGCAAATGCCGCGCGCTGGATCCGGATTCGCCGGAAATGCAGGCCATCGGCGACGCCCGCCAGGCCGTCACCATGCTGCGGGTCTACAAGCAGGGCGAACTGGTCTGGCAGGGACCGGGGCCGTATCGGTGAACCTGCGCGCATCGCGCTGACGTTGTTTCGGAGCCATTGAACGGAATATACGAACAATATATGATTCGTATATTATTCAATCGAGCACACCCATGGGCATCGTCAACATCGATGACGATTTGCACGACCAGCTGCGGCGCGCCTGCACCGTGAGCAACCGCTCCATCAACGCCCAGGCCAGCTTCTGGATCAAGGTCGGCATGCTCTGCGAAATGAACCCGGAGCTCAGTTTCCATGAGATTGTCGCCAGCGAGCTGCGTGCCGCCGGGGTGAAGCCGCAACCGCTGCGGCAGTCGCGCGCGTGATCAAGAGCGCCGCCGAAGTCGAGTTGATGGCCGAAGCCGGCGCGCTGCTGGCAAGTGTCTTCGACGTGCTGGACCGGACGAAGCTGGAAGGCTGTAGCACGCTCGACATCAATGATCTTGTCGAACGCATGATCGTCGACGACCTGAAGGCACGCCCCGCCAGCAGGGGACAGTACGGATTTCCGTACGTGCTTAATGCCTCCATTGACGATGTCGTCTGCCACGGCATGCCGTCCCGGGACGACGTACTGCGCAGCGGCCAGATCGTCAACCTGGACATCACCCTGGAGAAGAACGGTTACATCGCCGACTCCAGCACCACCTACCTGGTGGGCGAAGTCGCTTGTCCCGCACGCCGATTGGTCGCGGCTGCCTACCACGCCATGTGGCGCGGCATCGCCGCCGTGCGCCCCGGCGCGCGCCTGGGCGATATCGGTCACGCCATCGCGCACTATGCCAAGGCGCAGGGCTACAGCGTGGTCAAGGAATACTGCGGACATGGCATCGGCCGCCAAATGCACGAAGAACCGCAGATCCTCCATTACGGCAACCCGGGCACCGGACTCGAACTGGAAGCAGGCATGGTCTTCACCATCGAACCCATGCTCAACCAGGGCAGGGCAGCGATTCGCTCGCATCCGGACGAGTGGCCCGTACACACCCGCGACGGCAAGCTGTCGGCGCAGTTCGAACATACCGTGGCGGTGACCCGGACCGGCGTGCGGGTGCTGACGCTGCGGGCCGGGGAGAAGCCGCCGTTCGATGTGGATTGAAGGCCGGCTTGTCGGCCGAATGAGCCGCCCCTAGGATTGGCGGCGGGAAGTGGCGACACGACGGAGTTTCTCGTGAGGCACGCAGGACGCATCACCGAATGGAATGATGAACGTGGGTTCGGGTTCGTCGTTCCCAGTGGCGGCGGCGATCGCGCCTTTGTCCATGCCAGCCAATTCCAGCGCGGCTCGCGACAGCCGGTTGTCGGCGATTTGATTTCCTACGAAACCACGCGGGACGCGAAGGGCCGCCTGAATGCAAGGACCATCCGCTTTGCCGGCCAGAAGATCGCGGTGCCGGCAAGCAGCGTGCGGCTCCCCGCCTGGCCGATGGCGCTGGTATTCTTCTCGCTGCTGGCGCTCGCCACCTACCTCGGGAAATCGCCCATCCTCGTCTTCCTGGCCTACCTCGCGGCCAGCCTGGTGTCGTACATGATGTACTGCCTGGACAAGGCCGCCGCGGAAAAGGGATATCGCCGCACCCCCGAGTCCACCCTGCACCTGATCGATTTGTTGTGCGGCTGGCCCGGCGGTCTCGTCGCCCAGCAGCAGTTCCGGCACAAGACGGCGAAGGCCACGTTCCAGACCAGCTACTGGGTGACGGTCGTCCTGAACCTGGCAGGCGTTGCCTGGCTCATCGGGAGCGGCAAGGCGCAGTGGCTGTCCGGCGCTTTGTTTGCGGGATGATCTTTTGATCCCGGGGCGCGCAACTGCGGGCTTGAATCGACCGCGCCACCACCAGCTGCAAGAGAAGATCATGTCGTCAGGACCTTTCCATGGATATTGAGATCCATAACTCGGAAGCCGTCACATCCGTTTTCGGGTACTGGCCGAACTTTCATGACGCCGAAGTCGTCGAGCTGTCACTCATGCGGGCTGGCGAGTCCAGCGCATTCCCGAGCGCCCGGGTCAAGATCCATGCTTTTCGGGTGACTTCCGAAATCGATGATAGGGGCCGATACGTCACTACCGACCATTCACTGGTGACGATGCTGTTCGAGAGAGTCGAGGCCCTGGAGCTGGATGGCTTCAACCACCAGAACGCGATAAACAGGCTGCGGATTGAGGCCATCGACGGCGACCGCCTGGCCGTGAACTTCGAAGCTGCCTACGGTCTGGATTGCGCCTTCCAATGTCGTTCCGCATCGGTGCTGAGCGTGGAACCCGGCATCCCGCGATACAGCATCTGCTCCACTTGAGCGAGCTGGATTCAAACCCTTCGACGAACAGGACCCCGACATGAAAACCCGCGGGCAATACGCGGCGCCCTTCACCTCGCCTGCGACGCCTCGAACACGGCCAGCTGCGCGGCAAACGCGCGCTGATATGCAGGCCGCGCTTCGCCACGTGCCACGTAGGCGGCCAGGTTCGGATACCCGTCCACCAGCTTCGAACTCCGCAGCCGCTGCAGCACCGAGATCATCAGCAGATCAGCGGCGCTGAAGGCGCCGTCCAGCCAGTCGGCGTCGCCCAGGTGCGCGGACAACTGGGCAAGACGTGCGTGCACGCGTGGCTCGAGCAGGGCCATGCGCGGTTCGAACCAGGGCTCGCCACTCTCCGCGATCTTCATCATGCCGTGCTCCACCACCGGTGGCTCCATCGTGCTGACCGCCGTGAACATCCAGGTGATCGCCCGCGCGCGGGCATTCGTGTCGGACGGCAACAGACCGGCGTGGTGCTCGGCGATGTGGAACACGATGGCGCCCGAATCGAACAGCACCAGTTCGCCTTCCCGATAGGTCGGGATCTGCCCGAACGGCTGCAGGGCCAGATAGGCAGGTTCTTTCATCTCCTTGAAGGAGAGCAGCCGCACCTCGTAGGGCTGGCCGACCTCCTCAAGCGCCCAGCGCACGCGCATGTCGCGGGCCAGGCCCTGGCCGCGATCCGGCGAGGTTTCAAAGGCGGTGATGGTGGGGTTCATGGGAGGACTCCTTGGGGCGGATGGCGCGATTACGTCGGGTTCGTCGGGGTCGAATGCCCGGCCTTTCCTGGATAGACGAACAGCGGGGTCAGGGATCGACAGGCTGTCGATGCGGGTTTTCGAATCGGATGGCGCCCCGGGCGGGGCCGCGATATCGTTAGCCCGCTGGTTCAGGGAACCGGCTATGGGGTAGCGAAATCGAGGGGACAAGGATGCAGGCACGACGTTGGCTGAGCATGATCGTGGTCGTCGCGGCGCTAGGGTTGGTGGGTTTCGGTGGCAAATCGAAGCCCGCCATCAAAATGCTCACCTCGGTTCAGATCGAGTATGTCGACGAACCCATGGGCGCGATGCAACTTCCGGCGGATACGGTGCGCGTGCCGGACAGCCAACTCATCGTGGCGGGCGACCATTACTCTGCTGGCTCGGTGCTGGTGGGCGGTCTTCTGGGTGCGCTCATCGACACGGCGCGGAGCAATGTGGCGAGCAAGCGCCTGCTGAAGAACAACCCGGAGGTCGCCCTGCATTTCCAGTTGAATGATCGTGCGCGCGAAATCACCCAGACCCGACTCGCGCAGATGTCGCCGGGATCGGTGAATACGTTCGCGCCCGATGGGGCATCGCGCCTGCAGGTGTGGGTGACGGTGATCCTCAACTTCACCCACGACCAGGCATACGCACGGCCCTATGTGTGGCTCAAGGCCGGCCTGGTCCCGGCGGGGATCCATCACGCGACCTGGCAGACGAACTACTTCGCGTCGTGGGGACCGGCCCGGCCAATGGAGGGTGACGGTGGCTGGTCGGCCGACGGAGGCGCGGAGCTGCGCCGCACCGTTGACCTCGCGCTGCAGGAAGCCATCCACGTCATGCTGGCGGACGTATCCCAACCCTTTCCCCGGGACCCTTCGACCCTGCAGATCATCAAGATGGACTATCCATATGATCGGGAGGCCATGAACTCCAAGGTGTACCGCTTGGGCGAAGACGAGAAGTTCGTGTACTTCATGCCCAAGGTCGGTGATACCTGGGGCAAGGCAGGTGTGCATGCGGTCGACAGATACATGCTGGAGTACTACACCAGGACGGGCCGATTCGCGCCGAAAGCAGGCGAGGGGGAAGTGCCCTGACAAGGCGGTCGGATGCATTCGCCTACTGGGCGCGACAAGAGATGGCGTTCGAGGCCCTTTAGCCGTGAATCCCGAGAGCCGCGCCGCCTGCCGAAGCAGCGATTGACCGGAGAGCGGCGTGCCCGCTAGGCTGATGAAAGCCTGGTAACCGCGAGCTTCCGATGCTCAAGTCTGCATTTCTCCTGACACTGCTTTTGTCCACGGGAGTGGCGCATGCGGGGGATGACTTCGACGAACGTGTCGCGCGCGCAAGGAAGGTCGAGCGCTCATCGCCTGCCGGACGCGACTACCTGATGCGATACATGCCCGAAACGAACGCGGCCTTCGAAAAAATATACAGTGACTGTTCCCGCCTGGGCAGGAAAGGCGAAGCAGAGATCTTCACGCTGGTGTTCGATATCGACGCCACGGGCAGCGTCACCCATGTCACGGTGGCGGAGAAGGACCGGAATGAATACACGCGGTGCTACGCGGAAGGTATGACACGAATAAAAGGGCCGCCACCGCCGGAATCATTCGCGGAGAAGGGGTTCCCGGCGGTGATTGAAGCGACGCACCATATCAAGCCGTAAGCCCATGCGAGAAGGTAATGCCGTTGGTAATCCGTCGTCTGATTCCCGGCAGGCATAGCAGGGCGACCGGTACCTACCCACCATCCCGCTGCACCCGCGCCCGATAGTCATGCACGTTGTCGCCGCTGATGCGGGTCTCGCGCGTGCCGGTGACGGTATCCACCTTGGTGTCCGAGCCGGTCACCGGTTTGGCCTCGACCGTGGTCTCGCGTTCGAACGCGTGCGACTTGTCGGTGTTGCGGTAATACCGATACAGGGCCCAATAGAGCGCCGTCGCGCCGACCGGGCCGGCCGCCAGCAGCCAGAGTCCACCGTCGTCGCTCATGAGCCCACCACCAGAAACCAAAGGACAAGGGATTCGATGATCGTGCCGGTGGTGAGCGCGGCCAGCAGCAGCTTCCACTGCTGCACCGGCACGCTGCCCATGGTTTCACCGGTACGGCCGTTCACCGCGATGTAGTGCAGCATGCCGCCGTTGCTGCCGGGCTGGTGGTAGGAGTACAGCCATACCGGCAGGTACATCGAGACCCAGCGGGTGCCGTGCACGTCCAGGCGCTCATGCTCCCACCGCACGCCGCGGTCGTAGCCGCCCACCGACCCGGCTACCTGGGCGCGTGCGATCGACAGCAACTGGTCCTCCAGGCGCGGCCGCAGGTGCTCCACGTCGCGATCCCGCTTCTCCGAACTGAAGCCCGACAGGTACGACGCGTTCCATTTCACCGCGTTCTTGGTGTCGAACGGCAGGATGGTGTTGATGATGTTGTGGGTGTTGACGCTCGTATCCAGGTTGCCGCGCTCGCGGGAGGACTCCAGCGGCAGGTC
>NZ_JANJUE010000435.1 GCF_024710765.1 Pseudoxanthomonas sp.
GGCTGACTTCCTGCGCTTCGTCGATGCCCGGGAGGCTTCCGCCCTCGCGGACTGGACCCTGGCCCTCGGCGGTTGGTGGTTCGAGCACGGTGCGTGGGTTCAGCCGCCGTCCCTGTGCGCTGCGAACCTCGGCACCTGGCCCGACCGGATCCGCCTGCACCTCGGCCACACACTGAAGGAACTGACGCACGACGATGGCCTGTGGCGGGCGCTCGATGCGACCGGCGCGGAAATCGCCCGCGCGCCGGTCGCGATCCTCGCCAACGGCACCGGGATTCTCGACCTCGAACAGGCCGCTGCACTGCCGGTACGCAGCGCCCGCGGCCAGGTTGCGCATCTGCCGGCCAGCGAAGGCAGCCCCCCGCGCATCGTGGTCTGCCGGCTTGGCTATGTCAGCCCGGAAATCGACGGCCTGCGCTGTGCCGGCGCGACCTTCACGGTCGACGACGACGAACCGGATCTGCGCGAACACGACCATCGCGAAAATCTCGCGAAACTGGACTTCATCCTGCCCGGCTATCCGCATCCGCCCGACGGCGCGCCACTCGCCGGTCGCGTGGGCTTTCGCCCGGCCTCCCCCGACCGCCTGCCAATGGTCGGTGCCGTGCCCTCGACCCGGACCATCGACCGCAATACCCCGCTGTCCGGAATCCCCCGTCATCCGGGCCTCTACGCCGTGTCCGGCTTTGGCGCCCGCGGACTCGTGTGGTCCGCCCTGGTCGCCGAAACGCTCGCCAGCCAGCTCGATGGCGACCCGCTGCCGCTCGAGCGCGACCTCATCGACGCGATCGATCCGGCCCGCTACCTGCTCCGCCCCATCCGCGCACGACGACACGACCGGATCGAGGAGTAGACTTCCCCTGCATTTTCAGCGCGCCACAGGAGAACCGAGTTGTCATTCTGGATTCCCGCTTCCGCCGCCCTGCTGATCCTCGCCTGGGCGATCTTCGCCTTCAACCGCCTGGTGCGCCTGCGCAACCAGGTGCGCAATGCCTGGGCTGACATCGACGTCCAGCTTACCCGCCGCCACGATCTCGTGCCGCAACTGGTCGCCGCGGTCAGAGGCTATGCCGATCACGAGAAGGCGCTGCTGACGGCCGTGACCGAGCTGCGTGCACAGGCCCTGCAACAGCGCAGTCCGGCCCGCCTGGGCGCAATCGAATCGGAGCTGGAGCTTGCCCTCGGAAGACTGTTCGCGCTCCAGGAGGCCTATCCCGATCTGAAGGCAAGCGGCAATTTCCTGGATCTGCAAAAGGGGCTGGTGGAAGTCGAGGATCACCTGCAGTATGCGCGACGCTTCTACAACGGCGCCGTGCGGGACCTGAATGACGCCATCCAGCGCTTCCCCGATCTCGTCGTCGCGAGGA
>NZ_JANJUE010000252.1 GCF_024710765.1 Pseudoxanthomonas sp.
TATCGGCGGATTTGGTCGGGCGCGGCCTGAGGCGCCCGGTGAGCAACAGGCTGACCAACAGCATGGGGATGACGCAGGCGACGCCCACGCGGATGCCCCAATGCTCGGCGACGAAGCCGATCAGCGGCGGGCCGATGAGGAACCCGGTCAGTGCGACGAAGCTCAGCACCGCCACATTGGCCGAGGCGGCGCGGTCGCCAATACCGGCCGCCGCCGTCACCGCCAGCGGGAAGCCCACCGAGACTCCCACCCCGATCACGCCGAAACCGGCGAGAGCCAATTCCACGCTGGGCGCAAAGAACAGCAGCACGGCACCGGCGACGGCCAGTGTGCCGCAGATCTGGGCCGTGCGCACGCCACCGAAACGGCGCTTCAGCGTATCGCCGCCAAAGCGTCCGGCGGCCACCATCAGGGCGAACACCGAATAGCCCAGGCCGACGAGACCGCCCTCGGCATCAAGCGCATCGCGCAGGAAAATGGCCGACCAGTCGGCCATGGCGCCCTCGGTCATGGTAATGCCGAAGACGAAGAGGCACACCCCGATCAGCGCCGGACTGGGCAGCGCCCAGGCGGAGCGCGGCGCCTCACCTTGCGACGGCGCGTCGCGCAGCACGGGTAGCGCATTGGCAGCCGCGAGCGCGACCGGCAGCACGAGCGCTGCGACGAGCGGCACCGCAACGCCCGGCGCCACGCCGAGGGCGGCAAACCCCGAACCGATCAGGCTCCCCGCCATGATGCCGAGCGACCAGCAGCCATGGGACGTGTTCATGATCAGCTTGCCGGTGGATTTTTCGACGAGGTCCGCCTCGACGTTGAGCCCGAGCTCGACAAAGGAAATGGCCGAACCGGCCAGCATCAGGGCGAGAAACAGCAGCACCGGATCGGGCGCCAGCACCGGCAGGCTGGTGGCAATCGAATAGAAGAAGAAGCCGGTGAATATCGCGGTACGCGCCCCGATCTTGCCCACCAGCGGCCCGGCAAAGGGCAGGGTCATCAGCGTACCGACCGGCAGGCCCAAGAGTGTCAGCGCCAGGGCGGCAGGGCCAAGCCCCAGCGCCGACTGCACCTCGGGAATACGTGGCAGCCAGGAGCCGAAGGCAATGGGCTGGAGGAAGAAGACCAGCATGACAAGGCGCTGGGGGGAAAGGAAGGACATGAAAAGCTCAAAGTGATGGCTGCCGGCCCACCCGACAGCGCGATGCAACTCCCTCCCCTTGGCGGGGAGGGCTGGGGTGGGGCGGCGCGTGGCTCGGTCACACCAGCGGAGCAGCCGGCCCTACCGAGACGATGCTGAGCCCATCGGATAGGGCAGGTAGCCGACGAACCCCGTCAGCTTCCACTGGCCACCGACCTTGCGGCAGAAATAGAGCGTCTGCCAGTTGAGCCGGTCGACACCACCATCGGCCCTCCGGATTTCGCCGTTGAACTTCTTGTGGGCAATGGCCCGCTCGCCGCTGATCTCGATTTCGGTGAGGCTGGTGGCGCGGTGAATGCCCGCCTCCACGTCCTCGGCATACTGGGTCTTCTGTCCCTCATGCGCCTGGCGCAGCCATTCGTCGCGATAGTCGGCGAGGGTGGGGAAACTGATGGTCCAGCGGTCGGGATTGTCCTGGGCATTGCCATTGATGCCCATGAAGTCGCTGGCGATGAAATCGCCCTCGACCATCGACCAGTCGGCTTGGACATAGGCCCTGATGTCGCGCGGCACCAGCATGGTCCAGATGGCCGATCGGTCGGCATCATGGGGAAAGGGATAGGTCGAAAGGCTCATTCCGTCTCTGCCTATGGTCGGCACGTGCTGAGGCACGTTCGCCAGTTCTGTTTCAAATTTTCACATTTGCCATTGGTGTGACATCACTTGAAAGAGGCCACATGGATACCAATTGCGACATGCTGCGCCTTGTCAGCCACTTTGTCCACACCCCAACGAGCGCAAAACCATCCAAAAACGCCTAGAAACACAGCAAACTGCTGCCGGTTTGATCAGAAAGCGGGGGTGGCTTAAATTGGTATTGTATTGGCGTGGAATCTGTGTTGACATTGCATTGAGAAGACGCCTAGTCTTGAAAATCGTTTACACAATCAGCACCGATCCGCAAGAGATCGGCGAATTCAAAACACGGGGAATGGCAGGGTTATGCGGGTAGGCATTATCGGCCT
>NZ_JANJUE010000031.1 GCF_024710765.1 Pseudoxanthomonas sp.
TTCCAGTGGATCGTCGCGCTCACCCGCATCATGTCCGCCGTGTTCCGCAAGGGCGGCGACGTCACCTTCCTGGTCGATGAAATGAAGGCCGTGTTCGATCCGCGCGGCGGCTACTTCAAGGCCGGCGGCGTCTACATGCCGTCCCTGGTCGCCGAACTCGGCGCCATCGTCGAAGAACACATGAAGTCGATCGGCCTCATCCACGACCCGGAAATGAGCGACCACCAGCGCGCCATCCTGGCCGAAAAGCGCAAGCAGTACGAAGATCGCGCAAAAAAAAACTCTGAAGTAACCCCCCCGCCCATCCCTTCCCCCGCTCCCGCGGGGGAAGATGCCCGAAGGGCAGAAGAGGGCGCTCTCGGCGCCGCCCCTTCCAACACCAACACCCCCGGCGCCTCCGAAGACATCGCCGTCACCGGCGACGGCGCCAGCTTCCCGCCCTCCGCCACCCTCTGCCACAAGTGCAGCACCAAGGCGCTCGTCATCATGGACGGCTGCGCGACGTGCTTGAACTGTGGGTATTCGAAGTGTGGGTGACGGTTACTGCATTGGAAAAAAGGGGCCGTATGGCCCCTTTTTTTATTTCAACCAACCAATCAAGTTATGCAATCCTGATGAATCGCTCGCGTGGCTGACGTTGTCAACGACCATGTTGGAAGGCCGAATCGCATCGAGTGAGAAGAGAGGTGGTCCAACCCATAGGGAAATCACCATCACGAGCGGTCCGCCCTCGCAGCCCAACCTCGATCCACCTACTCCTTCAACCGCACCCTGAACTGAAAACACTCGATCCCAAACCCTTCGCGGAAATAAAAGCGATGGGCCTGTTCACGAATGGTTCGGGAGATCAGTTGGATCTCGGCACAGTCCAGGGCTTCGGCCTCGGCGCGTAGTCTGGCGATGATCCGGGAACCGTAGCCCTTGGAGCGGACGCGCTCGTCCGTCACCAGGTCGTCGACATAGAGCAGGCGGCCGCAATAGATCATGTTCATGATGCGGTAGCTGGCCACGGCGCGCACCACGTTGTCGTCGGTGAGCGCCAGCAGTTTGAGGTTGTCGCTGGCCATCAGGTCCCGGATGAGGGATACGTAGCTGGCTTTTTCGATGTTGGGGCGCAGTTGGCGCATGACGTCGAACGTCGCGGCAATCTGGTCGTCCGAAACGGCATGCTCGATATGAACGGTCATCGACGTCGGGGAGGCAGGGGCACGGGGGGATGACGCGATTCTGGGCAGGCGGCGGTCGCGTCGTCAATCGGAACCGGGTGCTTCAGGGAACCTCCGAGAGCAGGGACCGGAGCGCGCCGCTGCGGTTCATCGCCATCATGTCGTCGAAACCGCCGATGGGCACGTCGTTGATCACGATCTGCGGCACGGAGGTGCGATGGGTGGCGGCGACCATCGCTTCGCGTGCCTGCGGATCGGTGTCCACCCGCAGCTCCCTCCACGAGAGGTTCCTGGCCTTGAGGAAGTTCTTGGTCGCCATGCAGAAGGCGCAGGTGGCGATGGTGTAGAGGACGATGCGCGGCATGATGTGGTACTCCTCAGTAGGCGGGGGAAGGAAGGGGGAAGGGATGAACATCCGTGTCCTGCGCGGTGGATGCGGTCGTGACGTCGGGCGGGCCTTCGGTGACCACCAGCAGCACGATGCTTCCGGCGTCCAGGCCACAACGTTCCCGCTGCTCCGGTTGGCGGGATGCCGCCAGCAGGCCGGCCAGGCCCGCGGCGCCCGAGGGCGTGGATGCCGGGCCTCCGGCGGCCAGTAGCTGTGCCGGCCCGGCTTCCAGTTCGGATTCGGTCACCCGCATCGATTGGGCGCGGTGACGCAACAGGATCTCCAGGGCCGGCGCCGAGGCCAGGCCGCAGGCGAGCATTTCGGCCGTGGTCCGCAAGTCTCCCTCGATGCGAACCGGCCTGCCTTCGCGCAGGGCGCGGGCCACGCATGCGGCGCCGTGGGGTTCGACCACCACGAGGCGGCCGGCGGCGTGCATGTGGGCATGCAGACCCTCCGCGATGGCTGCCGCGAGCCCGCCCACGCCCGCCTGGATGAAGGCATGGGTCGGCTGGACGTTGCCGGCGGCGGCGAGCTGGCAGATGAGTTCATCCGTCAACACGCCATAACCGGCCATGACGTCCTTCACCACCGGGTGGTCGGCGTCGGGCGTGGTGTCCGGAACCAGCAGGCAGTCTTCCGCGAGTGCCGCCGCCTGCGCGCACTGCACGGCATCGTCGTAGGTGCCGTCCACGAGCACGATGTCCGCGCCCGTCGCCCTGATCCGATCGACCCGCACAGGGTTCACGTCATGGGGCAGGTAAACGGTGGCGCGCACGCCGGCGCGTTGGGCGGCGGAGGCCACCGCCAGGCCATGATTGCCGTCGCTCGCGCAGACCAGGCGAAGGCGCCGATGGGCGGCGCCATCCGCGTTCGGCGAATTCATGGCGTGGCGCCTGATCGCGCGCAGTGCCGCGGCCATTCCGCCCAATACCTTGAAATTGCCCAGCGGACGCTCGGCCTCGTTCTTGACGAAGACCCGGGCGACTCCGGCGGCCCTGGCCAGTCCGGGCATCTCCAGGAGCGAGGTGGCCTGGTAGCCCTCCCATATGTCGCCGGGATTCCAGTCGCGCGAAAGGTTCGAAGAAGATTTCATGCCGGCAGTATGCGCAGGACCGCGCGCCGTCTGGCCGCAAAACGGGCCGCTGCCGTGCGGATTATCCGCAATCGCGCAGGCGGAACCGCAAGAAAACAAGCACCGCGTTCCGCCGCTACACCGGTTTACGCGTCGGCTTCCCCGGGGACGGGAATGGTCAGGCCGCGCTTGACCACGCCCAGCGCCACGTTCGTGGTGAACCGCTTTACGTTCGCGTTCTCGCCGACCATGCGCGCCATCAGCGCGTCGTAGGTTTCCGTGTCGGGCGCGGTGATGACCAGGACGAAGTCGGCCTCTCCCGTCACATAGAACGCCTGCTGGATATGGATCTGGGTGGCCATCCATTTCCTGAACTGCGCCAGCAGTTCGGGGCGCTCCCGTTCCACCTGGACGGACACGATGAAGAAGGTGGGTTTGCCTGCGTACCGGGGATCGACGACGGCGATGTCGCGCATGATCGCGCCGGACTCGCGCAGTCGTCGCACCCTGCGCTGCACGGCCGACGGAGACAGGGCCACCTGCTCGGCCAGCCGATCGGCGGTCTGGCCCGCGTCCTCCTGCAGGAGGTTGAGAAGCTGTCGGTCGAAGCGGTCGAGCTGCATGGCGTCATCCTAACCCTGCCTTTGCGCGGAAAAAAGGCGCAAACCACTCCCGAATCGCGGCGTACCTGCACGGACGCGCCCGTAGCATCTCAGCTCCGATTCGGAGGTGTCATGGATTTTTCGCAACTGCAGGACTTCATCGAAGAAACCTGGTCATCGGAGGTCATGCCGGCGCTGCTGGCCTACATGCGGATCCCGTGCGAGTCCCCCGCGTTCGACCCCGGCTGGGCGGACAGCGGGCATATCGAGCGCGCGGCCGAACTCATGCGCGACTGGTCGAGCCGGCAACTGGACGGCGTGCCGGGCGTCTCGATCGAGATTCTCAGGCTCGGGGCGCGTACCCCGGTCCTGCTGATCGACATCGCCGGCGACGGACGCGCGCCCTGCCTGATCTACGGTCACCTGGACAAACAGCCGCCGATGGACGGCTGGACGAACGGCCGCTCGGCCTGGACCCCTTCCCGGGAAGGCGATCGGTTGTACGGGCGCGGGGGCGCCGACGACGGATATGCGCTCTTCAGCGCCATCACGGCGATACGCGCGTTGCATGATCAAGGTGCGACGCTGCCGCGTTGCCTGATCCTGATCGAGGCCTGCGAAGAATCCGGCAGTGGCGATCTGCCCGCCTATATCGATCATCTCGCGGATCGCATCGGGGTTCCGGCGGTCGTGTTCGCGCTCGACGCCGGCTGCGGAAATTACGATCAGCTGTGGTTGACGACGTCCTTGCGGGGACAGGTGGCCGGCACCTTGACGGTGCGCGTGCTGGAGCAGGGCATCCATTCCGGCGATGGCTCCGGCGTGGTTCCGTCAAGCTACCGCATCGCTCGCCAGCTGCTGTCGCGTCTTGAGTCGGAAGACAGCGGCGAAGTGATGGAAGCCTTCCACGTCCCCATTCCCGACGCCAGCCGCACGCAGGCGGATGTCGCCGCCGAAGCCTTGGGCGCCGACTTCCATGCGCAGTTGCCGCTGGCCAGCGGCGTTCGCCCCGTGGCCGACAAGGTCAGCGAGTTGATTCTCAACCGGACCTGGCGACCCCAGTTGGCCGTGCTCGGCATCGACGGGCTGCCCTCGGTCGCGAACGCCGCCGCCGTGACGCAGCCGAGCACGACGCTGAAGCTGGGCCTGCGGTTGCCGCCCACCCTGGATCCGGTGCGGGCGGCGGCCACGCTCAAGCGCCTGTTCGAGTCCGATCCGCCGTACGGTGCGCAGGTGGCGTTCACACCCCAGCTGCAATCAGGCGGTTGGTTGGCGCCGACCATGCCCGCCTGGCTGGAACACATCGTCGAAGAGGCGTCGATCGCCGCTTTCGGCGCGCGCCCGGCCGCGATCGGCGGCGGCGGCGGCATCCCGTTCCTGTCCATGCTCGGGGAGCGGTACCCGCAGGCGCAGTTCATCGTGACCGGCGTGCTCGGGCCGCAATCGAACGCCCATGGACCCGACGAGTTCCTGGATGTCCCCACCGCCATCCGCATCACCATCGCGCTCGCGCACATCCTGCGGGATGTCCAGTTGCAGGCAGGCTCCCACGACAGCCATGCCTTTCCTTCCACCGTGCCCGCGCAGGACACGACCAATCCCTGAGTACGACCCCATGAAACTGCTCTATCAGACCCATTCGCCCTACGCCCGCAAGGCGCTCGTGGTTGCCCACGAGGTCGGCATCGCGCCGCGGCTTGAAGTCATCCATCAGGAAACCAGTCCCACCGCGAAGAACCCCGAGGTGTTCGCGCGGAATCCGCTGGGCAAGGTGCCGGTGCTGCTGCGCGAAGGGGCGAGCCCCCTCTTCGACTCGGACGTGATCTGCGCCTATTTCGATTCCCTGCACGATGGGCCGCGCCTGATTCCCGCGAGTGGCGAAGCACGCTGGAACGCGCTCCGCCTGCAGGCGGCCGCGCAGGGAATCGCCGACGCGGGCATCGCCTTGCGCTGGGAAACGGTGCGACGCCCGGTGGAACTGCGTTACGCGCCATTGAGGGATGGCTACATCGAAAAACTGCGGACGACCTACGACTGGCTCGAAAACGAAATCGCACCGGACGAACCTCTGCATGTCGGCCATATCGCGATGGCCACTGCCCTGAGCTGGATCGCCTTCCGCGAATTGCCGGACTTCCGGACCGGGCATCCCCGCCTGACGGAGTGGTTCGACGCCTTCGAGCAGCGGGCTTCGATGCGGGCCACGCCGCTGCACGGGGAAACCCATGACTGAGCGGGGGAAGCCGCCTGGGTCATTGACATGCAGGTAATTACCTGCATAATGGGGCGCACTCAACCGATGCACCGGGATGGACGACGACAAGGTTTTCAAGGCGCTGGCCGACCCGACGCGCAGAAGGCTGCTTGACCTGCTGTGCGAGCGGAACGGGCAGACCCTGGGCTCGCTCTGCGAGCAGATCGACATGGCGCGGCAGTCGACGGCGCAGCACATCGGGATTCTCGAAGCGGCGCAGCTGGTCAGCACCGTCTGGCGTGGCCGCGAGAAGCTGCACTTCATCAATCCGGTCCCGCTGCATGAAGTCTACGAACGCTGGGTACGCAAGTTCGAACGTCAGCGACTCACCCTCCTGCACGACCTCAAGAACGAACTGGAAAAGGAATGATCATGGGCAACGACAAAATCGGCTTTGTGTATGTCACCTATATCCGTTCAACGCCGGAGAAGGTGTTCGAGGCCATCACCCGGCCGGAAGTGGCGCGACAGTACTGGGGGCACGAGAACGTGTCGGACTGGGCGCCGGGATCCGACTGGAAGCATGTGCGCGCCGATGACGGCCGGGCGGTGCGACTGGTGGGAAAGGTGGTTGCCATCGACCCGCCGACGCGCCTGGTCATCACCTGGGCGGACCCCTCGCAGGCCGGCAATTCCGATGCCCACAGCCGGGTGAGTTTCGATATCGCGCCCTATGAAGGCATGGTGCGGCTGACGGTGACCCACGAGGAACTCCAGGCCGACGGCGAGATGGCCCGCGGCATCCAGCGGGGCTGGCCGATTGTCCTGTCCAGCCTGAAGTCGCTGCTGGAAACGGGGCAGGGCATGGATGTCTTCGCAAAACCGATCGCGTCCTGACGACCTGGAGTCACCGATGACCGAGCCATTCACCGGCGGCTGTGCATGCGGCGCCATCCGCTACTCGACCCCGCACGAGCCGATTTTCCAGAATCACTGCCAATGCCGCGATTGCCAGCGCCGAAGCGGCACCGGGCACGGATCGTGGCTGACCTTCCCCGCCCGAGCCGACATGACCCTCACCGGTCAGGCCACCGAATGGGAAGTCGCCAGCGACAGCGGCAACCGGAAGATCCACGCGTTCTGCCCGATCTGCGGCACGCCCACCCATCTGCGCTTTTCCGAATCGCCGGATCTGATCGCCGTCGCGGCGGCCAGCCTGGATGACCCCAGGCGCTTCACCCCCCAGGTGCTGACTTACCGCGTGCGTGCCCTGGACTGGGATGACATGTCGCCCTCTTTGCCGGCCTTCCAGACGATGCCGCAGGCATGAAGACCCGGGGATCCCACGGACGGGATCCCGCACGGCCACGCTGATTGTCCGGAACCTCCCCCTCCCGGGCGGAACGGCACCCCAACGTCTGACCTATTCAGCCCCGCGACGCATGGCAATACCATCGACCGACGAATTTCTCCTCTGCCGGCTCGCCCTATCAGATCCGTCCCATCGTTTCGGGCCGGGTTGGTGGAGAATCTGATGGAGGAGGCGCGAACGCGCAGGCAAGCTGGGGACGGGTAGGTTTTACCCCGGACATTCCCAGCGAAGCCGGGCTTGCGCGCCGGAAGCGTCCAGCGGGTGAAGGCGGACGCCACCGATCCGATGCAACGAATTTCCGATGCGAAGTCCCTTCCGGAGAAGCGCAATGATGTCCTTTCACAACCGTCGTGCCGTTCCAACGTCCGTGGCTGGATGGCGACGCGCCCTCACGGCGCTGGCGCTGGCCGTCATCGCACCGGTCGCCGCCGCTCAATCCACACTGTTTGATTCCCACGTCCATCTGTGGGACGGCGAGAAGTCGCTTGCGGCGTATGAAGCGCAATTGAAGGAAAGCAAGCTGGGGCCGGCCCGATTCGCGGCGATGTGGTTCGGCGGCCCCAACCAGGCGCTGGCCGGGGACACGGCGAAAATCCGCGCCGGCAACGACGGCATTCTCGCGCTGGCCGCCAGGCATCCGCGGGTGACGCCGGTGGTGACGGTCCATCCCTACGACGGAGAGGCGGCGCTGATGGAACTGGAGCGCGTCGCCAAACAGGGCGCCAAGGTTCTCAAAATCCACCCGCATACCCAGCAGTTCGAGGCCGATGACCCGCGCGTGCTGGCGCTCGTCACCCGTGCCGGCGAGCTGGGGGTAATCGTGCTGATCGACAACGCCAACATCCTGCCGGGGGACAGCGAGAAGATGTTCAATCTGGCGCTGCGCGCGCCGGGAACCAAGATCATCTTCGCGCACATGGGCGGGATGAATTTCCGCTTCTGGAACACCCTCAAGGCGGCGCGCACTGCCGAGGGGCTGCTGGGCGATAACATCTATTTCGACGTATCGGCCATCGTGGCGCTGGTGGCGGATTCGCCGGTGGAGCAGGAATTCGTCTGGACCATGCGCAACGTCGGCATCGACCACATCCTGCTGGGTTCCGACTATCCGCAGTTCACGCTCGAACAGAATGTCGATGCCTTGAACCGCCTCGGTCTGGACGAGAAGGAAGTGGCCAAGGTGCGCTACCGGAATGCGCACGTTCTGTTGAATCAGGGCGAGTGAGCCGGATGCAGATGGAAGGCGTCGCTACCAGTGAAGGCGCTCCCACGGCAGCGGTCGTTGCTGGCTGACGAAGAGCGCGGGCATTGGGACCCGTATACCTGTGCCGGAGCGGATGCGCGGAGCTCATGCCGTCTTCCATCGCGGGCAACGCCCGCCAGGAATTGAGCCCCGGTGACCAGTGGGACTAGACGCCCTGCCGGGCGGCCGAGTAGTGGCGCAGCCTGTCGGCGATGTTCCCGGCATGCAGCTCGAACAGATGATTGTCGAAGTCGTAGAAGTAGACGGATGCGCTCTCCGCGCCTACCCGGGGGCGTGACGGCACCACCTCCGCACCTGCCTCGATCAGGCGGCGCGTGATCTCCGGAACAGCTTCCAGATCGATACTGAGGGCGATGTGATCGTAGGAGCGGGCGCGCTGGATGTGCGCGTCTTCCATGACGACCAGCCACAGATCGCCGATCCTGAGAAACGTCTCCGGATACTTCGAGTACTCGCGTTCAGGGCTCCGGTATTCCTCACGGGCGCCCAGGGCCTGGACAAACAGTTGGACGGTCCGATCCATGTCGTGCACGATGATGGTCACGTGGTTGATACCGTGGATTGGCATGGGCGCGGCTCCGGGGTCCAGGCGAAAGCCGGACGTCCGACGGATGATAGATCGCCCGTCTGTGGCAAAGTCGCCGATTGTCATCCGGTGATGGAGCCGAAAAAGCCATCAGATTGACGCGGGTAGTCCCGCCGTACAGAGTTTTTCTGAACTACTGGCGCAGGGTGTCAGCCGACGCTGCCCAGCGGTGTCGATTGACCCTGAGTGTTTCGTACAAAGTACGCGTTCTCACGAAAAGCGGAACGCGCAATGCTGTTCCAGGGCTAGAGCGCCAGTATCAGCGTAATGCCCATGGCGTTGTGAAACATCTGGATGAGAGCCGAGGACACGGTGCTTTCCTTGAGTGACCTGGACGGACACAAGAAGGGCGTCGCGAAGACCAGCGAAGGGAACCAGACCACCAGACCCCAGAGGCCGTAGAACGCGCTCTGGGCAGTGGCGAACAAGGTGCCAGCCAACATTGCTGACCATCGTGGTGAGAGGCGTCTGGAGAAGTTCTTGAACAGCCATCCCAGCAGGAGGGCTTCCACGAACGGCGACAGCACCACGGTCCCGACGATCATAAGGACCTTGGAGAATGCCCCCGGGCCCATGTCGAGAGCCGGTGGCGGGCTCTCCAGAACTTGATTCAATCCCAACGCCGCCAGGAGGGCGCCTGCAAAGCTGATACAAGCCAAGAGCAGGCAGCGTCGAAGCACCGAGTAGGTCAACATGGCGATCAGAAGCCCGACGACGCGTGGCCGCCGGGACAAAGGATTACTGCATGCCCGCAGGCATGTTGTTGTAGTAATCGCACGCATCTCCGCCGGAATGCTTTTCCGAGAGAATTGTTTTGGCGGCCAGCTTCACGCCCTGTCCGATGACAAATCGAATGACTGTCGTGCGAATGCCACCGCTTACAGTTTGAATTTCATTGGTTGAAAGTTCACGCATGATCGACCTCTTCCTCTCAATGGCCACTGGCCGGAAGTCCCGAGTCTGCCGTGATAATGTCGAGGATGTCGACTAACTTTGAGCATTTTGCGCTCAAAATTCATGCTGTCACGGAAGCATCCAAATTGGAACCAGCGGGGCGAATTCCTTTCTACCGTGCTGGCCCGCTTCCATTCACGATCCGCCCCTCCACCATCGTCAAAACCCGATCCGCGCTGCGAATGGTCTCGGGCCGATGGGCGACGATGACCTTGGTCAATTTCAGTTGCTGGACGGCTGCATTGACCAGCCGCTCTCTCGTCACGTCGAGGTGGCTGGTGGCTTCGTCCAGGAATAGAAGTTTGGGCTGTCGGTACAGCGCCCGCGCGAGAATGAGCCGCTGTTTCTGTCCGCCCGAGAGCGAGCTGCCCATGTCGCCGATCAGGCTGTGATAGGCCATGGGCATGGCGGCAATCTCCTCGTGTACCGCCGCCAGCCGGGCGGCAGCCTCCACCCGGTCATGGTCGAAATGGGGGTCGAAAAAGCTGATGTTGTCGGCGATGCTGCCTGCGAACAACTGGTCATCCTGCATCACCGTGCCAATGATGGCGCGGAAGTTGCGAGGGCCTGCCTGTTTCAGGTCCATGCCGCCTATGCGGATGCTGCCCAATTCCGGTCTCAGCAGGCCAAGCATCAGCTTGACCAGAGTGGTCTTACCACAGCCGGATGGTCCGACGATGGCCACCGACTCGCCGGGTTCGATGATGAAGCTGCAATCCTTGACAACCCAGGGCTCGCTTTCGGCGTAGCGGAAAGACAGGTTCTCCACCACGATCCGCGACTCGCCAGCGGGGAGGCTTTCCGGTCCGTCAATGTCCTCGGGAGGCGTCAACACGATATCGGCCAGCCGCTCGCCATGCAGGCGCAGCAGTTTGAAGCCGATGAATGTGTCGACGAGACTGGTAATTCGGCTGCTGAACTGCGCTTTGTAGGAAAGGTACGCCACCAGCATCCCTACCGAGAACGTGTTGCCGATAACCAGATATGCGCCGACGGCCAGCACCACGATGTTCTCGATGCCGAATATCAGGTTGCTTACGGCACCGTAGATCATATCCATCCTGGCGATCCGGACCGTCTGGTTCTGCGTATCAACTGCATGGTTCATCCAGGCGCTGTGGCGCTGGCGCTCGTGCCCCATGAGCTTGATGGTGGTGACGCCACGCAAGGTCTCGAGCAGGTGGGTCTGCAACCTGGCGGATAATACGAGCTTCTCTTCGTTCGCCTGGCGGAACCAGCGATAAGTGGTCAGCCTAACTCCAAAGTAGAGCAGCAGTGCGATCGCGCTGGCCAGCATCAGCAGGGGGCTGTACGTCAGCATCATCGCCAAGGTGGTGACCGTCATGATGCCGTCCAGGACTACGCCCACGGCACTGGACGTGATCATGCTCTGGATGGTGCCAACCGAGCCCATGCGCGAAGTGATGTCGCCCAGATGGCGCTTCTCAAAAAAATCCACGGGCAGGCGGAGCAGGTGCGCCAGGACGTTACCATTCCATTGCAGGCCGAGGCTCGTCGACAGGTGGATGCCCGCCCAGGTGCGCATCAGCCCGATGGCGATCTGCAATACCAGGAGAAGAGAGAATGCGACGATCAGGACGGCCAGGAGATTGGTATCCGCACTGACCAGGACATGGTCGATGACGCCCTGGGTAAGCAGAGGAGACACCAAGGTGAAGACCTGCAGGGCAAGCGACAGGACCAGGATCTGGATCAGCGAGCGCTTCAGTCCTCCGATGGTGCCTGCCAACTGGCGGAAAGAAACGGATGGCTTCGGCTCCTCCTTTTCGAACTCAAGTCCGGGGCGGAGCTCAAGAGCGACGCCGGTGAACCGGCTGGAAGCCTCATCCATTGACACTTTCTGCAGTCCAATGGCGGGATCCATGACCGTCAGCCATTTGCCCTTGACCTCCGCCAGCACCACGAAATGATTGAGATCCCAATGCAGGATGCACGGCAGCTCTAGCTGGTCAATTTCCGCCAGCTCCAACCGAAGTGGACGCGTGAGAAGACCGTGTTGGCCCGCGATGCCGACAAGCTGTTGAAGTGTGGCTCCCTTCAGCGAAAGGCCATTCTGGCTGCGGAGGGTGGCGAGATCCACGTGGCGACCATGATGGGCGAGGATCATCGCCAAGCAGGCAAGTCCGCACTCGGCCGCTTCAGATTGAACGATCGGTCTCATGCGTGCCTGTGGGATGCAGCGAAGATTCGGATGCCCGGCCTGTCGATGGGGAGGATGCTCGGGGGCATGAACTGTCTGGGATGTGCATGAGCAAGGCGCTTGGCCCATAACCAACCGTGGGGAAAGGAATCACGCTTCAACGGATGATCACCGGGTCCCCGGTGTCCGTCCGGAACCCGAGCTTTCCGTAGACGGCGGAGGTCTGGCTGACCCGTGCGTTCCCCTCCGCTGCAAGGTCGAAATAGACGCCGAGTGCCGGAATATAGGCCACGACATGGTTGGACCATCGGGGATCCGGGACTACCAGACTTCTAGGAGGTTCTCGCTTGAGGCTCGTGATGACAGCAGTGGAGTAGATGCCCTGCGCGCTGAGCGAATCGATGAACAAGGTCACGTAATCTTTGCAGTCAGCGACGCCAAGCTGCCGAATCCTGTCGGGAGAGTTTTGAGGATAAACGCCGGAGTTGTCCGCCGTGACCTGATAGGGGAATCGGCCTTTCAGTTCACCTGCAATCGCATCAACATCACCAAGCTCAATTTCATGGCGGTTGGTGGATGGATTCGAAAGCAACGCGCGCAGGTGTCGCTCATATCCCATGGCGTGGTCGGGCCAGCTTTCGATGGTCGAGAATATCGTGTAGCTGCCTTCTTCGGACCCGCGACGGTCGTCATCCAAGACAGCGGAACCGTTGATCTTCCCTCGATGGATACTTCCGTCCATCATCTCCGGCGAGTCGAGGTAAATAGGGATTCCTTCCGCTGCTGTGATGATGTGCCTGTTGATGGAGCCGGCATCCATATAGAGCGTCCCAAGGACACCGTCGACCAGGGGGTCAGTAACCTTAACTAGACGAACGACGAGCATTGCCCTCTCCTTTGAGACTCGATCAACCTCCGTCTCCTTTACCTCGCGATAACAGATTGGCGAGGTGGGATCGTTGGACGACAACTGGACCGCTTCGGTAAAGGCCGAGTTTTTGGATGCCGAAAACGCAGATGCGGAAAGGACGTGGGTAAGGCTGCATCGATGTGGAACGTAGAAGGCGTTGCGTACGCCCTTGTCAAACAGTCTTTTGTCATCGGGAGAAAATACATAAAGACTGGTTTGGACAAGCCTGTTGTCGTCGGTGAGAATCCCCCGGGAATACAAGCACGAAGATTCTTCGCGCACGCATTTATCGAGGAACTTCACTTCGTCTTTTCCTGGTTCGATGAATGGTGGTCCCTCAAAGGTGCTCGCGACGAAGGGGGCCAGTAGGGTAATAAGGAGAGCATGCCCATGTGCGGTCATTTGTCTGTTTTTACTGCCTTCTTCCATTGCTCTTGCCTGCCCATCTGGGGAAATGGGCAGGCGTTGGGCTATTGGGGCTTACCGAATACAGGTCCGGCTTTCCGAATCCCACGTCCCTCCATCAAGCTGCTCGCAGATTTTGGAGACTGATTTGTCCAATAGACTGGTCCATTTGTCGGCTGCGTTGCTGCAGGTTGCATCAATGGCGTCGGATATTCCTGGTGCGGATCTGCCTGTCGCCCATTCCACCCCTGCACCCAGTAGACGGCATGCATCCATTGCTTCTGCATGGGTTAGTCCTTGAGATCTTGCAGTCCTGTATGCGTCTTCCAATTCTTTCTGAACATTGGGTGGAATGTCGCCACCGTTCTGTCCGCCTGAAACGATCTGCAGTTCTTTCATGGTCAGCGTTCTCATAACTAGCTCCTTTTTGCTTCGCGTGAATCCGGGACGCACCCGGGAATCTGATAACAGGCGGTCGAGCGGGCTTGGCTTGCGGGATTTCAGTGCGTCAGGACGGTGCCTCGAATGGAGTAAATGGGCTCAAAGACCCACTCGATAAGTCTTCGTTTTTCTCCCAGCACGTCGGCATCAAGCAGCATTCCCGGCTTGAGTGGCTCGGGCTTTCCGTAGGCGGTGATGACTTGCCGGTCGAGTGCAACGCTGATGCGATAGAGCGGTTCGTTGGCGGACTCGCCCACACCCGGGGAATCGCTGCTTCCGGCGCTCCGGCTGATACGGCTGACCCTCCCACGGTGCTGGCCGAACTTCTGGTAGGGGTAGGCCTGATACCGCAGCAGGACGTGATCACCCGGCTCGATGAAGCCGATGGCGCGGCTGGGCACCCACAGCTCCGCTTCCAGTCGGCCGTCACCGGGAAGCACGTTCATCAAAGGCTGGTTGGCCTGCACCGCCTGGCCGGGCTTGAACCACTGCGCGGCGACGAGACCGCTGACGGGAGCAGTGATGGCCTGTTCGCTCCGAGCCCGGGTTTCCAGGCCTTCCTGTTCGAGCAGGGCGAGGTCGCGCAGGAATGCGGCCTCGCCGCTGCGGCGTTGGCCCGGCAGTTCGTGCGTGGCCTGCTCGAGCTGGGTGATCAGGCGGCGGGTCGTGATGGCCTGACGCTGCAGATTCTGCATTTCCCCTGTCAGGGCAAGCACGCTGGATTCCTGTTGTTTGATTTGCAACAGGCTGACGTAACGGTCTTCCTCCAACCCGCGCAATCGGTCCAAGGTCTCCTGGGCGAGCCGGATCTGCGCTAGCCGGGTGGCCGTCTCTGCCTCGATCTGGTTCAGCTCCTGGCGGGCTGCCGCCAACTGCCCGGACAGGCCTCCAGCTTGGGCATTGAATTGCTCCTGCTGCGCAGCGCGCGACGAATGCAGGCCTGCGGTGCGCTGCCGAAGCCGTGCCTCGATGGCCGCCAGGGCATCGCCGCCAGCGACCGTGGCGCGAGGCATGGTGACCACGGCAATCGTCTGGCCTGCCCGGGCGTGACCGCCTTCGGGAATATCGACGCGGGAGACGATGCCGGTGACGGGAGAGAGAATCGTTGCCATGCCTTGCGCCGGCACAAGCTGGCCGACTACACGCGACCGGCGTGTATAAGTGCCAAGAAGCAGGAACAGGACGGTGGCCAGGGCCGCGAGGCCGGCGAAGGTGGTCAGTACCCACGACCGCAGGGGCTGGTTGAGCGTGATGCCGCCCAACCAGCC
>NZ_JANJUE010000281.1 GCF_024710765.1 Pseudoxanthomonas sp.
AACGGCATTCCTGGGCAAGCGGTCGGTCGCGTCCAGCCCCGACATGGCCAGCATCAGGGTGACGAGGCGGTCCATGCGGTCGAGCCCGGTCCGCAGCCCCGTCTCGGCCTGGCGGCGCTCGGTCGCGTCGGCGGCGCTGCAGAGCACGTCCCACTGCGCCCGCAGGACCGCGAGCGGCGTACGCAACTCGTGCGCCGCGTCGGCCGTGAAGCGACGCTCTCGCGCCAATGTCGCGTCGATCCGCGCGAACAGACCGTTCATCGCCGCCAGCAACGGCTGGAGTTCGAGCGGCGCGCGACTGGTCGGCAGCGGATGCAGCGCGTCCGCCCCCCGGCCTCGCAGTTCGGCAGCCAGCGCGCGCACCGGCGCGAGCGCCTGGCGTACCGCCCAGGTCATCGCCAGCAGCAATACGGGCAGCACGAGCAGCCACGGCAGCAGCTGGCCAGCGACCAGGTTCCAGACCAGCTCGTCGCGCTCGTGCACGCTCTGGCCTGCGGCGACCAGCCACTCGGCGCGCGGCGACTGCAGGTAGTACACCCGCCAGGGGTCGCCGCTGACCGTCAGGTCGACGAAGCCGGCGGCCTGCGGTTGGCGCGGCAGCTGCGCGCCCTCGCGGTCAGTCAATACCAGCCGGCCCTCCGCGTTCCAGACCGCGATCGCCAGGTCGCGCAGGTCCGCCTCGCCGGCCGAAGCCGGCGCCGGCAACGCGACCCCCGGCGCGGCCGCGCCCGAGGACGCGATGCCGGAGAGCGTGACCTGCACCTGGCGCGCGAGCCGGATGATCTCGGTGTCGAAGAGCTCGTTGACTTCGTCGCGCGCACGATCGGCCGAGATCAGCAGCGCGACGGCCCACACCACCGGCGCACCGAGCAGCAGGTACAGCAGCAGGCGGCGCTGGACGCTCACGACCCGTCCCCGGCCGCGCCGAGCGCATAGCCGACGCCGCGCACGGTGCGAACGATCCCCGGATCGATCTTGCGCCGCAGCCGGTGCACGTGCACTTCCAGCGAGTTGCTCTCGGGCTCCGCACCGCTCCAGTCGTAGAGCCGCTCGAGCAACTGGTTCTTCGACATCACGCGCTGCGGGTGCTTCAGCAGGATCTCGAGCAGCGCGAGTTCCATCGCGGTCAGCTCGACTTCACGGTCCCGCCACAGGACCTGCCTGGTCCCGGGATCGTATCGCAGCGCGCCGTGAGTCCAGACGGCCTGCGCGCGGCCCGACGCGCGCCGCAGCAGCGCGCGCAGCCGCGCCGCGAGTTCGTCGATCGCGATCGGCTTGATCAGGTAGTCGTCGGCCCCCGCGTCGAGACCTGCGATGCGTTGCTCGATCGCATCGCGGGCGGTCAGGATCAGCACCGGCAGGTCGCGACCGCGCTGGCGCCAGCGTCG
>NZ_JANJUE010000288.1 GCF_024710765.1 Pseudoxanthomonas sp.
GGCCGAACTGTGGCTGGAAGGCGGCTGGCCCGGCGGGGCGCTGCTGGGCGCCGCCGTGGCGGGGCTGTTGGTGAGCGGCTGGAAGGTGTGGCGCAAGCACCCCGAGGCCAGCACCACCGCGCGCACCCTTTCCCGCGCCGCCTGGGTGGGTCTGCTGCTGCTGGCCCTGCATTCCCTGGGCGACTACCCGCTGCGCACTAGCGCCCTGCTGGCCGTGGCTGGGGTACTGGCCGCGCAGGTAATGGCCATGCGAGAAATTCGTTTGTCGCGGGCACCGGATGGAGCTAGGCTGGGGCCGTTGTTCAACCCGTGAACACCGCCCGCATGCCCCCGGTTGCCGACGAACTGAGCATCACCATCCTGCGCCGCCTGGCCGATTCTCCGGCGGTGAACCAGCGCGAATTGGCGCAGCATGCCGGCGTGTCGCTTGGCCGCCTGAACTACGCGCTGCGCGCGCTGGTGGACAAGGGCTGGGTGAAGGTGGGCAATTTCAGCCGCAGCGAGCACAAGCTGGGTTACGCCTACCTGCTGACCCCGCGCGGCATCGAGGCCAAGGCCAAACTGACCAAGCGCTTCCTGGCCCGCAAGATGGGCGAATACGACGCCCTGCGCCAGGAAATCGAGCGCCTACGGCGCGAAGTGGAGGGCGGCTGACATGCCGCGCTGGTACTGCGTGCACACCAAGCCGCGCGCCGAAGCGCAGGCGCTGGAACACCTGCGGCGCCAGGGCTTCGAATGCCTGCTGCCGCGCCTGCAGCGCGCCGTGCTGCGCAGCGGCCGCCGGCAAACCGTGGTGGAAGCGCTGTTCCCGCGCTACCTGTTCCTGCGCGCCGACGCCGAAGCCACCAGCCTGGCGCCCGTGCGCTCCACGAAGGGCGCCGTGGGCCTGGTGCGCACCGCCGGCCTGCCGGCCACCGTGCCACATGAATTCATTGAACGCCTGCAAGCCGACGCCAACGCCGACGGCCTGATCACGCTGCCAGAGCGCCGGCTGTTGCCAGGCGAACGCGTGGCCATCACCGACGGCCCGCTGGCGGGGCTGCAGGGCATTTACAGCCAGGCGCAGGGGGAACAACGCGCCTTGGTGCTGCTGGAACTGCTGGGCGGCGCGCAGAGCGTGGTGCTGCCCAACTACGTGCTGGAACCCGTCGGGCCGGCCCAGGCCGCCTGACGCAGGGGACAACCTGGCAATGAAACGGCCTTACGGAAGCGCCTTTGCAACCGTAGGGCGGTAGCGTGCCCGAAACCGAGAGAAACGCATGAAGAAGCTGGAAGAGTCCCGCATTGCCATCATCGGCCTGGGCTACGTGGGCCTGCCGCTGGCG
>NZ_JANJUE010000304.1 GCF_024710765.1 Pseudoxanthomonas sp.
GACCTGCTCCGTGGCCGAGTTCGCCGAGGACGACGTGCTCGAAGGCTTCGGCATGGAAAGCCCGTTCGAGCTGATGGGCCTCTTCTCCGGCGTGGGCCTGACCGAGGACGGCGCCGTGCCCCAGACCGGCCAATTGCCCAATACCGTCTATCTCTATCGCCGCGCCATTCTCGATTACTGGGCCGAGAACGACGACAACACGCTGGGCGAGATCGTCACCCATGTGCTGATCCATGAGCTCGGGCACCATTTCGGCTTTTCCGACGAGGACATGGAAGCGCTCGAGGCTGCGGCCGAGGCCGCAGGGATAGAGACTTTTCCCGAGGGCTGACACCGGCTTATTGATCTTGCCGAACCTGAGCGTCCCAAGATTGCGTTAACGGCCCTCCTCTATGCTGCCGCCCGTCAGGGGGATTGGACGCAGTGACCCAGTTTGACGTGTTCTCTTCTTCGGCCGCAGTCACCGCACTGCTGCTGGCGGTCGGCTTCATGGTCGCCTACGCCATCAACAGGCGCCTCACCGGTTTTCGCTGGTGGGCGGCAAGCTTCGTGCTGCTGGCTCTCTGGCTGGCTACGCTCAATCTGCGTATCGAGGGTGCTGCGCCGGCGATCAAGTGGCTCAGCTGGGGCAGCCTTTATGGCGCCGGCTGCATAGTGGCCATTGGCCTGCATCGAGAGGGGGCGGCCCGCTCGAACCCATTCCGCCGCATCCTGATCTGCGGCCTGCTCTTCCTCGTTGTCGCGACGGCATTGAGTGTTCTAGGAGCGCCACAACCCTATTGGATCCTCCTCGGACCACTCCCCACCGTCGTGTTCCTGGCCTGGTCGAGCGTACTCATGCTGCGGGCCGGCGCCTGGGGCTATGCCCTGGCGCTCTATGCTGGTCTGGGCGCCATCCTGGTGCGGGCCCTGTGGCACCCGGCCGGCATTGCGCGCGCCTTCGCGCCACCCCCGGGGCCCGCCGCCCTGCGCAGCGGCTTCCTCCCCGGACCCAATCCCGGCCAGCCCATCGGCCCGGCGGGCGCGCGTCCCGGCCCCGGCTCCGGCTTCATCGATTTCACGCCACCGCCAGCCGTCCGGCCACCCTTGGAGCATGCCCTTACAGTGATGATCATCACCATCGTTGCGCTACTGGTGCTGGCTGTAGCACTGGTCCTGCGCGACATAATGGCTGAGATCGAGCGCATGCGCGAAAGATCCAGCACGGACGCGATGACGGGTCTGCTCAACCGGGCTACTTTTGAGGAAGCCGCTTCGACCCAATTGCGGGCGGCCGGAGACAGTGCCGCCTGCCTCGTGCTCTTCGATATCGACCATTTCAAGCGGATCAACGACACGGCAGGCCATGCCGCGGGGGACCGGGTGATCGAACGCCTGGGACAACTGGTCGGAGAAATGAACCTGATCCAGTCCATTGCCGGGCGGGTCGGGGGAGAGGAATTTGCGGTCCTGCTGCCCGGCGGCGACATCAACACGGCACGCCTTTATGCCGAAGCGATCCGCACCGGTCTCGCGACCTCCGACTTCGGCGACGAGATCGGCTGGGGCGT
>NZ_JANJUE010000076.1 GCF_024710765.1 Pseudoxanthomonas sp.
GCCGATGGCGGCATCGCGGTCCTGCCGACCCGCATCAACGTGATGAGCGAGGACTATCCGCTGGTGCGACGCTACCGCCTCTATGGCGGTCCGCTGATGTCGGCGCTGGGCCGCAGCTTCGCCCAGTACGCCGTGGGCCGGGAAGCACAGCAGGCGGTGGAACGGGCGGGCTTCCTGGCGGTGACCCTGCGTCCCGCCGCCCAGCCGCAGGCGCCGGATCCGGCACAGCCGTATGGACAGGCGGTGGAGGGCACCGCGCGCCTGCCGCTGAGCCTGAGGTTCAATCCCGCCTCGCTGACCACCTTCTTCGACAGCCGCGGTGCGAACGACATGGAACGCCTGATCGCCTATCTGCGCCTACCGCAGAACCAGGGACGCCAGGTGACCGTGGTCGGCTTCTCGCACGACGACGGCAGCAACCGGTTGATCGCCACCGTGCGCAGCAACCAGCGCGCCGACGCGGTCGCCGATCACCTGGTCAAGCAGGGCATCGCGGTGCAACGCTCCATCGGCATGGGCGCGAGCCGCCCGCTGCTCCGGGGCGGCGACGCCGATGCGCGCTACCGCAACGAACGAGTGGAGGTCTGGGTGCGCTGACGGAGCGTCCAGTGGCGCGGGGAGGTCGCCGCGAGGCGACTTCTCCCGCGGGCCATACTTTCGGCGGGCTATTTTTTCAGCTTGTCGACCAGCGCCTTCAGCGCGGTCTGGGTGTCGGGGGCATCCCAGGCGTCGATGAAGCGATCCAACTGGATGAATTCCGGCGACATCGCCTCCACCACGTCGCGGCGGGCGATCGCGCGGGTCTGCAGCATCGGATGGTGGGGCAGGCGGAGCAGGTTCTCCAGCCAGGCCAGCGCGCGCGCGTCGACCTGATCCTGCTCGGCCAGTTCGTCGACCAGGCCCAGTTCCAGCGCGCGTTCGGACGGCACCATCTCGCCGGCCACCAGCAGGCGTTCTGCGCGGTGCGGACCGACCAGCCGGCGCATCAGCCTTTGGATGCCTTCGGGCGCGACCAGCCCGACCTGGGTTTCATTGAGGCCGATGCCGAAGGGGCGCGCCGGATCGGCGCTGCGGGCCATCACCCGGTAGTCGCAGCACAACGCCAGTACGCAACCGCCCGCGGGCGCATGGCCGCCAATCGCGGCGACCACCGGGATCCGCGAGTCGGCCAGCGCGCGCGCCGCGCCGAAGAATGCCTGCCAGGCATCCATCAGCGCATGCCGGTTCTCGCCCAGCGAGAGCAGGTAGGGCACGTCCATGCCGGCGGAGAAGATCTTCGGGTTGCCGGCCAGCACGATGCCGTGCACGCCGTCGCCCATGGCGGTATCGACCGCATGGATCAGGGCGCGGCACAGTTCGGTGTTGAGGGCGTTGACCGGCGGCCGGGCCAGCCGGATTTCGCGGACGCTGCCGTGGTCCCGGGTTTCGATCAGCGAGGACATTCATCTGCTCCAAGGGCGTGTGGGCCTATGATAGGCGCATGAATCGCCGCCATGTATCCGCCCTTCTGTCCGCCGTGCTGCTGCTTGCCGGCAGCGCCTCCGTCCATGCCGCCGACTGCCTGCCGACGGCCCGCCAGGCGTGGATACGGCTGCCGCCGTCACCGGCGATGCCGATGATGGCCGGCTTTCTGCGCATCGACAACGCATGCGCCAGGAGCGTCGAAATCAGCGGTGCCGACAGCCTGGCGTTCGCCGAGGTCACGCTGCACGAATCGCGCCAGGTCGATGGCGTCAACAAGATGCGCGAACTGGAAACCCTGCCGGTCGCGGCGGGCAAGTCGGTCGAGTTCAAACCCGGCGGCCTGCATCTGATGCTGTACAAGCCCTACGCGCCGGTGAAGGAAGGCGACAAGCCGGTGATCACCCTCAAGCTGAAGGACGGCCGCAGCCTGCCGGTGACCTTCGAGGTGCGCAGGACGGCGCCGTAGGCGGGCTTCCTTCGGAGTAGTCGCCGCATTTGGCATCCGGGCGGTGGGGACCGCCTGATTGCGGGAGCGACGTCAGTCGCGAATGCGCGTCGCCGGGTCTAAAGTCACCGCGACTGACGGCGCTCCCACAAGGAAGAGCGCGAGGTATCAGACGGACGCGCTGCGCACCGCATCCGGCAGCGGCGCGCTCTTGCCGGTGTGGGTGTCCATCCACACCACCACCACGTTGCCGTCGCAGTACAGCACGCCGTCCTGGTCGACGATGCGGTGGCCGATGGTGACGCTGCTGGTGCCCAGGCGATCCACGTACAGCTCGACCAGGATGTCGTTCGGCCAGGTCAGCGGGCGCCGGTAGTTGATGTTGTTGGCGGCGACCACCGGCGCGATGCGATCGGTCATCGAGATGCCCGGGATATCCAGAATCCAGCGTACGCGGGCTTCTTCCAGATAGGACACGTACTTGGCGTTGTTGACGTGGCCCATGCTGTCCATGTCGCGCCAGCGCACGCTGATCGGAATCGCCGCCAGCATCTTTCGTTCGGAAGGCGTCCCGGATGCGCTGCTCATTTGGCTTTCGCCGCCTTCTTCTTGGCGGACTTGCGCGGTGGCAACACGTCGGGCTTGGCCACCGCCGCCGGCTTGCTTGCCTTGGGCGCCTTGCCCGCGGGCAGCAGCTTGGCCAGGAACCGGCCGGTGTGCGACTCCGCATGCGCGGCGATGTCTTCCGGGGTGCCACTGACCAGGATGCGGCCACCGCGATGGCCACCCTCCGGCCCGAGATCCACCACCCAGTCCGCGGTCTTGATCACGTCCAGGTTGTGCTCGATGACGACAATGGTGTTGCCCTCGTCGCGCAGCTTGTGCAGCACCGCCAGCAGGTGCTCGATGTCGTGGAAGTGCAGGCCGGTGGTCGGCTCGTCCAGGATGTAGAGCGTGCGGCCGGTGTCGCGGCGCGACAGTTCCTTGGACAGCTTGACGCGTTGCGCCTCGCCGCCGGACAGGGTGGTCGCGCTCTGGCCCAGCTTGATGTAGCTCAGGCCCACGTCCATCAGCGTTTCCAGCTTGCGGGCGATGGACGGCACCGGCTCGAACAGCTTGAGCGCATCCTCGACGGTCATTTCCAGGACGTCGTTGATGTTGAAACCCTTGTAGAGGATCTCCAGGGTCTCGCGGTTGTAGCGCTTGCCGTGGCAGACATCGCAGGGCACGTACACGTCCGGCAGGAAGTGCATCTCCACCTTGATCAGGCCGTCACCCTGGCAGGCTTCGCAGCGGCCACCGCGCACGTTGAAGCTGAAACGCCCCGGCGAATAGCCGCGCGCGCGCGCTTCGGGCACCTGCGCGTACAGTTCGCGCAGCGGCGTGAACAGGCCGGTGTAGGTGGCCGGGTTGGAACGCGGAGTGCGGCCGATCGGCGACTGGTCGATGTCGACCACCTTGTCGAACAGATCCAGGCCGACCACTTCGCGGTAGGGCGCGGGCTTGTGCGAGGCGCCGTTGATCTCGTTGGCGGCCAGCGCGTACAGGGTGTCGTTGATCAGGGTGGACTTGCCGGAACCGGAGACACCGGTGACGCAGGTGAACAGGCCCGAGGCGATGTCGAGATCCACGTTCTTCAGGTTGTTCCCGCTGGCGCCGCGCAGGTGCAGCATCATCTTCGGGTTGGCCTTGTGGCGCGCCTTGGGCACCTCGATGCGGCGCTTGCCGGACAGGTACTGGCCGGTCAGCGAGCGCGGCGCCTTCAGGATGTCCTGCAGGCTGCCTTCGCCGACGATCTCGCCGCCGTGCACGCCGGCGCCGGGACCGATGTCCAGCACGTAGTCGGCGGCGCGGATGGCGTCCTCGTCATGCTCCACCACGATCACCGTGTTGCCGAGATCGCGCAGGCGGGTGAGGGTGCCGAGCAGGCGCTCGTTGTCGCGCTGGTGCAGGCCGATGCTGGGCTCGTCGAGCACGTACATCACGCCGACCAGGCCTGCGCCGATCTGCGAGGCCAGGCGGATGCGCTGGGCTTCGCCGCCGGACAGGGTGTCGGCCTTGCGTTCCAGGGTCAGGTAGTCCAGGCCGACGTCGACCAGGAAGCCCAGCCGCTCGCCGATTTCCTTGACGATCTTGGCGGCGATCTCGCCACGCCAGCCGGGCAGCGCCAAACCGCGGAAGAACGACAGCGCTTCGTCCACCGGCATCACCACAAGCGCCGGCAGCGGGCGATCGGCGACGAACACATTGCGCGCCGCCTTGTTCAGGCGCGCGCCGCCGCAGTCGGGGCAAGGCTGTTCGCTGATGTACTTGGCCAGTTCCTCGCGCACCGCCGGCGATTCGGTCTCGCGATAGCGGCGCTCGAGGTTGGGCACGATGCCCTCGAAGCGGTGCTTGCGCTGGGTGCGCCCGCCCGATTCGGTGAGGTAGGTGAAAGTGATGACGTCCTCGCCGCTGCCGTACAGCACCGCCTGGCGGGCCTTCTCCGGCAGCGACTGCCAGGGTGCGTCGACATCGAAGCGGTAGTGCTTGGCGAGCGAGGCGATCAGCTGGAAGTAATACGCGTTGCGGCGGTCCCAGCCGCGCACCGCGCCGGCGGCCAGCGACAGTTCCGGATGCACCACTACCCGCGCCGGGTCGAAGAACTGGGCCACGCCCAGGCCGTCGCAGGTCGGGCAGGCGCCGACCGGCGAGTTGAACGAGAACAGGCGCGGTTCCAGTTCCGGCAGCGAGTAGTCGCAGACCGGGCAGGAATACTTGGAGGAGAACAGCAGCGGATCGGCTTCCGGCTTGTCCAGCGACATCACCGAAGCCATGCCGTCGCCCAGCTTCAACGCGGTCTCGAAGCTCTCAGCCAGGCGCTGCTTGATGTCCTCGCGCGGACGGAAGCGATCGATGACCGCCTCGATGGTGTGCTTCTGGCGCAAGGCCAGTGGCGGCACCGCGTCGATTTCATGCAGCTGGCCGTCCACCCGCACGCGCACGAACCCCTGCGCGCGCAGTTGATCGAACACCTGGGCATGTTCGCCCTTGCGCTCGCGGATGACCGGCGCCAGCAGCATGTAGCGCTGCTCGCCATCCAGGCCCAGGACCTGGTCGACCATCTGGCTGACCGTCTGCGCCTCCAGCGGGTAGCCATGGTCGGGGCAGCGCGGGGTACCCACGCGGGCATACAGCAGGCGCAGGTAGTCGTAGATCTCGGTGATGGTGCCGACCGTCGAACGCGGATTGTGCGAGGTCGACTTCTGCTCGATCGAGATCGCCGGCGACAGGCCCTCGATGTGGTCGACGTCCGGCTTTTCCATCACCGACAGGAATTGCCGGGCATAGGCCGAGAGCGACTCGACATAGCGGC
Source organism: Pseudoxanthomonas sp. (assembly GCF_024710765.1). Taxonomy (GTDB): domain Bacteria; phylum Pseudomonadota; class Gammaproteobacteria; order Xanthomonadales; family Xanthomonadaceae; genus Pseudoxanthomonas_A. The sequence goes on from NZ_JANJUE010000076.1 coordinate 5,265, forward strand.
GCTGGCCTTCGGCGTAGATGGTGTCGAAAGCCAGCGAGGACTTGCCGGACCCGGACAGCCCGGTGATGACAATCAGCTTGTCCCGGGGCAGATCGAGGTCGATGTTCTTGAGGTTGTGCGTTCGCGCGCCGCGGATGCGGATGCTGTCCATGCCGTGGGGTGGCCTGTTCAGGAAGGGAGGGAAGGGCTCCGATCCGCCGGTGCGAACCCGGTCGCACCAGCGAATCGCCCAGCGTAGCGATTCCGGTATTTGGGGGCAAATCGCCGGGAGCAAAGACCCGGCGGGCGGCGGCCGGCGGAGCCCGCTCCCGTCCCGTTCACCTGCCCGATCCCCGCCTTGCCGCCGCCAGCAGTGGACCCGTTTGCCGTCTCACCCCCTGCGACGGGGCAGGCGGGGCGGGGCTCTGCCGCCCGGCTGCCGGTTTCGGGGCCGCGTGGGGGGTGACTTGACCCTAAGCTGCTGAAAGCCCTACAATTCCGCTTCTGACCGCCCTCGATGGCAGTCGGGTCAAGAGAATAACTACAGAAGAGGATTCACCAATGTACGCAGTTCTGGTCACTGGCGGTAAGCAATACCGCGTGATGAAGGGCGAGACTCTGCGCGTCGAGAAGCTCGATGCGGAAGCCGGTAAGGAAGTCACGTTCGACAACATCCTGATGCTGGGCGACGGCGAAAGCGTCACCCTCGGCGACGCGCTGAAGAGCGCGAGCGTCTCGGCCAAGATCGTCGGCCACGGCCGCGCCGACAAGGTCCGCATCATCAAGTTCCGCCGCCGCAAGCACCACATGAAGCGTCAGGGTCACCGGCAGCATTACACCGAAATCGAAATCACCGGCATCAACAAGTAAGGAGAATCAGTCATGGCACATAAAAAGGGCGTAGGCTCCTCGCGCAACGGCCGCGACTCCAATCCGAAGATGCTGGGCGTGAAGGTCTATGGTGGCCAGGCGATCGACGCCGGCAACATCATCGTCCGTCAGCGTGGCACCCAGTTCCATCCGGGTTCGGGCGTCGGCCTGGGCCGCGATCACACCCTGTTCGCGCTGGTCGATGGCAAGGTCGAGTTCTCGATCAAGGGCCCGAAGAAGCGCCGCACCGTGAGCGTGATCGCGGAAGCCTGAGGCGCCGCGCACACGTAGCGAAGGGCCCCGCCGCGTGCGGGGCTTTTCGTTTGGGGGCGGGAATTGGGGATTGGTGATTCGGGATTCGTACAAGCCGGATTCCATGCCGCGGTTCCCTTCCGACCCATCCGGACACACGATCTCGCCTGTCCGAATCTCCAATCCCGAATCCCCGATCCCCATCCCATGAAACTCGTAGACGAAGCGGAAATCCAGGTCATCGCCGGTAACGGCGGCAACGGTTGCATCGGCTTCCGGCGCGAGAAGTTCATCCCGCTGGGCGGGCCGGACGGCGGCGACGGCGGCAGTGGCGGCAGCGTCTGGCTGATCGCCGACGAGAACCTCAACACCTTGGTCGATTTCCGCCATGAAAAGACCTTCCGCGCCCAGCGCGGCGAGAACGGCATGGGCCGGCAAATGTACGGCAAGGCCGGCGAGGATCTGACCATCACCGTGCCGGTCGGCACCGTGATCACCAACGTGGAAACCGACGAGGTCATCGGCGACCTGACCCGCCACGGGGATCGCCTGCTGGTCGCCAAGGGCGGCAAGGGCGGCCTGGGCAACATGCATTTCAAGAGCTCGGTGACCCGCGCCCCGCGCAAGGCGACGCCGGGCGAGGAAGGCGAGCAGCGCCTGCTCAAGCTGGAACTGAAGCTGCTGGCCGACGTCGGCCTGCTGGGTTTCCCCAACGCCGGCAAGAGCACCTTCATCCGCGCCGTCTCGGCGGCCACGCCGAAGGTCGCCGACTATCCGTTCACCACCCTGTATCCCAACCTGGGCGTGGTCAGCGTCGAGGCGCACCGGAGCTTCGTCATCGCCGACATTCCCGGCCTGATCGAAGGCGCCGCCGATGGTGCCGGCCTGGGCGCGCAGTTCCTGCGCCACCTGCAGCGCACCCGCCTGCTGCTGCACCTCGTGGACATGGCGCCGATGGAAGGCGGGGTAGAGGGCATCGCCCCGGCCGAGCAGGTCCGCGCCATCGAGCAGGAACTGATGAAGCACGATCCGGAGCTGCTGGAGAAGCCGCGCTGGCTGGTGCTCAACAAGGCCGATCTGATGTTCGAGGATGAGGCCCGCGCGCGCGCCGAGCAGATCGTGGCGGAGCTGGACTGGATGCATCCCTGGTACCAGGTTTCCGCGATTTCCCGCGAAGGCACCTGGCCGATCATGCAGGACGTGATGGCGTTCTTCGACCGCCAGCGCGAAGAGGCCGAAGAGGCCCGGAATGCCGGCTGAGCCAGCGGCGCCGATGCTCCCCGCTTTCTCCCTTCCCCCGCATGCGGGGGAAGGCCGGGATGGGGGCAAGCCGGAATCCGCGGCGGGCCCCCAGTCCACACGCTATCCGGTGAAGCAGGTGTCGGGCGTTCGCAGTTCCCCGTCGGTACCCAACCAATCGATTCCGTTCCGCCTCCACCCCTATCCTGCCCCGCAAGCAGGGGAGGGGGCCGGATTCCGGGCAACAAAAAACCCGGCCGAAGCCGGGTTTTTTTGCTTTCCCGTGGTCGCCTGCTCAGGCGGCCTGGAGCGCCTGGATGCGAGCGGTCAGGCGGCTCTTGTGGCGGGCAGCCTTGTTCTTGTGGATCAGGCCGCGCGAGCTGTAGCGATCCAGGATCGGCTGGGCGACGGCGAAAGCGGCCTGCGCGCCAGCGGCGTCGTTGGCGTCAAGCGCCTTGAGCACTTTCTTGACGGCGGTGCGCAGCATGGAGCGCTGGGCAGAGTTGCGCGCATTGCGCACGACGGTCTGCTTGGCGCGCTTCTTGGCGGACTTGATATTGGCCACGATGGGTTCCTGAAAGCTGGGATAATGGGGTTACGGGAAAATAGACAAAAAAGTATGGACTATTCAGAGGTTTGCGTCAACCTGGGTCAACCGGCCGCGGAGACTGCCCGATGAGCGGCAACCGGCTCCTGCGTTCCACCGCCGTTTTCAGCGCCATGACCTTCCTGTCCCGGCTGTCCGGGCTGGTCCGGGACCAGGTCTATGCCGCCGTGTTCGGTGCCACGGCCGCGATGGACATCTTCTTCATCGCGTTCAGGATCCCCAACTTCATGCGCCGGCTGTCGGCCGAGGGCTCGTTCTCGATGGCCTTCGTGCCGGTCCTGGCCGAGTACAAGGAAAAGCACGGTCCGGAGGCGGTCAGGGAACTGATTGACCGGGTCACCGGCACCCTCGCGGCGGCGTTGCTGGTGGTGACCGCGCTGGTGTTCCTGTTGGCGCCTCAGTTGGCCTTCGTGATCGCGTCCAAGTACACCGGCGCGCACCACGACATGCTGACCGAGATGCTGCGCATCACCTTTCCGTATGCGTTGTTCATCTCGCTGGCCTCGCTGGTGGGCAGCGTCCTCAACAGCTACCAGCGTTTCGCCATCCCCGCGTTGTCGCCGATCCTGCTGAACCTGTCGATGATCGCCGCGGCGTTCTGGCTGGCGCCACTGATGGACGGTTCGGTGATGGCGCTGGCGTGGGGCGTGTTCATCGCCGGCATCCTGCAACTGGTTTTCCAGTTGCCCGCGCTGGCGAAGCTGGGCCTGCTGCCGCGCCCGAAACTGGGCCTGGCCCATGCGGGCGTGCGCAAGATCATGACGCTGATGGTGCCGACCCTGTTCGGCTCCTCGGTGGTGCAGTTCAACCTGCTGTTCAACACCTGGGCGGCGGCGTTCCTGCTGAGCGGCAGCGTCAGCTGGCTGTACTACAGCGATCGCCTGCTGGAATTCCCGCTGGGCATGTTCGGCGTGGCCATCGGCACGGTCATCCTGCCGCACCTGTCCAGCCGTCATGCCGCGACCGATCCGGAAGGTTTCTCCAAGGGGCTGGATTGGGGCTTCCGCCTGTGCCTGCTGATCGGCGTGCCGGCCTGCATCGGCCTGGTCCTGTGCGCCGGCCCGCTGATGGCGACGCTGTTCCAGTACAACAAGTTCACCGCTTTCCACGCCCAGATGAGCAGCTGGAGCCTGATGGCGCAATCCACCGCGGTGCCGGCGTTCCTGCTGGTCAAGGTGCTGGCACCGGCGTTCTATTCGCGCCAGGACACGCGCACGCCGGTGAAGGCGGCGGTGGTGTCGGTCCTGGTGAACGCGAGCGCCACGATCCTGCTGTTCGCCGGCCTGCTGACGCTCACCGACGCGGGCCAGGCAGCGCTGGCCAAGGCCGGTGGCGGCTATCTGGATGCGCTGGCCCACATCCCCGGGGCGCACGCCCTGCTGGCGCTGGCGATTGCCATCGCCGGCTGGACCAACGCCGTGCAACTGGCCTGGTACCTGCGCCGGGCCGGGGTCTATCGACGCCAGCCCGGCTGGGGCCGATTCCTGCGCCAGATCGGCCTGGCCTCGCTGGCCATGACCGTGGTGCTGCTGGTGCTGGGCCGGGTCTGGCCGGACTGGTCCCACTGGGCCTGGTGGGAGCGTGGCTGGCGACTGGCCGTGCTGGTCGGCAGCGGCGGCACGCTGTATGCGGCGCTGCTGTGGCTGCAGGGCATCCGCCCGCGCGATCTGCGCGGGCATTGAGGGCCGTCTGGGCTGGACAGGACGGCTATACTTCGGGATTCGCGCGTTTCGCGCCGGCTTGCCCGCAACGGCGGCCATCCAACCAGGAAACTATGAGCAGGCTGTTTCGTGACGTCGACGGTGGACCGGTGAGTCCACGGGGAAGCGTGGTCTGCATCGGCGCTTTCGACGGCCTGCATGGCGGTCACCGGGCGCTGGTGCGCCACACGGCCGCGCGCGCCCGCGCCCTTGGCGTGGACGCGGTGGCGCTGACCTTCGAACCGCTGCCGCGCGAGTTCTTCGCTCGCGAGAATCCGCCGCCACGGCTGACCCTGGCGCGCGCCAAGGTCGAGGGCCTGCGCGAGCTGGGGGCCGACGCGGTCGGCCTGCTGCGCTTCGACGCGGCGATGGCCGCGATGAGCGCGGAGGATTTCGTCCGCCGGATGCTGGTGGAGCGCCTGTCCGCGCGTGAAGTCTGGATCGGGCCGGAATTCCGCTTCGGCCACCGGCGTGGCGGCGATCTGGGGTTGCTGCAGGCGATGGGCGCCGACCTGGGTTTCGTCGCCAACGAGATCGAGGCGGTGCAGGTGCAGGGCGAACGCGTGTCCAGCACCCGCATCCGCGAAGCGCTGAAGCAGGGCGACTTCACCGACGCCGCGCGCCTGCTTGGCCGCCCCTACGCGATCGGCGGGCGGGTGGTGCGCGGGCAGCAGCTCGGCCGCACGCTCGGTTTCCCGACCGCCAACCTGCGCTTCCCGAAGACGCCCGCGCTGTCCGGCATCTATGCGACCTGGGTGCACGGCGTGACCGGGGATCCGTGGCCATCCGTGTCCAGCTTCGGCACGCGTCCCACCGTCGACGGTGTCGAGCCGCTGCTGGAAGCACACCTGTTTGACTTCGCCGGCGATCTGTACGGACGCCACATCGAAGTCGAATTCGTCGCCAAACTGCGCGACGAACTGAAATTCCCCGATCTGCCCAGCCTGACCGAGCAGATGCACCGCGACGCCGAGCAGGCGCGCGTCCTCCTTTCAAACGACAACCAACGAGCAACGGCGTGAGCCAGGACTACAAAGCCACCCTCCACCTGCCGGCCACGGATTTCCCGATGCGCGGGGACCTGCCCAAGCGCGAGCCGGACACCCTGGCGCGCTGGGAAGCCGACGGCCTGTACGCGCAGCTGCGCGCCAACGCCAAAGGCCGCCCGCTGTTCGTGCTGCATGACGGCCCCCCATACGCCAACGGCGCGATTCACCTGGGCCATGCGGTCAACAAGATCCTCAAGGACATCATCGTCAAGTCGAAGTACCTGGCCGGTTTCGACGCGCCCTATATCCCGGGTTGGGATTGCCACGGCCTGCCGATCGAAATCGCCATCGAGAAGAAGTACGGCAAGGTCGGGGTGAAGCTGGACGCGGTCGAATTCCGGCAGAAGTGCCGCGAGTACGCCGAATCGCAGATCGATCTGCAGCGCAAGGACTTCAAGCGCCTCGGCGTGATCGGTGACTGGGACAATCCGTACAAGACCCTGGATTTCCGCTTCGAGGCCAACGAGATCCGCGCGCTGGCCAAGATCGTCGCCAACGGCCACCTGACCCGTGGCGTAAAGCCGGTGCACTGGTGTTTCGACTGCGGCTCGGCGCTGGCCGAGGCGGAAATCGAATACCAGGAGAAGGAGTCGCCGGCCATCGACGTGGCCTACACCGTGCGCGATCGCAAGGCGCTCGCGGCGGCGTTCGGCATCGACGTTCCCGACGACGTGGAAGTCGCGCTGCCGATCTGGACCACCACGCCTTGGACGCTGCCGGCTTCGCTGGCGGTGTCGCTGGGGCCGGATCTGGAATATGCGCTGGTCGAGGGGCCGGCCCACAACGGCAAGCACCGCTGGCTGGTGTTGGCCGACGCGCTGGCCGCGCGCGCGCTGCAACGCTACGGGGTAAATGACGTGGTGGTGCACGCGCGTGCCACCGGTTCCTCGCTGGAAGGCGTGGTGCTGTCGCATCCTTTCTATGCAGAGCGCGAGATCCCGGTGCTGCTGGGTGATCACGTGTCGGCCGAGGACGGCACCGGCGCCGTGCACACCGCGCCCGGCCACGGCCAGGAAGACTTCGTGGTCGGCCAGCGCTACGGCCTGATCGACAAATACACCACCGCGCAGCTCAATCCGGTCGATGGCCGTGGCGTGTACTTGCCGTCGACGCCGCCGGCCGGCGACACCGCGCTGGCCGGCCTGCACATCTGGAAGGCCAACGACGCGCTGGTCGACGTACTGCGTGACAGCGGCGCGCTGCTGGCCTTCGCCAAGCTGAGCCACAGCTATCCGCATTGCTGGCGCCACAAGACGCCGATCGCCTTCCGCGCCACCCCGCAGTGGTTCATCTCGATGGAGCAGGCGCACCTGCGCCGCGACGCACTGGCCGCGATCACGCAGGTCGGCTGGGTCCCGCAGTGGGGCGAGGCCCGCATCGCCGGCATGGTCGACGGCCGTCCGGACTGGACCATTTCGCGCCAGCGCACCTGGGGCGTGCCGATCGCGCTGTTCGTGCACCGCGAGACCGGTGAACCGCACCCGCGCAGTGTCGAGCTGATGCAGGCCGTCGCCGATCGGGTGGAGCAGGGCGGCGTGGACGTCTGGTACACCCTGGACATGGCCGAACTGCTCGGAGATGAGGCCGGTGACTACGAGAAGATCACCGACATCCTCGACGTCTGGTTCGACTCCGGCGTGACCCATGAAGGCGTGCTGCTGGAGCGCGGCCTGGGCAAGCCGGCGGATCTGTACCTGGAAGGCTCGGACCAGCATCGCGGCTGGTTCCAGTCCTCGCTGCTCACCGGCGTGGCCATCGACAAGCATGCGCCGTACCGGCAGTGCCTGACCCACGGTTTCACCGTGGACGAGCACGGCCGCAAGATGTCCAAGTCGCTCGGCAACGGCATCGAGCCGCAGGACATCATGAAGAACCTGGGCGCGGACATCCTGCGCCTGTGGATCGCCTCGGCCGACTACAGCAACGAGATGTCGCTGTCGCAGGAGATCCTCAAGCGCAACGCCGACGCCTACCGCCGCCTGCGCAACACCGCGCGCTTCCTGCTGGGCAACCTGCACGGTTTCGATCCGGCGCGCGATCTGCGTCCGCTGGAGGACATGGTCGCGCTGGATCGCTGGATCGTGCACCGCGCCTGGGAAGTGCAGGAGAAGGTCAAGGCCGCCTACGAGCGCTACGACTTCGCCGAGATCGTGCAGGCGCTGCTGAACTTCTGCAGCGTGGACCTGGGCTCGCTGTACCTGGATGTCACCAAGGACCGCCTGTACACGATGCGCGAGGACTCGCGCGGCCGCCGCTCGGCACAGAGTGCGATGTACCGCATCGCCGAGGCGTTCGTGCGCTGGATCGCGCCGGTGCTCAGCTTCACCGCCGACGAGATGTGGGGCTACCTGCCCGGCGAACATGCCGGCAACGTGTTGTTCGCCACCTGGTACGACGGCCTGGCGCCGCTGCCGGCGGATGCCACCCTGTCGGCGGCGGACTTCGACCAGTTGCTGGCCCTGCGCGAGCAGGTCGCCAAGGTGCTGGAGCCGATGCGCGCCAACGGCCAGATCGGCGCGGCGCTGGAAGCGGAGATCGCGATCTCGGTGAATGCGGCGCTCGCCAGCAAATGGCAGCCGCTGGCCGAGGAACTGCGGTTCTTCCTCATCAGCGGCGACGTGAGCGTCGGCGCGGTGGAGGCGGACGACGTGTTCGTGCTGGCCCAGCCGACGGAAAAGCGGAAGTGCGTGCGTTGCTGGCACCACCGCGCCGATATCGGCGTCAATCCGGCCCACCCGGAACTGTGCGGTCGCTGCGCCACCAACGTGGACGGCCCCGGCGAGGATCGCCGCTGGTTCTGACCCCCGAGTTCCTTCCCCTGCTTGCGGGGGAAGGTGGCGCACAGCGCCGGATGGGGGCAAACCGGTCGAAGCGGGCTGACTGGAGCAACGCCGGAAGGGGCAGGGATCGCGAAAGCCCCCACGGCCCGCCGCGACAGTCAGCCCAACTCAAGGTACGCCTTCCCAGAACGCCCGCCGCCGCCCCTCCCGGCCCGCCGGGAACCCGCTTCGGCCAGGACGCCGTCCGCCCATTCCCGCTCGCGGGCAAAGGTGGCGTAAAACGCTAGGACCGGCCCGCTTTACCCGCATACTCCACCCATCCGGAAACCGACCCGCCCCATGAGCCCAACCACCGTCAAACCCAACGCCCTGATCTGGCTGCTGCTGTCGGCCATCGTCATCGGACTGGACCAGTGGACCAAGGCCTGGGTGCTGGCCTCGCTGCCTGAGTACACCGCCGTGCCGGTCATCGAGGGTTTCTGGAACTGGTTCCGCACCTACAACACCGGCGCGGCGTTCAGTTTCCTCAGCGGCGCCGGCGGCTGGCAGATCTGGTTCTTCACCGCGCTGGCCATCGGCATCTGCGGCCTGCTGACCTTCTGGCTGGGACGCACCCGGCGCGGCGACTGGCGCCAGGCGCTGCCGTACTCGCTGGTCATCGGCGGCGCGCTGGGCAACGTGGTGGACCGCCTGATCCACGGCCACGTCATCGATTTCGTCCAGTGGTACTGGCGCGGTCATTACTGGCCGGCGTTCAACCTGGCCGACTCGGCGATTGTCGTCGGCGCCGTCGGCATCGCCCTGTTCGGCCTGTTCGAAGGCAAGCGCAACCCGCCGGACAAGGCTTGAGCCAGGGCCGGGCAGGCGCGGCTCGCGGCCCCGAAGCGGCGATTCACCGTTCACCCCGCCGGCTCCGGTAAAATCGCCGCCATGGATGTCCTGCTCGCCAACCCCCGCGGCTTCTGCGCCGGCGTCGACCGCGCCATTGAAATCGTCAAGCGCGCCATCGAGACCCTCGGTGCGCCGATCTACGTGCGCCACGAAGTCGTGCACAACCGTTTCGTCGTGGACGACCTGCGCAACCGTGGCGCGGTGTTCGTGGAGGAACTCGACGAAGTGCCGGACAACGCCACCGTCATCTTCAGCGCGCATGGCGTCTCGCAGGCGGTGCGTGCCGAAGCCGATCGCCGTGGCCTGAAGGTGTTCGACGCCACCTGTCCGCTGGTGACCAAGGTCCATCTGGAAGTGGCCCGCCACTGCCGCGCCGGCCGCGACGTGGTGCTGATCGGCCACGCCGGCCACCCCGAGGTGGAAGGCACCATGGGCCAGTGGAACCGCGAGGGCAGCACCGGCCGCATCTACCTGGTCGAAGACATCGACGATGTCGCGGAACTGGAAGTCGGCCAGCCCGACAATCTGTTCTACACCACCCAGACCACGCTCTCGGTGGACGACACCATCGGCATCATCCAGGCCCTGCAGGCGCGCTTCCCGGCCATCCAGGGGCCGAAGAACGACGACATCTGCTACGCCACCCAGAACCGCCAGGACGCCGTGCGCGATCTGGCCAAGCAATGCGATCTGGTACTGGTGGTCGGCTCGCCCAACAGCTCCAATTCCAACCGCCTGCGCGAACTGGCCGAGCGCGATGGCGTCGAGTCCTACCTCATCGATGGCGCCCACGAAATCAATCCCGCCTGGGTGCAGGGCAAACGGCGCATCGGCGTGACCGCCGGCGCGTCCGCCCCGGACATCCTCATCGACGGCGTCATCCAGCGCCTGCGCGACCTGGGCGCCGCCAGCATCGGCGAACTCGACGGCGAACCGGAGAACATGGTGTTCGCCCTGCCCAAGGAACTGCGGCTGCAACTGGTCAGCTGAGCGGAACCACTCAGGTTTGCTGCCCGGCCGCTTCCGGCTCCTTCTGCCGCGCCCAGAATTCCACGACGATCGTCATCACCGTCCAGACCAGCAGGGTCGGTTGGATCTTGTCCGGCACCCGATCCTGTCCGTGCAGGAGAAAGCCCATCACGTAAGGGAAAAGGAGCGCGTTGACGAGCGCGAAAGCCGCGTAGCTCACCCGGTTCCGGCTCGACGAGATGAAGAGGATCGTGATGACGTTTCCGGCCAGGCAGAACAGCAGGACGCCGAACTGCCACGCATCCAGTTTCTCCGAGCCGGTCAGCACCAGCCCGAGTACCGCGCCGAAGAACATGTTCAATCCATTGAGGTTGGCCTGGTACTCGCCGGTCGACATCTTGCCCAGGCCAAGCCTGCGCATCAGGGTGGGGTGGGTGCTCACGTATCGGATGTCCTTTGTTGTTTTCAGGCCAACGCCAGGCGCAGGATGGTCAGGATAATGAGGTAGGCGACAAAGCCAATAGGCGGCGCCAGGAGCGCGCGGACCGGGCCATTGGCACTGCGATAGCAACGGAGCACGGCCGCCGCCACGGCCGAACCCGCGATCAGGGGCAACAGGAACTCCGGGCGGGTGAACAGGCCAGGTATCCGCCTCAGCGCACCTATCAGCACCAGACCGGCAGGCACCATGAGCAACGACGAGAGGAATGGCACCAACAGCGTGCTACGCCACGTCGGGTCCCGGCATGGCGCTCCAGTGGATTGGGGCGGGGCATAGGGATTGTTCGTCATGGGCATGTTCCAGTATTCCGGAGATGGCTCGCACCCGCCAGCCGACTTTATCCGCTCGCCCCCACCCCAGCCCTCCCCCGCGGGCGGGGGAGGGGGTTGTATGCGTGCCGCGACGACCTTCTGCTCCTTCCCCCACTCGCGCGTGAAAGGTTGATAGGGGAAAGGCTGGAATGGAGGAGGAGACCGCATGACCATACGTATACCGTCGTGACCTTCTGCCCCTTCCCCCGCCTGCGGGGAAGGTTGGGATGGGGGCGCTCTCAGCGAACGCTTTCCATTGCACGCATTCGGAAGGGAGCGGGTGTTAGCTCCGATGCCTCTCGCAGGAATCGCCTTCAACAAAGCTGCCATCGGCAACTTTTCGAGGCATTTGCCCGCCAGCGCGAAGATCCGTTGACCTGATCCTCGGCAGGGTATGCCGCACGTTCCTGCCATGGCCTGTTGCTTGTCTCGAAGGTCAACTCAATGCGCATCTCGACGACAAGAAAAAGTCATTCCATTTCCAATGAAGAGACAATTCCGGAAATGAAAGGAATCAAGATTCACCCGCTGGTCTACGTCCATGGAATCGCAGCGGAATTTGGATCGTGTCATATGCACTTCCGCGAAAAAGCATTGCTTCCAACGTCGCATGCAAGCCTTCTGCGAACATTTGACAACGTTGTCTGTGATGCGCCAGATTCGCCTCCTTCAATCATTGCGAATCGTCCAGGAGAGGGAAGGGAACATGGTCCGGAATCGTATTTTCGTCGTAAGCCTGCTCGCCGCATCGCTTGCCGTTATCGGCTGCGATTCAAACACCGGAACGGCCACGGATCAGGCAACTGCGCCCATGGAAGCCAAGGCCGACACGCCTGCTGCAGCACCCACGACGGCGCCGATTTTCTTCGATGATTTCAGCTACCCGGATTTCGCCGCGTTCCAGAAGAATGGCTGGAAGGTCCGGACCGAAACCGGCCATCCCGGCATCAAGGGCGCGACCTGGTCGGGCGATGGCCTGTCCTTCCACGCGGATATTCCGGAGACCGAAGGCGGCGCGGTACGAATGAGTTCGGTCACCAACGGCACGCCCGAGAAAACCCGCCAGACCCAGTTCTGCCATTCGCGTAAATATCGCGAAGGCACCTACGCCGCGCGCATCTTCTTCCGCGACGCGCCGAGCTACGGCCCGGACGGCGATGAAGTCATCCAGACCTTCTACGCCATCAGCCCGCTGAAGGCGCCGATGGACAAGGACTACAGCGAGACCGACTTCGAGTACCTGCCCAATGGCGGCTGGGGCGAGAACACCAAGCCGGCGATGTGGACCACCACCTGGGAAACCTTCCAGTTGGAGCCCTGGACCAAGGTGAACGAGTTCTCCCGCAAGGAAGGCAGCTACGCCGGCTGGCGCACGCTGGTGCTGACGGTCGCAGACAACAAGGTCACCTACTACGTGGACGGCCAGTTGTTCTCCGAACACAGCAGCGCCGTGTACCCGGAAGATTTCATGTCGATCAATTTCAACCTGTGGTTCATGCCCAAGGGCGCGGACGGCTCGCTGGGCCCGGTCGACTCCCCGGAAATGCGCGAGTACCAGGAAGACATCGACTGGGTGTTCTTCCAGGAAGGCGTCGCCCTGTCCACCGCCGACGTGGAAACCCAGGTCGCCGGCCTGCGCGGCAAGAAAGTGGCGCACATCGACAACGTGAAGGAACAGAACCCGGTGCTGCCGTCGCCTTGCGGGCTTTGATCGGCGCTGATGGCAAGTGTTGTCACGGGGATGCCTTGGCATCCCCGCAATTTTCGCGAATGAATGCATCGAAGCGGATGGCCGCCGCGATCCAGCCAGACGGAGGAGGCGGGCGGGTCTCGGTATTCCAGGCGGGAGCTGGTATCGCGACCCGGCGGTGCAGGGTCCTTGATGCTGGAACCCCTTTGGCATCAAGTACTTGTGCGGAGTCAATTGACCGGATTCAGGCCGCCCCCTAGAATTTGCGGTTCCGCCGGAATAGCTCAGTTGGTAGAGCGGCGCATTCGTAATGCCTCCAGCGCAGTTCCGAAGCGATGTTTGCAAGCATCACCGAACAAGGCCCGCTAACGCGGGCCTTTGTTTTTTCAGGTGTTTCCACTGGATACGGACGAGAACCGTCCGGGCGTGAAATCGACGCTTCTGGTGCAAGTCGGCTTAGTTCCGGCTTCGAGGTGATGCAAGTCGACGGCAGCGGCTTCAGCTTGTTGCTGCCTGTTGCGTCCGTCGCCTTATGCGTCTGCTTTGGCGCGGGGCTTCAGTCGGAAACTGACCCCCAGGCGATTGATCGCGTTCATTGCGGCGATAGTCAATGTAAGGTCGACTAGATCCTTTTCAGAGAACACGGCTGCGGCTGCAGCGTATGCCTCATCGGAGGCATGCGTTTCACTGACACGTGTTACTTCTTCCGCCCATGCTAGTGCTGCTCGCTCCTGCTCCGTAAATAGGTACTCAGCTTCGTGCCAGACCGGAACAAGCACTACGGTGTCCACCGACATACCCTCTTTGATCACGTCGCGCGTATGGATGTCGATGCAGTGGGCGCACCCGTTGATCTGGGAGACCCGCAAGAAGACCAGATGGATCAGCTTGGCTGGAAGCGCCGTGTCCTTCGTGACGAAGTGGTGCATGGCTCCGATTGCCTTTGCCCCTTCGGGGGAAACCGTAAACCAGTTTGCTCGTTTCATTTGTGTCGAATTCCTTGCAATTGAAGTTGGTGAGCTGGCACGTTGCTAGCCCATCGCTATCTTGGACGGCCTAGCGGATCAATCTGTGACAGCCCAGTGGACCGCGTCTGCCTGCGCCTTGCGCGATCCGCTCCGCCCTGATTGCAGCGCCCACGCGAAGCTCTAGCACATCCGACTGCCGGACTTACTGGGTACGGAATGGTCAAGTTGGCTCACCGCGTACGCCCTGTTCTCAGGGACAGGGTGACTATCTCCCCCCTGAGGTAGACACAGATTGCAATTGTTTGCGGGCGAAGCACCATGGAGGGTCCGCTCTGCACGAGGTTGGCATCATGTGCGCCGGATTTGCATGTCTGGTCGCGGGGACATCGCTAGTGCGTGAGCTGGCCCCGGAAGTGATTGGGGAGCTAGTCGAGCCGACAGACCGGGGAAGCGTCGGGCTGTGACGCTTCTGTCGTAGGATGGTGGGGGAGGCGTTGACCCGATGGCTAACGGACATTGTGATCGCTGCAATAGCATCGAGACCGACCCCGGCCGGAACTGGCCGCCTATGCATATGAATCGAACTGTCACCAGCCGGGATGACACTGGCGCGGTAATTGAAGTGTTCGAGTGCGAGGACTGTCCTGCCACCTGGCGACGACGATGGAGTAGGGAAGTGCGGAGCATTGGCTGGCGTCTGATGGCATAGGGTCCGAAGCGGGCCCGATAGACCTTATGGCTTCGGACATTCGTAGGTGGTACTAGCGATTGGATAGAATCGGCCCGAGAGCCACCTTTCAAGTTCGCAATAGCACAAGGTATCTGCTGAATGACCAAACCAACCCTCGACTCCATCGCGACGGCCAAGGCCAAGTTGGAGGAGGAACTTCGCAAGCTGGAAGAGCAAGAAGTACAGCTACGCCAGCAACAGTCGGCTGACGCGTACTCCGAGATCATGAGCTTGCTTGGCCAATATGGGGCCTTGTTCACGGCCAAGCAGAAGGCCGAGATTGTTACGGCTGTGGGGGCGTCCAGCCCAAGCCGCCCCAAGAAGGCCCCCGTAAGCAAGGAAGTAGCCCCGAAGTACTGGTTGCCGCATTCCGGGGAGACCTGGACCGGGCGCGGTCGTCCGCCCCGAGCGTTTGTGGCTTGGGAGGGGACGGCTGCCTACAAGGAATGGAAGGCAAGGCACCCGAACGAGAAGTTTCCGAAGTTCCATGGCTGATCCGGTGGAGGCAGCCTTGGTGCTTGATGAGAAGGGGCCGAACTTGGCCCCTCTTCTTTCTGGTACGGCCGGCGCATGTGAGGGCTGCCAAGTTGCCCGAGGGCCTTGCCCTGCCTATGATCGGCCTCAGGGAAGGGGATCGCCACTGGCGATGGACAAGGGGACAGGATGAAGACCAACTACGTTCTGATTGACTACGAGAGCGTGCAACCTTCGGCGTTGGCTGTGCTCGAGAAAGAGCACTTCAAGGTGTTGGTGTTCGTGGGCGCCAACCAGACAAAGGTCTCCTTCGACTTGGCAGCAAAGCTACAGCGCCTCGGTCCGAAAGCCAGCTATGTAAAGATCACCGGGAATGGTCCGAACGCGTTGGACTTCCACATCGCGTTCTATATCGGTCAGATCGCGGCGACCGAGCCAGAAGCCTACTTCCACATCATCTCGAAGGATGCGGGCTTTGATCCTCTGATAGCCCATCTGAAGTCGAAGAAGATTTTTGCGTGCCGCTCCCGAGACGTCCATGACATGCCAATCGTTAAGGCAGCCAATACCAAGACGCCTGCCGAGAAGCTAGCTGTAGTGCTTGATAACTTGAAGCATCGTGGTGCGTCTAAGCCGCGCACGGTCAAGACGTTGTCCAGCACCATAAGCTCGATTTTCCAGAAGACCTTGGGGGAAGAGGAGCTTTCTGCCGTGCTGCACCAGTTGCAGGTTCAGGGGTTCGTGGAAGTTGCTGGGACGAAGGTTACTTATACGTTGCCGAATTGAAGGCCTTTCGCTGCGGACCCTAATAGGACCTGTTGCGACCTGTGGGTGCCAAACATGCTGTTGAACGTGGCAAATGTTCCAAGAACTGAAGGATAAATGATTGTGAAAAAACGTCTGATTGCGCTGCGTGGGAAAAGCAATGTGGGAAAAAGCACTGCGTTGCACAATTTGAACCGATTGCTGTTATCGGAGCCCAGTGCGAGAACCCTGAAGTTTCAGAAGTACGGTCGGTTGTTGGACTTCTCGACAGTCATTGACTTCAATGGGCAGAGGGTTGGGATAGTTAATAGAGGTGATGTTGCTGATCACCTCGACGATTTCCTGACGGAACTCGAGGAGGATAGGTGTCGCATCATCGTATGCGCTACGCGCACAAAGGGCGAAATCGAGGACGTGCTTGCTTCTTACGAGCGTAGGTATGAGCTCATCGAGGTTCCGAAGTCCGAGAGCCACGAAGACGATGTAGATGCCTCCAACCTTGCGGCAGCACATCAACTCGCTGCTCACGTCTATGGTTCGATGGTTCTGCATAGGCAGGAGAACTAGTGTAGCTATGGATAGTTCTGGCTCGATTGCGTTGACGCTTTTTATTGCAGCTGTTTCGGGAGGCTTGGCTTCCACGCTTATTGAACAGTTCATCATTGCGCCCATTCGAGCGCATTGGAAGCAACGGAAAGCTGCAAAGGACATCGTAGATGCCCATCTGGATCCGTTGCTCAAGGCCGCGGACGCGATCGTTGGAAAGACGATCTCATTAGCGGAAAGAGACTTTATTCCGCTCACCGGTCACAAAGGGCAAGGGCCTGATACGAATCTCATTGGGTTGACGTATCTTTATGCCAGCTTCTGGGGAAGGGTTGAGATCTTAAGGGCAGAGAGTTTAGGTGTTTCAATCTCTGGGGATCCGCGCGGAAAGAAGTTAAGCAAGTTCATCACTTGCTTCGAGTCGCAGCGTATCCGCTTAGTTAATAGGACGCATCAAAAAGCAATCGGAGAGATCGCAACGGATCTTCGGGCCGACGGTGCCTTGCGCACGATAGGAGTGGTTGAGTTCGGTGAGAAGCTTTCCGCTAGTAGCATTGCAGAAGGCTGGTGCAAGCCCTTAACTGACCTTCTTCAGGGAACGGGCGAAAAGTCGATTCGCCAGAAGCTACTCATGTATGGAATAGTCCTGCATTCACTCGTGGATACACTTGACCCGGATCACCACTCAACTCATGAGCGATCCTCGTACCCGAACAAGCTTTCAAAGGAATCAAAGCGCAGGATCGAACACCTGGTGTTCCGAGAATATTTGCAAGGAACCGGGGCAACCAATCGTTACGCAAAACCGGAATAAAAAAGGTAATTCCCAAGCAAACCGGACCAAATCTGAGAGGATTTGGTCATGAAGCAATGTCCTGCTTGCGCTGGTAGCCGGCACTACAGCCTGT
>NZ_JANJUE010000322.1 GCF_024710765.1 Pseudoxanthomonas sp.
CACCGCGTCGAGGCCGCCGGCGGACGCTTCGCGCTGCACAGCGCCCCCGGCCAGGGCACGCGCATCCAGGCGTCGCTGACGACGCGCCCGGGCGCGGGGGCCTGAGTCGCGTTCGCGTTCGATCGTTCGAGGACCGGCCCACCGGCGACCGCCAGCGACCGTCGAGCGAGGCGCGTGCGCCGTTCGCCCTGTGGGGCTTGTCCTACACGCCGACGCAGCAGCCGCCGACACGCGAGCGCAGCGGGGTCCGACCGACATGGTGGGAGCCGGCGCCTACGCTTTCGACACGGTCGCAGGCCATCCCCAGGCCCTCGGCCACAGACCCCCGAAGGAGATCCTCATGCTTCATTACGCCGTCGTATTCTTCGTGATCGCGCTGATCGCCGCGCGGCTCGGCTTCGGTGGCATCGCGGCGAGCGCCGCCGGCATCGCCAAGGTGCTGTTCGTCGTCTTTCTCGTGATGGCGCTGGCCAGCATGCTGATCGGCCTGATCCGGCGCTGAACCCCTGCCTGCCCCCCCCACGACCTGCCAGGAGATCTGCGATGACCCCGATCCGTACCACCCTTGCCGCCGCCGTGTCCGCCGTCGCGCTGCTCACCGCCACCGGCTGCGCCGTCGTGCGCGACCAGTCGACCGTCGGCCAGTACGTCGACGACGCGACCATCACCACGCAGGTCAAGGCGCGCTTCGCCAACGACCCGGTGGTCAGCGCGCTGGCCATCGGCGTCGAGACGCTCACCGGCACCGTGCAGCTGTCGGGCTTCGCGAAGACCGCCGCCGAACGCGCCAAGGCCGAAGCGATCGCACGCGATGTCTCGCACGTGAAGGCGGTGAAGAACGACATCGTCGTGCGGCCCTGAGCGGCCCTGAGCGGCGCTGCGCGACGCCGAGCGGCACGCGCTTCCCGTCCCACCGGCGCCAGCGCCCCACCCGATGCAACCGTCCGCCGCGATCGCCGTTGCCGACGCGCCCGCGCCCCCGCCGCCGGCACGCCCGGCGAGCACGGCGGCACC
>NZ_JANJUE010000096.1 GCF_024710765.1 Pseudoxanthomonas sp.
CCTGTGTTTGTTTGGGGGTTTGTTGTGCTGTTTGTGGGGGGGGTTGGGTTTTCCCCTGTCAAGCTCCCCGCCTCTGCACACCGGTCCCGCCGTGCGGCCGCCCCCCCGCGACCACATCCTCGATCATCTCCACCAGCCCCATCTTCATGCCGTCGTTGGGGTGGTAGATGCGCTCGACCCCGTAGGCCTGGAGTTCGGCGATTTCCTCGGGGGTGATGGTGCCGCCGCCACCGCCGAACACGCGGATGTGGCTGGCGCCGCGTTCCTTGAGCATGTCGACCATGTACTTGAAGTACTCGACGTGGCCGCCCTGGTAGCTGGACAGGGCGATGCCGTCGGCATCCTCCTGCAGCGCGGCGCGGACCACATCCTCGACGCTGCGGTTGTGGCCCAGGTGAATCACTTCGGCGCCCTGCCCCTGGATCAGGCGACGCATGATGTTGATCGCTGCGTCATGGCCATCGAAAAGGCTGGCCGCAGTGACGAAACGCAGCGGGGAAACATCCGCGCGTGCTGCTGGAAGCTGGGAAGCCGGTGTGCTCATTCGCGCCCTCACTCGCGTATTGCATGCATTAGAGGCGGAATTGTAGCGCGCGGCGGAGTTTCGCCCCATGACGCCCTGGGTCGAGGCACCCTACGCCGCCGTCTGGCGCGGCGGCACATGCCGGATAGGATGCCTGTTCAGCAGAAGCCGTAAGGCAGGTTCGGCGTGGAGACGACGCGTTGTCCCACCGCGCGGCCGTCCAGGAACGACAGGCCGGCGGCGATGACGCCGGGATCGGTGAGGATCCGGTTGTGTCCCAGCCCGATGGTGTTCAGCAGGCGCGCTTCCGGCCAGTAGCGCGCATAGCGCTCGCCCTCCGACCAGGGCACTTCGCGATCCTCCAGGTCGTGGACGATCAGCGCGGGGCTGGCGATGCGCGGCGCGTTGAGATGGGCCTGGAATCCATCCACCGCCATGCCGGTCAGCGATTCGAATTCGTCGAACAGGCGCGCCGAAAGATGCGTCGCCAGCCCGACGAAACCGCCGAAGCGCTGCGCCGCGGCGATCGGATCGGCGGCCGGCGCGATCAGGATCGCGCGCTCCGCCTTCAGTCCCCGCGCCAGCGCGATCATGGCGGCCGCGCCGCCGAGCGAATGCGCCACCAGCGCCTGCACCGTGCCGAAACGCTCGGCGAAACGATGCAGGACGTCGGCGAACATCGGCAGGGTCGCCCGGTAACCGCTGCTTCGGCCATGCGCGATCTGATCCAGCGCGACCACCGCGTAGCCGGCGCGGCGCAGCGGTTCCACCCAGGGCAGCAGTTGCAGCGCATAGCCCGACCAGCCGTGCGCCAGCAGCGCGACCGGCTGGCGCTGCGGATCGCCCCAGGCGTACCAGGTCAGCCGTTCGCGGCCATGGACGAAGGTATGCACGCTCGCGCCCCAGGTGTCGCTGCGGCGCGCCTTCTCGCGTCCACCCGGCATCGGGGTGCCGAACAGGCGGAACGCGCGCTGGAGGGTGGCCTCCGGCATCAGCCAGCTGCCCACGGCGAAGGCGGAGCGCAGCGGGAGCAGACGGACATTTTTACGAACGATCGTGCTTTTTTGTGGCGAAACGACGGCGGCCATGGGGGGTCTCTCCGGATCAGGCGGCGTAGGAGGCGAACAGGTGGTCGAGCGCCCGCCGGGCCAGCGCTTCGGCCTGGGCGGGGTCATACAGACGGGCGTTGTGCAGCCCTTCGGTGATCGCGAACAACTGGAACGACACCAGCACCGGATCGGTGTCGGCGGCCAGTTCGCCGTTGTCGATGCACATCTGCGCGGCCTTGGCGACGACGCCGCGCCACTCGGTCAGCCAGGCAATGACGCGGTCGCGCATCATTCCCGGGCGGGCGTCATATTCGTTGGCCGCGCCCAGGATCACGCAACCGTCGGGGTTGGCACGCACCCAGGCGAACCAGCCCTCCATGATCGCGCGCAACCGGGCCAGCCCGCGTGGCTGCCGCAGCGCCGGGACCATCACCGCCTCGCCGAAGCGGCGCGCGGTCCAGTCCAGCACGGTGATCTGCAGGTCCTCGCGGGAACCGAAGTGGGCGAACACGCCGCTCTTGGACATGCCCGCCGCCTGCGCCAGCTCACCGATGGACAGCCCCTCCAGCCCTTGTCGGCAGGCGATGGCGTAGGCCCGCTCGACGATCATCTCGCGGGTGGCGGTGCCCTTGCTGGTGGCGGCGCAGAGGTTCATGGCCGGCAAAATAGCACGGTCGTTCGCTTTTGTCAGCCCGCCCGGGAGGGCCTCGAAAACGGGATCCACTCCACAAACCGCTCCCCACCGCCCGTATGGATTAGAATGCCCGCCTGCGACGATGACGGCGAGCCGGAAACGTCGCTTTTTTGTTTTGTGAACAAGCGGTTAGCCAAAGCCACCCGGCGTAGCCAGCGGCCCCACGCCGCACGGAGCCCCAGATGATCTTCGAAACCCTCGACACGTCCGGCCATGAGCAGGTCGTCTTCTGCCACAACCCCGACGCCGGCCTGAAGGCCATCATCGCGGTCCACAGCACGGTCCTGGGTCCGGCCCTCGGTGGCGTGCGCATGCGCCCCTATGCCGACAGCCAGGCGGCGCTGACCGATGCGTTGCGGCTCAGCCGCACCATGACCTACAAGAACGCCCTCGCCGGCCTCAACGTGGGCGGCGGCAAGGCGGTGATCATCGGTGACAGCACCGTCGACAAGACCGAGGTGCTGTTCCGTTCGTTCGGCCGCTACGTCGATTCGCTGGGCGGCCGCTACATCACCGCCGAGGACGTCGGCACCGACGTCAACGACATGGAGAACGTCTACCGCGAGACCGAGTACGTGGTCGGCGTGCACCAGGTGCACGGCGGCTCCGGCGATCCCGCCCCGTTCACCGCCTACGGCGCGCTGCAGGGCCTGATGGCCACCCTCAACCGCAAGTTCGGCAACGAGGAAATCGGCAAGTACAGCTTCGCCGTGCAGGGCCTGGGCCACATCGGCATGGAGTTCGTCAAACTGCTGAAGGAACGCGGCGCCAAGCTGTTCGTCACCGATCTCAACCCCAAGCTGGTGGAGTACGCGGTGGAGGAATACGGCGCCGAGGCGGTCAAGCCGGATGAAATCTACGATCTGCCGGTCGACGTGTTCTCGCCCTGCGCCCTGGAGTACGCGGTCAACGCCGAGACCCTGCCGCGCCTGAAGGCCAAGGTCATCTGCGGCACCGCCAACAACCAGATGTCGCACGTCACCGGCGTGGAAGCCGCCAAGCGCGGCATCCTGTATGCGCCGGACTACGCGGTGAATGCCGGCGGCGTCATCAACGTGTCGCTGGAAATCGACGGTTACAACCGCGAGCGCGCGATGCGGATGATGCGCACCATCTACCACACCGTCGGCAAGATCTTCGATCTGGCCGAACGCGAGGACATCGCGCCGCAGTACGCCGCCGACCGCATCGCCGAGGCGCGCATCGCCGCCATCGGCAAGCTCAAGCTGCCGCTGGGCCGGACCGCACCACGTTTCATGGGGCATCTGCGCGGAGAGCGTTGATCGCCGACATCCACAGGCCGCAATAGGAGGGAGGACCGAATGCGACCCGTTTCAATCGCTGCTTTTCCACTTGGCGAGGACATCGACGCGCTGCGTGACGCCGTGCGCCGTTTCGCGGACGCCGAAATAGCCCCGCGCGCCGCGCAGATCGACCACGACAACGTTTTCCCGCAGGACCTGTGGCCCAAGCTGGGCGAAATGGGCCTGCTGGGCATGACCGTGGACGAGTCCTTCGGCGGCAGCGGCATGAGCTACCTGGCGCACCTGGTGGCGATGGAGGAAATCTCCCGTGCGTCCGGTTCCGTCGGTCTGAGCTACGGCGCGCATTCGAACCTGTGCGTGTCCAACCTGTTCCTCAACGGCAACGACGCCCAGCGCCGCAAGTACCTGCCGAAGCTGTGCAGCGGCGAATGGAAGGGCGCGCTGGCGATGAGCGAACCGGGCGCCGGCTCGGACGTGGTCGGCTCGATGGGCTGCCGCGCCGAACTGCGCGACGGCGTGTGGGTGGCCAACGGCAACAAGATGTGGATCACCAACGGACCGGAAGCCGACGTGCTGCTGGTCTACATGCGCACCGCCGGCAAGGAAGCGGGCAGCAAATGCATGACCGCCTTCATCGTCGAGCGCGGCATGAAGGGGTTCTCCACGGCGCAGAAGCTGGACAAGCTGGGCATGCGCGGCAGCAACACCTGCGAACTGGTATTCGAGAACTGTGAGATCCCGGCGGAGAACGTGCTGGGCGAAGTGCACCAGGGCGTGCGCGTCCTGATGAGCGGGCTGAACACCGAGCGGCTGGTGCTGACCGGCGGCCCGATCGGCCTGATGCAGGCGG
>NZ_JANJUE010000343.1 GCF_024710765.1 Pseudoxanthomonas sp.
TCCTCCATCACGCCCGCCGTGAGCCACTGGCGAATCAGCTTGAGCACCCGCTGGTCCGAGACTCGCTTCGCCACGAGCCGCATCAGCTTCTCGTGGTCGATGCTGCCGAAGTAGTCGCGGATGTCGGCATCCAACACGTGATGGCCGCCCTTGGCCCCGAGCTTCCTCAGGGTCTCCAGCGCCATCAGCGTGCTGCGCTTCGGCCGGAAGCCGTAGCTGCAAGGCAGGAAGTCCGCCTCGAAGATCGGCTCCAGCACCAGTTTCGCCGCCATCTGCACCACCCGGTCCCGGACCGTCGGGATGCCCAACGGTCGCCGCTTTCCATCAGCCTTCGGGATGTAGCGCCGCAACACCGCGCGCGGCACGTACTCACCTGCGCGAAGTTCGGCGGCGATCGCTTCCAGGAAGCGTCCGACGCCGTTCTCCTCGACGGCCGCGATCGATTGGGCGTCTAGCCCCGCCGATCCTCGGTTCCGTCGCACCCGCTCCCATGCCTCCCACAAGACGTCACTCCGGTGGATGCGGTCGTACAGCGCATGAAAGCGTCTACCCGGCCCTCGCTTGGCCGCGGCCCACAGTCGCCGTTGCAGTCGTCGGACTTTGTCCTCGCACGAATGTGCGGGGGGTTGGTTGGGACCGATCACGTCGGCCATGCCCTCGCCCTTACCTGCCTCGTCGACCTGACCACCGCAGGGGCCCTTCCCTCCCGCCGCGTTGTTCTGCGCGGCGTTCGTGAACACGACTCGCGCCGTGCTCGTCGGTACTACTGCCCCCTCGGACTCCCGCTGCGCAGGCATCGGTTTCGGCACAGCCTTATCCGGTAGCCCTCGCCGCGACGACGGCGGCGCAGACGGGTCTCTCGTGTTCCGTTCTCGACCTGGCACGCGTGCTGCTCCCAATACCCCGCCGACGGAAGTCGCTCGTTCCGAAACTTGAGCGCCCTCTGCTGCCTTCGCCGTGACATGAGCGGCTCGGCCGTCGGATTGTTCATCTGTCGAGGCTGCAGGCTTCACTTCATGTTGCGGCCCGCGTGCTTGCTCCCCGCTGATCGGCTCACGCCGACTCGCAGGCTTGTGATGCCCCGCTCGCGCAGCCCGGTCTCCCGGTGCCACGTGGGGCCTGCTACCCGGTGCTTCGGCGCTTGCCGGGGCGGGACTGGCTCCCGCTGATCGAGAACGACGTGCGCCAGCCGGACTGGGCCCTCGCGGGTCTCGTTCGTCTGTCGCGTCACGACGCACCATGCCCGGGATCGTACGCCGCCAACGCCCGCCACCCGCAACATGCTGGTACCGGATCCGCCCGAGCCTGACCCCGACGGCGACGCCACCCCCACCCAGACGCTACGCTGGACCCCGATGAAGACGCACCCCCTCGCCGCCCTGCTGCACGTCGCGCTGGCC
>NZ_JANJUE010000131.1 GCF_024710765.1 Pseudoxanthomonas sp.
CCAAGCCCAAAGGCGAAGGCACCGGCCTGGGCCTGTCCGTGGTGCGCGACATCGTGGTGGATGCGGGCGGCGGGATCCGGATCGAATGCCCGCCCACGGGCGGCACCTCCGTCGTTGTCACGCTTCCCCTGGCGTCGTCCGGCAAGTAGTGGCTCGTCCCGACCTGTCAGGACGGTCGAAGCACCCTGGCTAACTTGAACCGGACCGGTGTGCTTTTTCCACGTCCGCTCCCGGCGTAGGCAGGCGTCTTCATAGCGCCCGGGTTCAGCGGCAACGAACAGGCTCGACGTAGTAAACCGATCAGTCCTTGCCTTGGTCCTTCCGCGTACCGCCAGGAGCAACTTCCCGGGCCTCGCGTTTTTCAAGGCGAAAGAAGCGCTCGGCATTGCCGCGCAGAATGGCTTGCTTCTGCGTGGCATCCAGGAATGTGAGCGCGTCGAGCGACGCGCGTACTGTGGCGATATCCGCGTTGTCGCTGCCAAACATGAGCCGATCACCGAGGCCGGCGTCCATCAGCGCTTTCATCATGGTCGCGAAGGCCTCGGGCGGCACGATGCGCGGATTGTTGATGACCGAGATATCGGCATGGACGTTTGGGTGCTCGCGCATGAGCGCAAGCGTTTCGTCGAAGAACGGTGCGCCCGCATGCATGATCCAGAGGCGCATGCCGGGATGGCGCACCAACACGTCCCGCAGCAACGCGGGATTGCCCAGGTCTTCGCGGAAGTTCGGGCTGCCATGATCCGGGCCGGCTGATCCCGTGTGAATGCCTACGGGCAGGTCGTAGCGGACGGCCAGGGAATAATAGGGATCCATGCGGGGATCCGATGGCGATACTCCGTAGTACTGGGTGAGAATTTCACCCAGGAAGTCGATGCGCCCGGATTTTATCTGCGCCTCGGTCCATTCGACCCCCGGCCACTCGCGGCCATCGGCATGGCAGTCCTGCAGGCTGTAGGGCACCTTGCCCAGGGGGCAGGGAAACATGAGCCCATGCAATACGCGCATCGGCTTCCCTTCGACATAACGCTGTTGATCCTCCCAGGACGTACTGACCGCAATGGTCGTGATTCCACCGGCACGCAGTGCCTCAAGCTGCGCGACCGGATCCCGGTCGCCGTGCACATGCACATCGATGACACCCGATGGCGGTGTCGTCGCGCAACTGGCGAGCAGACACGAGAGCAGCAGCGGCACCCGCCTCAGGCAGGCGTTGCCCTTCCTACGGCCGACAGCTGGCTGCGGTCTTCCGGACGGATATGCGTGGTAGCCATTCATCATCGCGCGCCGAGTCATCGCTTGATCCGCCAGGGACTTTTCAGGGCGAAACGCGACTCCGGGGCAGCAACGGCCAATGCATCAGTGGGTGCGCTGACTGCCTGATACGGAACCCCATCCGGCCAATCGACTTGTCCATGGCGCGCCGTATTGGACCATCCCGCTGTTACGGCTGGACCGTGGGGCCGCCGGCCCCGTTGCCTTCCGGAGTCGCATGGGAGATCGAGGGCGGGCGGACGACGGGAGTCGTCCACGTCTTCAATCCCCTGATATCCGGCGAGCCCGGCGATGGCGCACGGCCGGCGCTCGATCCCTCAGGGTGCCAGGTAGAAATCCATTGGAATGAGCTCGACGGCCCAACCGCCTTCTTCACCCAGCTGGGCGGCCGGGTGCATGGAGGCGATGCGCAGTGCCTCCTCCGGGCTGTCCGCCTCGATGATGAACAGGCCGCCCACGACCTCCTTCGCCTCGGCGTAAGGCCCATCGGTGACATGCGTCCTGCCGTTGCGCGGACGGAGCGTCCGCCAGCTGCCGGCATCGCCCAGCGACGCGGACACGAGCATCTTGCCGGTAGCCTGCATCTTCTCGTCCAGCGCGGGGCATTGGCTCTCCAGCGCTTCGATGTCGCCAGGACTCATGGCGGCGAACTTTTCCGGGGAGAAATAGGCCAGGCCAAGGTACTTCATGGGAGCTCCTTTGCATGAGTGTGTGTCTGACGACGAAGCGGAGGGCTGGAAATCGACATGCCTGGGAACGGATTGCCGAGGGTTCCGACTGGCAGGCGGAACGTGCTGGACATTCGTCAGGGTGCGGAATCAAGCCGCTGTTCCAGCAACCAGCTCCACAGTGCCTCGTCGTTCAAGGCGATCGATTCCACCGCCGCGTGATTGACGCCCTCGTACACCGTGAGCCGCGTATTGCGCTTGAGGCTCCTGAGCCGTTCATGTACCAGGGCGGAAACGGATAGCGGAATCACGTCGTCATCGGTTCCATGAAAGAGCCGGTATGCGGTCCCTTCGCCGGTCCGGTTCAGGTATTGGAGATTTGCCCCACCGGCGATGGAAACGACGGCTGCGAACGTGCCGGGAAACTGCTCCGCCATCGCCCAGGCGCCGAAACCACCTCGGCTGTAGCCGATCACGTAGACGCGGTTGCGGTCGATGCGGGGATTGGCCAGCACCTGCCGCAGGACACTCTCCAGCCTTTCGATGGGATAGAGGAGCTCCTCGCTCGGATTCTGCGGAGAGAAGACGAAGAATGGGAACTCCCTGCCCGCTTCAATCATCTTGGGCAATCCGCTCGCCCGTACCCTGTCGATGTCGTCGCCACCCTCATTGCCGCCATGCAGCCAGACGACGAGGGGAAAGCGCGCTTTCGGATCCCCATGATCGTCGGGCCAGTACAGCAGGTAATCGAGCTCACCCTCCATGTGGACGCGCGCCTTGAGCGCCTGCTGGCCGGCGGTCGCCGGGGCGGGAGCCCACGCGAGCAAGGCCATCGCGCCAAACAGGACCGACTGGAAGATCTCACGGATCATGGAATCGCTTCACCCTGGAAAAAAGGCATCACGGAGCAACGGAGCATTGGTCATTCCTCGGGGCCTGTTGTCTCGGCCGGCCGCCCGCCTTCAGCCTGGCGATTGGACAACCTTCGCATGTCGTCGCGGGATGTTCCAATACCGAAGCGGTTGCCGTCCGCATCACTGGTCTCCTTGAGATCCACGCCGCTGCGACCCAACCTCGCGGCCTCGGATATCAGCCACCACAGCTTCCTCGCGGCGATGTCGGGAGGCAACCCTTTCCGGTGCACGTTTGAAATGCAGTTGCGGTCGGCGTCGGTCAGACCGGGACGAGGCCCGTGCGTGAGGTAGATGCCCAGGCTGTCCGGCGTGCTCAGGCCGGGGCGCTCCCCGATCAGCACGGCAACGGCCCTGGCCTGCAGCAGATACCCGCACTCATCCCCCAGCGCCACCCGTGCCTGGTGTGCGACGACGACCGGACCGAGCCGGCATCCGATGGGCGCCTGCCGTACCAGTTCGGCGCAGAGTGGCGGCGCGTTGCGCTCGACCGCGGCCGCGGAAAGACCATCGGCGACGATCAGGACCAGATCGCAGCCTCCCTTGTTCAAACCGAGGGTGCGAAGTTCCGCTGCGGACGCCGCCGACAGGCGTCGACCGCGCTCCGGCTGCAGCAGATACCCGGCTCGATCCTGGGCCAGGCTCGTCACTTCCACGCCGTCCAGACCGAGGCATTCGATTGCCGTCATGACCGGGGCGGTGGCGAAGGCGGCATGTACCGCATCGCGGGCGCGGGCGTGCGCCAGGCCGAAATCCAGCAGCTCGTGGGTGGGCAGGCTGATTCCGCATCGCCCCAGGGCGATGCGCGCGGGACTGAAGCGGCGAAGTTCATGCCAGGGATCGGCAATGTCCAAGGGCACCGTCATGTCCCGGCACCCGACGGCACGAACGCGAGCAGCCGGTCGAGCGCCCCCGGCTGCCGCGTCGCCGGCAGCAGCCGGCCATCGGCGTCGGTGAGCTGCATGCGCTGCAACCACCGTTCGAACTCGGGCGCGCGCGCCAGCCCCATCGCCTTGCGCAGGTACAGGGCATCGTGGAACGAAGTGCTCTGATACATCAGCATGACATCGTCGGCGCCGGGAACGCCCATCATGTAGGTCAGGCCAGCCGCCGCCAGCAACGTCATCAATGCGTCCATGTCGTCGCTGTCGGCTTCCGCATGGTTGGTGTAGCAGACGTCGCACCCCATCGGCAGCCCCAGCAATTTTCCGCAGAAGTGATCTTCCAGTCCCGCGCGGATGATCTGCTTTCCGTCGTACAGGTATTCCGGACCGATGAAGCCCACCACGGTATTGACCAGTAGTGGTTCGAATGCGCGCGCCACCGCGTAGGCGCGAGCCTCGCAGGTCTGCTGGTCCACGCCGGAATGCGCGCCCGCCGACAGCGCGCTGCCCTGGCCGGTCTCGAAGTACATGGCATTCCGGCCGACGGTCCCGCGTTGCAGGGATTGCGCCGCAGCGTGGGCTTCGGCCAGCAGCGCGAGATCGATACCGAAGCTGGCATTGGCGGCTTGTGTTCCGGCAATCGACTGGAACACCAGATCAACCGGTACGCCCTGCTCCATCATCCGCAGGCTGTTGGTCACGTGGGTCAGCACACAGGATTGGGTCGGAATATCCAGCCCGTGGATGATCCCGTCCAGCATGCGTACCTGATCCGACAGCACGGAAAGATTGTCACTGGCCGGATTGATGCCGATGACCGCATCGCCCGCGCCATACATCAGGCCATCCACGATGGCGGCGGCGATGCCACGCAGATCATCGGTGGGGTGATTGGGCTGAAGCCTGACGGCCAGCGTTCCCGGCAAGCCGATCGTGTTGCGGAAGCGGGTCACGACGGCGCACTTGCGCGCCACCAGTATCAGATCCTGGTGGCGCATCAATTTGCTCACGGCCGCAGCCATCTCCGGGGTGATGCCGGGTGCGACGGCGGCCAGCGCCGGGCTGTCTGTCGTGTCGGAAAGCAGCCAGTCGCGGAAGCCGCCCACCGTCAGGTGCGACACCGGGGCAAAGGCGACCGCATCGTGGCGATCCAGGATGAGCCGGGTGACCTCGTCCTGTTCGTAGGGAATCAGCGCCTCCTGCAGGAAGCGCTGCAGCGGCACGTCGGCCAGGCAGAACCGTGCGGCCATGCGCTCGATTTCAGACCCCGCGGCCAGGCCCGCCAGTTGGTCCCCCGACCGCAACGGACTGGCCTTGGCCAGCAGCTCGCGCAGGTCGGCGAACTGCCAGCTGACACCGTCCCAGCCATGGCGGTATTTCATGCGGACGGATCCGCCGCGAGAGCAGCCTGCACCCGCAGGCTGGCCCCGCTTCGGTCGCCCAGGAAGTGCCCGGCCTGTACGTCCTCCAGCAGGCTGGCGGCAAGCGCCTGCACGTCCAGCGCGTGTTGCGCGAGGGCCGGCGCCTCCTGTCGCGACACCACCAGCACGCCGTCCTCGTCGGCGAGGACGACGTCGCCGGGACTGACCACGACGCCGCCGCAGGACACCGGATGGTTGAGGCGCCCGCCCCAATCGAGCAGGCGCGTGGTGACTGGCGAGGTCCCCCTGCACCAGAGTGGAAACCCGCTGGCGCGGATCTCCGCCAGGTCGGTGCAGGGCCCGTCGATGATTGCGCCTGCGGCGCCGGCGCGCTGCGCCGCGGCGGTGACGATGCCGCCCCAGCAGGCATGGCGATCGTCGCCCAGGCGATCGATCACCAGGACGTCGCCCGGCTGCAGCAGGGAGAGCGCATGGTGCAGCAGGGTCGAGTCCGCGCCGGGTATCGACACCGTGACGGCGTTGCCTGACATGCGCAGGCCCGGGGCCACCGGGCGAAGGTCCCGGGACATCAGGCCCCAGGGAACGCCATGGCCGACGGTCGAGGTCTCTACCTGCGACACCAATGCCAGCAGCGCGGCGGGGAGCGGATCCGGGTGGGGCGCGATGCGATATCGGCCAAGGGACATGGGTTCGATCCTTTGCGGGGAAGTATCGGGGTTGGGCGAAGTCGCGGAAGGCGGTTTCATGCGGAGGCGTCCTGCAGTTGCGCCAGCAGGCCGCGACGCAGGAACGCCACATCCGCGCCCACGGTGACGAATCGATATCCGCGCTCGATCAGTGTTGCCATGCCATGGCCGGGCAGCAGGGTGCCGCCCAGCGCAAGGCCGCTTTCCAGGCAACGGCGCTCGCCCTCGTGCCATAGCTCGAGGAACTCCGGGGCATCGTAGCGTCCGGCCATGTTGATGCTGGCTGACAGGTCGAGCGGTCCGAAGAACAGCATGTCCACGCCGTCGACCCTGGCGATCTCCGGAATGGCCGCCACGCCGGCCGCCGACTCGATCATTGCCACCACCAGCGTGTTGTCGGCCGCATGCGCCTCGAATGCCGCCGCGTGCTCGCCCCAACCCGCCGCGCGCGAAACGGTGTAGTGGAGCCCACGCTTGCCGAAAGGTGGATAGCGACAGGCCGCGACAAGTCGCGCCGCCTGCTCGGCGGACTCCACGTTCGGCGCGAGGATGCCTTCGACACCAGCGTCCAGCAGCGGCTTGATGAATGTGCTGTCAGCGGCGTCGACCCGTGCCAGCATGGTGGTGTCCGAGCGGCCCGCGGCACGCAATTGGTCCAAGGCGTTGTCCGGATTCGCGGGTGTGTGCTCCAGATCGATGATCAGCGCGTCCAGATTGGCCGAGCACATCACTTCCGCCACGGTCGCGCTGCCCATGAACAGCCAGGCGCCGCGAGCGGTTTGCCTGTTCCTCAACTTGTGCAGGACCCGGTTGGGGCGCAAGGAAGGATTCATGGCCGGCTCCCGGTTTCCTGCGGAAGCGGCATGCGGTTGCCGCCCTTCGGGTATCGAAGGGCGAACGTGTCGAAACCCGCATGTCCCGGAGTCACCGGCCTCGCGGCGCGCGCAGGCGACGATGGTTGTCCGGTCGATGCGCGGCCGCGGCCCGGGCGGGTAGCCCGGCATGTCCGGCCGCTCCGCCCTCCCGGGGTGGGCACGCGGGCCGGCGGCGGCGCGCAGGGTTCCGGGGACCTGGAAAGCGTGCGTGCGGCCGATCGGGCGGGCGGAGAAAGAGAACCGTTTTGGAGGTTGCGCGTGATCATGGGACTCCGGGCCAAAGGACGGGAAAGCCGACTTCATCGCTGGCGCATCAATCCATCTCCGCCGTCCCTGGTGGCCGGGCGCAAGCCACTTGGCAGGCCCAGGCTCCGCGCTATGATGGGTTCCGGATGCCGCGAAAACGCAGTGAACCGGAGACGCGGCGCAGGAGCGGCGATGTGGAGCCTCATGCCGGGTCCAGGGAAGGATGGCCAGGGTCGGGCGAAGAAACGGGGGTAGGCTCATGTTGATCAGCCCGGCTGGTGGAGACGGCCCGGGAGTTTGAATCCGCCAATGCCACAGTGAAGGACCTGGTGGAATTGCCACGACGAGGTTTCACCATGCACAGCGTTGGACAATCACCGGCATTACGCGACCTCGCACCGGTGGCGAGCAACATTCCCGATTGCCTGGACCAGGCCCTGACCATCGCCCGCGGGATCGGTTTCGACGCGGTCATCTACGACTTCGCGCCGGTACCCACCACCCCGGAAGGCGTGCTGATGACGCCCAGCGTGGTCGAACCCTGCAACCTGCCCTCGGAAATGCGCGATCTCTGGGTGCGGCAGGGCCTGTACCAACAGGACCCCGTGCAGGCGCTGGCCCTGAAGGGCTCCTGCCCGTTCTTCTGGTCGTACCACAGGAACGAAGCCTCGGCGCTGCAATCCAGCCTGGACGGAAACGCGACGGCGGTGTCGGCAGTCCTGCGCGACTGGCGGTATTCGCGCGGGGTGACCGTGCCCCTGCACATGCCCGGCAACGGGTTCGCGACGATGACCGGACTGTGGCATGACGAGAGTTTCTCGTCGATGCGCCAGTTCCTGGATTTGTGCGTCATGCAGTTCGCCTATCTGGCCCACGCAGCCAATGACCGGATCTCGGGACTGTTCGGCAAGAACGAGCTCACGCCGGTCGGGATAAAGCTCAGTACCCGCGAGCGCGAATGCATATCGCTCGCCGCCCAGGGCTTGTCCACCAAGCAGATCGCCTGGAAGCTCAAACGTTCCGAATCGACGGTCGTGCTGCATCTGCAGTCGGCGGCGCGCAAGCTGGGGGGAAGGAACCGTGCGCAGGCCATCGCCCGCGCCGCGCATTTCGGCTACCTGAGTACCCGATCGGATTGATGTGCCAGTTTTAAAAGATCGCCTGCCAGGCGAAGACCGGATCCGGCGTCGGCCGTGCCCGGGAACTCGCCTGTTTTCGACTACAGGCCCATGCTAGCCATCCGGGTCCGCAATAGAACTGTAATTTTTTGTAGTTGTGGTGGAATTCCACGGTAGGGACTCTTGTCACCAACGGGAATCTTCCCGGTGACGAGAGATGTGATGCCTGTTCGTGCAACGCAATATGAAGGCCATGCGCCATACCTGGGCCACCAGACCTGGTATCGCGTCACCGGGGATCTGCACTCGGGGAAAGTACCCCTGGTTGTCGCCCATGGCGGTCCCGGCTGCACGCACGATTATCTTGAAGCCTTCTCCGATCTCGCCGCGGATGGTCGCGCCGTCATTCACTACGATCAATTGGGAAATGGGCGCTCGACGCACCTGCGCGATGCGGCGCCGGAGTTCTGGACGGTTTCCCTGTTCCTTGGGGAAATGGAAAACCTGGTGCGGCACCTCGGTATCGAGGGGCGCTACAACCTCCTGGGGCAATCCTGGGGCGGCATGCTGGCGGCGGAGCACGCGGTACTCCGTCCACCGGGACTCAATGCACTGGTCATCGCCTCCTCCCCGTCGTCGTTTCCCCTGTGGGTCAGCGAGGCGCAGCGCCTGCGCGCGGACCTGCCCGCCGACGTGCGCGAGGCGCTGGATCGGCACGAGGCCAGCGGCGACTACGCGCACCCGGAATACCTGGCGGCGACGGAAGTCTTCTACCGTCGCCATGTCTGCCGCCTGCCCGTGTGGCCGGATGAGGTGCAGCGCACGTTCGCGGCGCTGGAGGACGATCCCACCGTCTACCGCACCATGAACGGCCCGACCGAATTCCATGTGATCGGCACACTGCGCGAATGGAACATCCAGTCGCGACTGTCCGCCGTGAACGTTCCCACCCTGGTGATTTCCGGCCGTCACGACGAGGCCACGCCCGCCTGCGTGGCGGCCTACGTCGAACACATCCAGGGCGCCCGCTGGGTGCTGATGGAGGAGTCCGCCCACATGTGCCATGTCGAAGAGCGCGAGAAAACCATGCGCGAAACCGCTTCCTTCCTCGCCCTGCACGACGCTCCGTCCGGGGGGACCGCATGAGCCAGCCCGTCCGTATCGCCACCGTCCAGCTCTGCACCGGCCCGGACGTGGCCACGAACAACCGCAACATCGCCCGGGCGATAGGCGAGGCCGCCGCCGCCGGCGCGCGCCTGGTCTGCCTGCCGGAAGCGGCGAACATCCTGCTGCCCGACGTGCACGCCTATCCGGCCGCCTGCGTTCCGGAAGCCGAGGACAGCACGCTCCTGCTGTGCCGCACGCTGGCGTCCGAACTCGGCATCTGGGTGCATACGGGCTCGCTGCTGGTGCGTACCGAGGACAATCGCCAGGTCTGGAACCGCAGTCACGTGCTGTCCCCGGGCGGGCAGGTGGTCGCCCGCTACGACAAGCTGCACACCTTCGACGTCAAGCTCGGCGGCGCGGGCGATTTCCAGGAATCCGCCAGCGTCCGCGCCGGCGACAACGCGCCGGTGGTGGTGGACATCGCCCCGCTGGGCCTGAGCCTGGGCCTGTCGATCTGCTA
>NZ_JANJUE010000361.1 GCF_024710765.1 Pseudoxanthomonas sp.
GAACCTGCTGGCCGGTGCGTTGCTGCTGACCGTTCTGGCAGCCTGCGAGAACAGCGCGACCGCCTATACCATCGATACCAGCCAGCATGCGCTGGTGCTGGTGCGCGAGCAGCCGTATTTCTGGACCTCGACGGTGGATCAGTCGGTTGTGGTGTCACGCCTGCCGCATTGCCAGCGCAAGGTCCATATTCACCCCGGAGCGACGACGCTGACCGAAATGGAGGTGTTCGAGGCAGGGGATCGTCTGTGGGCGCTGCGCCAGGGCGAGCGCTGGTACCTCGCCAGCACAGAGATCTGTCAGGTCCAGGACTGGAACCACCCGTCCAACGAAGCGCCAGGACCGCGGGTGGGGCGCTTCGTGCTACGCGACGGCAAGCCGGGATTCGTTTCCGAAGCAGGTTGAGTGCGAGCGTATAATCTGCGCCGGAAGTTCGCCAGGCAGTCGCTGCGCATGGTTTCATGCGTGGAGGAAAGTCCGGGCCCCGCAGAGCAGGATGCCGGCTAACGGCCGGGCGTCGTGAGGCGACGGAAAGTGCAACAGAGAGCAGACCGCCGATGGCCTCGAAAGAGGATCAGGCAAGGGTGAAACGGTGGGGTAAGAGCCCACCGCAGGACCGGTAACGGGACTGGCACGGCAAACCCCATCCGGGGCAAGGCCAAATAGGGGAGCAATGGCGTGGCTCGCGTCGCTCCCGGGTAGGCTGCTAGAGCGCCGCGGTAACGCGTCGCCCAGAGGAATGACTGCCCGGCGGTCCGGTTTCGGCTGGATCGCTCGACAGAACCCGGCTTACAGGCGAACTTCCACTCCGGCTTTCTTCATTCGGTGTCCCAGCACCACCCGGGCAGCACGGCTGCCGGGTGGTGCTGGCGCGTGCCCTGCGCCCGGGCACTCGATGCAGCCGTGCCCACCATCTCTGGGCGGATGTGCGGACTTGGCCCAGAGTGGGCGCCGCTCTCGAAGTTCAAGCTGGATCTGACGAATTGCGCCTATCCACGTTGATTTTCAAGCGTTTCCAGGCATTTCTGCATTCTCCGATAAGTCATTGTGCAGCAACGGAAAAGCCGATCCGCTCGGCTTGACCATGGGGTTTCTTTGCACTAGAGTGGGTGAAAGTGGGTTTAAGTGGGGAAAAGTGTCATTTGAGTGACGTTTAACCCGCGGGAATGCAGGGGGGTGAATGTTCCAGGGTACGGTCGCGCTGAGTCTCGATGCCAAGGGCCGCATTGCGGTTCCCGCGAAGCATCGGGATGCGCTCGTGCCCGATGGGGCGCCTCTCGTCATCACGGCGCACCCCCACCGTTGTCTTCTCGTCTATCCGCACTCGGTATGGGATCCGATCAGCAAGCAGATCTCGGCGATGCCGGGGCGGGATGCGCGCAGCGCAACACTCAAGCGGCTGCTTGTCGGCCATGCGCAGACCGAGGAACTCGATGCGGCAGGACGGGTCCTGGTCGCTCCCTCCTTGCGTCAGTGGGCGGGTCTGGAAAAACAGCTCTGGCTGGTAGGCGTGGGTTCGCATTTCGAACTGTGGTCGGATGCGGGTTGGCAGCAGCAGCAGGCTGCAATGCTGGCGCTCGATGGCGACGCCCTGCCTGCCGGGTTCGAGAGCCTGTCGTTATGAGTGCCGG
>NZ_JANJUE010000156.1 GCF_024710765.1 Pseudoxanthomonas sp.
TGTTTGGCAGTGGGTGGGCCGGCTTCGGCGGGCCCCCACCCCAGCCCTCCCCCGCGGGCGGGGGAGGGGGGTATTTCTTGGGAAGCGGGCTATTTGTCCTGATTTGCCGAATTACCAGCGGGCAGGGCTTCTTGCCCCTTCCCCCGCAAGCGGGGGAGGGGCTATTTCTTGGGAAGCGGGCTATTTGTCCTGATTTGTCGAATTACCAGCGGGCAGGGCTTCTTGCCCCTTCCCCCGCTTGCGGGGGAAGGCTGGGATGGGGGCAAGATGCCTACCCAACCGAGCACAGGAAGTGCGCATGCGAAAGGGACAGAAACGCGATCGGGCGCGCGAACTGCGCAAGGACATGACGCCAGCGGAGCGCCGCCTGTGGACCATCCTGCAGGGTCGCCAGCTCGAGGGTTACCGCTTTCGGCGGCAATGCCCGGTGGGCCCGTACATCGCCGACTTCGCCTGCCTGGAGGCGAACCTGTTGCTTGAAGTGGACGGCGGCCAGCACATGGACGCCGTCGTGGATGTACGGCGGGATACCTTCCTGCGGCGTGAAGGCTTCCATGTCCTGCGCTTCTGGAATAATGAGGTGATGACGAACCTCGAGGGTGTTCGCGCGCTGATCGTCTCGCGGCTGGCGGACTCCCATCCCTGTCCCGCCTTTGCCGCGCGCCGGTGAAGGGCAGAACCCGAAGACCGACATGCCCCAGACCCTGCGCATTGCCCTGGCCCAGTTCGATTTCCCCGTCGGCGACGTCGCCCGCAACGCCGAGCGCGTCGCCGCGCTGATCGCCGAGGCGCGCGACGAATACGGTGCGGACGTGGTGCTGTTCCCGGAGCTGGCGATCAGCGGCTATCCGCCGGAAGACCTGCTGCTGCGGCCACGCTTCCTCGCGGACTGCGAGACCGCGCTGCGCCAACTGGCGGCCACCACCCACGGCATCGTCGCGGTGGTGGGCTGGCCAGAATCGGCCGGCAGCGTGGTCTACAACTCGGCCAGCGTGCTGCGCGATGGCCATCTGGAAGCGACCTATCGCAAGCGCGAACTGCCGAACTACGCGGTGTTCGACGAACGCCGCTACTTCGATGTGGACCCGAACGGCGAGGCCTGCGTGTTCGAGGTCAAGGGCGTGCCGGTGGGCCTGATCATCTGCGAGGACTTGTGGTTTCCCGAGCCGCTGGCCGCCACCGCCCGCCTCGGCGCACAGCTGGCGCTGGTACCCAACGCCTCGCCGTACGATCGCGACAAGCATGCGCAGCGCGACGCGTTGCTGGCCGAACGCACCCGCGATACGGGCCTCGCGCTGGCCTATCTGAACGTGGTGGGCGGGCAGGATGCGCTGGTGTTCGATGGCGCCTCGGTGGTCGCCGACGGCGACGGCACCGTGCATCCGGCCGCGGCCGCGTTCACCGATCAATGGCTGGTGGTGGACTACGACCCCGAGGGCCGCCGCTTCAGTCCGGTGCAATGGATGGACGATGGCGACGAGAGCCGGGACGCGCTGGCATGGCGTGCAATCGTGCGCGGCCTGCGCGACTACTGCGGCAAGAACGGCTTCCAGAAGGTCTGGCTGGGCCTGTCCGGCGGCATCGATTCGGCGCTGGTGCTGGCGCTGGCAGTGGATGCGTTGGGCGCGGAGAACGTCACCGCCGTGCGCCTGCCTTCCCGCTACACCGCGGGCCTGTCCAACGATCTGGCGGCCGAGCAGTGCGAAGCGCTGGGCGTGAAACTGGAGACCATTCCGATCGAAGCGCCCTTCAAGGGATTCCTGGAGGCCCTAGGGCCGCTGTTCGCCGATCTACCGGCCGACACCACCGAGGAAAACCTGCAGTCGCGCAGCCGCGGGGTGATCATGATGGCGCTGAGCAACAAGTTCGGCGGCCTGCTGCTGACCACCGGCAACAAGAGCGAATACGCGGTCGGTTACGCGACCATCTACGGCGACATGTGCGGCGGCTATGCGCCGATCAAGGATCTGTACAAGACCGAGGTATTCGCGCTGGCGCGCTGGCGCAACACGGTCGGTGGCGCGCCGGTGATCCCGCCGGCGGTCATCAGCCGCCCGCCCTCGGCCGAGCTGCGCGACAACCAGACCGATCAGGATTCGCTGCCGCCGTACGACGTGCTGGACGCGATCCTGTTCCGTTACGTCGATCTGGAGCAGTCACGCGACGAGATCGTCGCCGCCGGTTTCGACGCGGCGACGGTGGACCGGATGCTGCGCCTGGTCCGGATCAACGAATGGAAGCGCCACCAGGCCGCGCCCGGGCCGAAGATTTCGCGGCGCGCGTTCGGCCGCGAACGGCGGTATCCGATTACCAACAAGTACGGGAGCTGAGCCGCGCCGGAGCCGGCTTGGGAAGCTTCCGGTTGGGCGGGGGCAGTGCCACCACGCCGGGCTTCGGAGAATTCCCGTAGGCCGAACCGGACTGGCTTCGATTGCCCCCACCCCAGCCCTCCCCGCAGGCGGGGGAGGGGGCATGCTTTTTGCTCTTTTCCGCAGGCGGGGAGGGGGGCATGCTCTTTCCTCCTTTCCGTAGGCGGGGAGGGGGTATGCTCTTTGCTTCTTTCCGCAGGCTGGGGAGGGCGGTGTTCCGCTTTTTCCCCTTCCCCCGCTTGCGGGGGAAGGTTGGGATGGGGGCGCTCTTGGCGAGTGACCCGCCCACAAAAAAAGGGCCTCGCGGCCCTTTTTTCATCACGGCATCCGGCAGCAAACGCGTCGTCAATCCTTGTCCTTCTTGTGGACAGCGGCGCCGCTGGCCGGCGACTTCTCGCCCGCGAACGGGTTGAGCTTGCGGATGGCCCACGGATACTTGGGCCAGTCGCCGGTCAGCCAGGGATGCTTCGGATCATTCAATTGCAGGACGCGGCGGGCGTCGTCGGCCAGGGTCTTGTTGCCCAGGTGGGTATAGGCCTCGCCGAGGACGGCGACGGCGTCGTTCTGGTACTCGCTCTGCGGATAGGTTTCCAGCAGGTAGCGGGCGCGGGTGGCAGCGGAAATCCAGGCATCGCGGCGCACGTAGTACAGCGCCGTGTCCATCTCGTGGCGGGCGAACTGGTTGCGCAGGTAGACCATCCGCTGGCGCGCGTCGGCGGCGTAGCGGCTGTTGGGATAGCGTTCGGCGACGATGCTGAAATCGTTGTAGCCCTGCATCGGCGTGGACAGGTCGCGGCGGCTGGAGTCGAGCTTCCACACGCGCTGCAGGAACACCGCGTCGCGGCTCGAGTTGGCCAGGCCGCGCAGGTAGTACATGTACGGCACGTTGCGGTGGGTCGGGTAGGTGCGCAGGAACTTGTCGATCGAGGACACCGCGTCGTCCAGCTTGCCGGCCTTGTACTGGGCATAGGCCGATTCCATCAGTGCCTGCTCGGTGTACGGGCCGTACGGATACTGGGCGACCAGCGCGCGGAAATTGGTCTGGGCGCGTTCCCAGTTGCCGTTCTTCATGGCCTGGTGGGCGGTTTCGAACATCTGCTCGACCGGCTGGGCTTCCACGGGGCCCTTCTTGCGCTTGAACATGCCGCAGCCGGTGCCGGTGGCGACGATGACGAGCAACAGCAGGCCGATGCGGGCGACGGCGGTGAAACGGGTGGAAGCACGCTGGGTCATGGGCTGGCGGCAACGCCGCGGCAGGGAAACAGGCTGTCGATGATAGCCTAGGCGGTGCCCAAGCCATGAACAATCGGCGAACATCCCCGGTTTCGCCGCCCCGCACCCGATGACCGATACCCTTCCCGCCGACGCGCCGCGCACCGTGCGCGTGCCCGAATCCGCCGCCGGCCGCCGCTTTGATGCCGTGCTGGCCGAGCTTTTCCCCGAATTTTCCCGCTCCCGCCTGGCCGAGTGGATCAAGTCCGGCGACGCCCGCCTGGACGGGCAGGCGGTCAAGCCGCGCGACCCGGTCCGCGGCGGCGAAGTGGCCAGCCTGGCCGTGGTGCTGGAGACCCAGACCCACGCCGAACCCGAGGACATCCCGCTGGACGTGCTGTACGAGGACGAGCACGTGTTCGTCCTGGACAAGCCGGCCGGACTGGTGGTCCATCCCGGCGCCGGCAACCCGACCGGCACCCTGGTCAACGCGCTGCTGCACCGGGACGCCTCGCTGAACACGCTGCCGCGCGCCGGCATCGTCCACCGGCTGGACAAGGACACCTCCGGGGTCATGGTGGTGGCGCGCACGCTGCCGGCCCAGACCGCGCTGGTGGAGCAACTGTCCTCGCGCGAAGTGCACCGCCAGTACCTGGCGGTGGTGGTGGGCGCGATGGTCTCGGGCGGCACCGCCAATGCCCCCATCGACCGTCATCCCCGCGACCGCCTGAAGATGGCGGTGCGCGACGATGGCCGCGACGCGGTCACCCACTACCGCCTGCGCGAGCGCTTCCGCGCCCACACCGCGCTGGAATGCCGGCTGGAAACCGGACGCACCCACCAGATCCGCGTGCACATGGCGCACATCCGTTATCCCATCGTCGGCGACCCGCTGTACGGCGGCCCGCTGAAGCTGCCCAAGGGCGCGAGCGAGGAACTGGTGGCGGTGCTGCGCGGATTCCGCCGCCAGGCGCTGCATGCCGAGACGCTGGAGTTCCGCCATCCGATCAGCGGCGAACCAGTCCGGGTCTCGGCGCCGGTGCCGGCGGACATGCTGGAACTGATGGCCGCGTTGCGTGCCGACGCCCAGGCGCAGCGCGGATGAGCGCAATCCTCCCGGCCGACTGGCCGGCGCCGGGCAATGTCCATGCCTTCACCACGCTGCGCCATGGCGCGGGCCGTTCGCAGGCGCCCTTCGACAGCTTCAACCTGGGCACCCGCTATGGGCAGTACCGGGATGATCCCGCCGTGGTCGAGGCCAACCGCGCGGAACTGGTCGAACGTTTCGGGCTGCCGTCGTCGCCGCGCTGGCTGCACCAGGTCCATGGCACCGGGGTGGTGCGTTTCGCCCGCGACACGGCGCAGGACGAGCCCGACGGCGATGCCGCCGTCACCGCCGAGCCCGGCGTGGTCCTGGCCATCCTCACCGCCGACTGCCTGCCGGTGGTGTTCGCCAGCGACGATGGCCGGGTGATCGGCGCAGCCCACGCCGGCTGGCGTGGCCTGGCCGGCGGCGTGCTGGAAAGGACGGTGGAAGCCATGCAGGTGGATCCGGGCCGGGTGCTGGCCTGGTTGGGACCGGCGGCCGGGCCGCAGGCGTATGAAATCGGCGCCGAGGTGCGCGATGCGTTCGTGGGCGGCGACGCACGCGCGGCCTCGGCGTTCGTGGCGACCCGGCCGGATCACTGGCGGGTGGATCTCTATGCGCTGGCGCGGCTGCGCCTGGCTGACGCCGGGATACGCGAAGTGGCGGGCGGCGGCCTGTGCACGATCACCGATGCGCGGCGGTTCTACTCGCACCGTCGCGATGCGCAGACCGGGCGGATGGCGACGCTGGCATGGATGGATCCGTTGTAAACGGGGCCGCCGCGGCGACGCCGATCTTCGCGCGCCTGCTGGGACAGGACTTCGAAACGCTGCCGTCGGTCGTACGGCGCCTGCACCTGTGTACCGGACCCGTTCGTCACCACGGCGAAGTGGAGGTGCTGCGTGGGGGCGGTTGGCTGTCGCGCCTGTGCGCCGCGGCCACCCGCTTGCCGCCGGCGGGAGCCGGGCCGATCGCAGTCGACATCGACATCCGGCCGGAAAGCGAGCGCTGGATCCGCCATGTGCGCGGGCATGCCATGTCCTCGCGGCTGTGGGAACGGGATGGCCTGCTGTGCGAACGGCTGGGGCTGGTGAGGTTCGGATTCCGGTTGGGCGTCCGCGACGACGGCATCGAGTGGACGGTCGAGCGCGTGCATGCGCTGGGGATTCCGCTGCCGGCGCGCTGGTTCGGTGGCGTGCGGGCGCGGGAATCGGCGCGGGGCGACCGCTACGCCTTCGACGTGCGGGCCGCGCTGCCGGGCATCGGTCTGCTCGTGCATTACCGGGGATGGCTGGATGTCGGATGAGGCGGCGGTCGCGGCCGGTCAAGCCGTCATCGTGTTCGACGGCACCTGCGTGCTGTGCAATGGCTGGGTGGATTTCCTGCTCCGGCACGATCGTCGCCAGCGCTATCGTTTCGCCGCGATGCAGGGCAGGGCGGGACGCGCGCTGCTGGCGCGACACGGGCTGGATCCGGACGACCCGGCGTCATTCCTATTGCTGGAGCAAGCGCGGGCCTGGACCGACACCGACGCCATAAGCCGCGTGCTGGGCGGATTGGGCGGCGCCTGGATGCTCGCGCGCCTGATCGTGCTGGTGCCGCGATCGGCACGCGATGCGCTTTACCGATGGCTGGCACGTAACCGCTATCGCTGGTTCGGCACCACGGCGTGCCGGGTGCCCGATGACAGCGAGCGCGCGCGTTTTCTGGATTGAGCGCTTGTTCTGTTGTCGTCATTCCAGCGAGGGCTGGAATCCATCGGGATGTTGAAGCGTTGGTGCGGCACGCGAGAAGCAAAATGGGTCCCAGCTTTCGCTGGGATGACGGGATCGATTGAGCTATGGGTACGTGCGCTCCATCGCCGTCTGCTGGGGAGCCGGGTTCCTGCGCCAGTGGACCCTCCCATCGTCATTCCAGCGAAAGCTGGAATCCCCGGGGGAGTAGATGCAGCGCGCGCAAAGCAAGGTGGGTCCTGGCCTTCGCCCGGATGACGGGAATCCATCGCCAAGGCCGGAGATGGGGAAGGTCTGATCGGATGGGCGCCCCGCCCGTGACTCTGGCCAGCCAGCTTTCGTCGAGGGCGTGCGGTTGCCGCGCGGTCCCGTTCCGCGGCGCCCGCCCGATCAGTAGGGTGTGCCTCCCGCGCGTGGCGCGGGAGGCCGGCGACTTCAGAAGCTGTAACGCACGCGGGTGTAGTAGTACGCGCCGTTGCTGCCGATCGGGGACAGCACGTCGTAGGGCAGGTTGCCGAAGTAGTAAATGTCCTGGTTCGACAGATCCGGATACTCGTCGGTCAGGTTCAGGCCGCCCAGCGCCACGCTCCATTTCGGGCTGAAGCGGTATTCGACTTCCGCGTCCAGCTGCCACTTGGCCGAGTAGGTCTGCTCCGGTTCGAAACCGTCGCCGAAATTGAAGATGCGCTTGGCGCTGCCGTGGCGGGTGGCCCGGCCCAGCAGCGACCACCTGTCGTTGCTCCAGTTGGCGCTGAGCACGCTGCGGGTGCGCGGCGCGGCGTCGGTGAGGGTGTTGCTCTCCTCGATGCCGAACAGGACGTAGGACGGATCGATCGCCAGCAGTTCCGCCGGGGTGGCGGTGATGCGCTTGATTTCGGTCTTGGCGTAGCTCCAGGTGCCGGTCAGCAGCAGCTGCCCGCCGCCCAGTCCCTGCCGCCAGTTGGCGACCAGTTCGCCACCCTCGGTGCGGGTGTCGGCGGCGTTGATGAAGAAGTTGACGCTCTGCACGCCGGGCACGCCGAAGTTGTCCTGCACGAACTCGGTGAGGGCATCGCCGCTGATGCGCTCGGTCAGGGCCACGCGGTCATCGATGTCGATGCGGAACACGTCGAACGACAGGTCGAAATGCTCGCCGATGCGGCTGGTGAAACCCAGGCTCAGATTGACCGACTTTTCCGGCTGCAGGTCGCGGGCGCCGAGCGCGCGGGCGATCGGGTTGTTGACCGACAGCAGGCGGCCCTGCAGCAGCTGGCCGGAGGCGTCGTAGCCGGTGGAGGTGGATTCGAAACCAATCTGGCTCAGCGACGGGGCGCGGAAATTGTTCGAGATCGAGCCGCGCAGCGCGAAGGCGGGCGCGAACGCGTAGCGCGCGGCCAGCTTGCCGGTCAGCTCGCCGCCGAAATCGTCATAGTGCTCGTAGCGCGCCGACACGTCGGTGAAGAACTTCTCGCCGAACTGGCTGCTCAGGCTGGCGTAAACGCTGCCCACCTCGCGACTCAGATCCGCGGTGTCCTGCGGGGTCAGGCCGCCGCCGGCCTGCGAGCCGGTCGGGCGGTCGGTGTAGGGACCGGCGGCGTAGGACGCCGGGTCGCCGGCGCCGGTCTCGTAGTCCTCGCGGCGGAACTCCACGCCAGTGGCGAAGGTGTGCGCGCCGAACACGCGGCTGACGTCGAAGTTGAACAAGGTCTGCTGGAACTCGTAGTCACCGGTGCGGAAGCGGGTCGGACTGGTCGGGCCGAGCGAGGCGTTGAGCGAGTTCTTAAGGCGGTAGGTGAACGCGTTGCGGCCATGGTTCACGCTGGCGTCGTAGTCCCACTCCCCCCATTGCCCGCGCAGGCCGGCGACCACGGCGGTGTCGCGGTTCTCGCCCAGCGACAGCGGGCGGTAGCCGTTCGGATACACCTCTTTCCAGTTGGCCACGCCATCGGGATAGCGGAAGTAATTGGCGCCCTGGGTGTCGCT
Source organism: Pseudoxanthomonas sp. (assembly GCF_024710765.1). Taxonomy (GTDB): domain Bacteria; phylum Pseudomonadota; class Gammaproteobacteria; order Xanthomonadales; family Xanthomonadaceae; genus Pseudoxanthomonas_A. Next base: position 8,364 of record NZ_JANJUE010000156.1, read on the forward strand.
CTGGTGGAACGTGCCGAAGGCATAGAGCTCGGCGCTGTCGCCCACCGGCAGTTCGGCGTTGAACCAGCCGTTGATGTCCTTGGACTCGCCGTCGCCCAGCCAGTAGTTGCGCTTGCCGGCCAGGGCCAGGTTGTCGGGGGTCTGCTCCTCGAAGAACGGGATCTGATCGAAGCCGGCGCGGTTGGTGCCGTTGCGCTGCTTATACTCCAGGCCCACACGCAGGAAGCCGCCTTCGTTGCCCAGCGCGGTGCCGACCTGGCCACTGAAGAAGCCGGCCTGGCCATCGGTGACGGTGCGGCGGATCGGTTCGACGTCGGTGTGGTGCGCGCCATAGCTCAGCTCCAGCGCGCCGCCCTCGGGGGCGTCGTTGAGGATCACGTTGATGACGCCGGCCACCGCGTCGGAGCCGTACTGCGCGCCGGCGCCGTCGCGCAGCACCTCGATGCGCTTGATCGCGCTGACCGGGATGGCGTTGAAATCGACCGGCGTGTTGCCCTTGCCGATCTTGCTGTCGGTGTTGACCAGCGCGCTGGTGTGGCGGCGCTTGCCGTTGATCAGCACCAATACCTGGTTGGGGCTGAGCCCGCGCAGCTGCGCGGCGCGCACGTGATCGGCGCCGCCGGAGTTGGACTGGCGTGGAAAGTTGAAGGAAGGCAGCAGGGCCTGCAGGGCGCTGCCGAGTTCGCCATTGAGCACGCCGGCCTTGCGGATGTCCTCGGCGGTCAGCACGTCGACCGGCGCGGTGGATTCCAGCACCGTGCGATCCCGGGCGCGGGTGCCGGTGACGATGACGGTGTCCAGATCGGTGGTGCCGGCGCCGGCATCCTGGGCGAAGGCGGGAGCGGAGAGGGCGAGTGCGATGGCGACGCCGAGCGGCGCCACGAGGGGACGGGACATGGAAACTCCTGGAGCGATACGGGAAATCGGGTGGGGAATCGCGCCCGGCGCGGCAATCGTGCCGGCGGCGCGGGTCAACGGCGGCGGCCGTCAACAGGAACTGCGGAAGGGCTGGCGGTGCATGGGAAAGGCCTGTGGGGGAGGCGGGACAGTCTAGATCTAACTATCCATCCGGATAAAGCGATATATTAACGCCCCGGCCGGGACCTGGCCGCGTTGCGGTCATGGCCGCTGCCCATCTGCTCATGCCGACGGGTTATTTCGACGCGCGGGTTTCCCGGCCGACAGTACCGTTCCCCCACGGAGTCGTTCCATGCGCCTGCGCGTCACGTTGTTGTTGTCCCTGGTCCTGGCGCTTGGCGCCTGCGCCACCCCCCCGACGGGCACGACGCCCGCCCCGTCTCCCGCGTCGGTCACCGCGACCTTCGAGGGCGACGCCACCCGTCCTTCCCAGGCTCAGGGCTGGGTTCGCAGCGAGCTGTATTTCGGCGTGGGTACGGAAGGCGATGCGGCCAGCAACATCAGCGAGGCGCAATGGCGCGCGTTCCTGGACAAGGAAGTGACCCCGCGTTTCCCGGATGGCCTGACCGTATTCGACGCCTACGGCCAGTGGCTGTTCCGCGGCAAGGACGGACCGGAGCGTCTGAATTCGAAAGTGCTGGTGATCCTGCACGAGGACAGCCCGCAGCGCCGCGCCGACATCGAGGCGATCCGGCTGGCATGGAAGCAGGCGACGCACCACCAGTCGGTGCTGTGGTCGCGCCAACCCGCGGAAGTGTCGTTCTGAGGCATCGCTGGTCCTTTCCCTCCTAGGAGCGACGCAAGTCGCGACCCGGGATGACGGGACATCCACGCAGCCATGCGCCCGAACAGTCCGCGTTGGTTTGTTCCAGGATTGTGGTGCGCTTTTTCTTTTCTTGCCCCAAGAAGATCTCCCGGCGGAACCGATGCTTGCGATATATCGAAATCCTTGTCGCGACTCATGTCGCTCCTACAGGGGCGGACCGCGCGGGCGACACCTCGGCAACCGGTTCTGACACTATGACGTCCTCCTCCGGCTCCCTTTCCCCATGACCGCTCACACCCGTCCGCGCTGGTTCGTTCCCGGCGATCTCAATGGTTTCTTCGGCCTGGTGGTGGACAACCTGTCCATCCTCGGTTTCATTTCGGCCGCGCTGATCGGCATCTTCCAGTTCCCCGCCGAAGTGGTGTTCACCCGGATGTTCCCGGGCACCGCGCTGGGCGTGCTGGTGGGCAACCTCATCTACACCTGGATGGCGCACCGGCTGGCCGCGCGCACCGGGCGCGACGACGTCACCGCGATGCCGCTGGGCCTGGATGCGCCCACCAGCATCGGCATGGCGCTGCTGGTGCTCGGGCCTTCGTTCGTGGCGTTCAAGCAGCAGGGTCTGGATCCGCAGGCGGCTGCCATCGCGACCTGGCAACTGGGCATGGCCTCGCTGGTGGTGATGGGCGTGTTGAAACTGGTGCTCTCGTTCTGCGGCGACGCCATCACCCGCGCGGTGCCGCGCGCGGCGCTGCTGGGATCCATCGGTGGCGCGGCTTTGACCTTGCTGGGTTTCCTGCCGTTGATCGAAACCCTGCGCTCGCCGGTGGTGGGTTTCGTCACCTTCGGCCTGCTGCTGTACGTGCTGATCGCCAAGGGCAAGCTGCCGGTGAAGATTCCGGGCGTGCTGCTGGCCTTCATCGTCGGCACCGCGCTGTACTACGGATTGGGCCTGTCCGGACTGGGCACGCCGGGGTTCAGGCTGCCCGACGCGGTGCCGCTGAGCTTCACCCTGCCACTGCCGACGCTGGGCTTCCTCGAAGGCCTGCCGCACACCGTGCCGTACCTGCCACTGCTGCTGCCGTTCGGCCTGCTGATGGTTGTGGGCGGCATCAACGTCAGCGAAAGCGCACGCGCTGCAGGCGATGACTACCGCACCCGCGACGTGCTGCTGGCCGAGGCGATTTCCACGCTGGTGGCGGGTTTCTGCGGCGGCGTGGCCCAGACCACGCCCTACATCGGCCAGCCGGCCTACAAGCACATGGGCGCGCGGCTGGGCTACACGCTGCTGACCGGCTTGTTCATCGGCCTGGGCGGCATCCTCGGCTACGTGTCGGGCCTGGTGCAGTGGCTGCCGATCGCGGTGCTGGCGCCAATCATCGTCTACGTCGGCCTGGACATCACCGTGCAGGCTTTCCATGAAAGCCCGCGCCCGCACGCGCCGGCGGTGGCGCTGGCGTTCCTGCCGTCGATCGCCTACCTGCTGGTGATCAAGGTCGGCAATCCGGCCTGGATCGCGCCGGAAAACTTCGCCGCGCTCTATAACGGCGTGGATGGCCATGGTCTGCCGGACCTGGCCGCGATAGTGACGCTGGGCAACGGCTTCATCATCACCGCGATGATCTGGTCGACCGCGCTGGTGGCGATGATCGATCAGCGCTTCCGTCGCGCGGCGGTGGTGTTGCTGATCGGCGCGGTGCTGACCCTGTTCGGCTTCATCCACTCGGTGGACCCGCGCGGCAGCATCTACCTGCCCTGGGACGTGCAGGGCCTGCCGAAGGCGATCCTGTGGCAGTTCTTCGGCGCCTATGTCGCGCTGGCGACATTGCTGGGGCTGTTGTCTTTGCAGAAGCGATAGGTTGGTCACATTGATGGTATGTGTGCGCCCATGCTGTTTCGTGGGCGCCCGGCATTGCTACGCTCCCGCCCTGATTCAACGGGGCTGGAAAGTTGGTGATGTTTCGAGAAGCCGCGCGTCATTTCCTGATTGGCGTCGTGTTGTTGGGCTTGCTGGCCGCGTGCCACCGCTCCGAGATTCAGGCGGATATCGGTTTCAAGGACAGTCGCGAAAACCGGAAACGATTGGCGGATGAGTTGCGTCCGGCGTTGGCGGGGACGGGGGTGGACGATATCGAGGCCATCTACGCATCCGATCCCGGTACGGTTTCGCTGCGGCTGACGCCTCCGGCGCAGTCCCGTGAGCAGGTCGAGCGGGTGATTGCACGCCTGCGAATGCAAACCTTGGTCACCGGCAAGCGGGACAGGTTGACGGTGGGAAGCCGCGAGAAAGGCAATGCTGCGGCCACCCTGATGATCCATTGGGGAGGGGCAAGCCCTTACTGGGATGCGAGCGAGGTGTTCATGAGTCCGCGACCCTGCATTTACTTGGTCCCGCTGGAGGCGGTATTGCCCGACGACGTCGTGCGGGGATTCGAATCGGAATTCCCCAGTAAAGACAGGTTGCAGGAAATCAAAGCGGCCAATCACGAGCGTTTGATGACCACATTGCGGGATCTCACGCAAGGCGACTCGTTGCAGATGACGTTTTCCGACAGCCAGGTGAACCTGCCCGAAGCGTGGCTGCAACTTCATCGCGGTGCTCCCTATCTGGCGATGCCGGTAGGCGAATTCGGTTACGAGCAAGGAGATATGGCGGTTGTTTCGGGCGTGGTCTACGACTGGACGGACCAGACCCGCAAGTGCGTGGACAAGTGGCGCGAGCGGTATCCCTTGCTGGTGCAAAAGCAGCAGGCCCAGCCGGCCAACCCCTTGGCGCACGCCATACGCAATCTCAGGGTGCATCGGCTCTGGAGTCCGCCCCGGTAGCGCTTCCACAACGACATCCACCGATCTGGGGACCACATGAGCAACAAGAAGCAGGACGACGCACTCGACATCGACGCGTTGGTCGAGCGCGCGATGGATTTTTTCCTTGCCGCGGAAGGAACCGCGAAGTCGCTGCCGGAAGGCGCGTTGCGGGATCTGGAGAATGTCCAGGTCGATTCGGCGAAACGCCGGGGTCCGCGTAAGAAGCAGGCAACCAGGACGGGTCGATGAAGCCATGAGGAATATCGCCCGCAGGATTGCCGGGGAACGGAGGGCAAGCGCGGTGCCGACCCTGTCCGGGTTCATCCATCCGGTGGCGGCTTCAACAAAGGGCAGGCACCTGTCCGCGGTGGTCTTCGCGACGGTGCTTGCATGCATGGCGACGCCCTGCATGGCCGCCTCGTTCGATTGCGGCAAGGCGGTCACCGCGGTCGAGCGTCGTATCTGTGATTCGGAGCGGCTGAGCCTCGCGGACGAACGGATGGGCGGGCTTTATGCGGAATTGATGACCGAACTGGCGGCTCCGGCGAGGCGGGAACTGCGCGACGAGCAGCGCAAGTGGCTGGTTTTCCGCGACCAGTGCCTGAATCAGCGGAACAGCGAGGATTGCCTTGCCGCCAACATCGATGTGCGCCGCGACGGGTTGCAAGCTCGCCTGGACGCGCTCCCCATGCGGCCGGTCGATGTCTATCAACCCGCGCCCTGCATTCCCCGCCAATCGCCGCCTGCGAACGGCGGCTTGCGGGAGATCCTGTGGTGGGTGCTTTCCTCCAAGGCCCAGCGGGAGGAACGGGCACGACGCGATGCCGCGACGGACTGTCCCTGAGGCCAGCGGCATCGATCGCCATGCGGGGGGGGCCGACGGGCCAACGTCCCGAAGCAGGCCGCGTGGCGGGCCGGCGTCCGCGCTATGAAAGCAGCCAGGCCAGCTTGCGGGCCTTGGGCAGCCGCTTGATCTCCCATTCCGCGCGCGAAGCGCTGGCGCGGTCCGGATAGGCGCGGCTGCCGAGAATCCGTTCGGGCGGGTGCGCGCGGGTATAGCGCGCTCCCTTGCCGGCCAGATGAGCCTGGAAGCGGGCCTCCAGATCCGTGGTGATGCCGGCGTAGAAGCTGCCGTCCCGGCACAGCAGCAGGTACAGGTGCCAGGAAGGGGACGGGTCGGCCATGGCCGGGATTATGGCGGCTGAACTTCCGTCTCAACAGACCTTGAAACAGTCCCCGTCAACCGCATCTGGGTACCATTGCCGGTGCTCGCCGGCCTCTCTTCCCGAGGTATTCCCGATGCGGATGGACAAGCTCACCTCGCGTTTCCAGCAGGCGCTGGCGGACGCGCAGTCGTTGGCCGTGGGCCGCGACAACACCATGATCGAACCGGTCCACGTGCTGACCGCGCTGCTCGACCAGAACGGCGGCAGCACCCGGCCGCTGCTGGCCCAGGCCGGCGCCAACATTCCCCTGCTGCGCGAGCGGCTGGGCGAAGCGCTGGACAAGCTGCCCAAGGTCAGCGGCCAGCCCGGCAATCTTTCGATCGGCAACGATCTGGGCCGCCTGTTGAACGTCACCGACAAGCTGGCGCAGGAGAACGGCGATCAATACATCGCCAGTGAATGGTTCCTGCTGGCGGTGCTGGACGATACCGGCGCGGCCGGGCAGGAGCTGAAGTCCGCCGGCGCCAACAAGCAGAAGCTGCGCGCGGCCATCGACAAACTGCGTGGAGGCGAGAAGGTGCAGTCGGAGAACGCCGAGGACCAGCGCCAGGCGCTGGAGAAGTACACCATCGATCTGACCGAGCGCGCCGAGAGTGGCAAGCTGGATCCGGTAATCGGCCGCGACGAGGAAATCCGCCGCACCATCCAGGTCCTGCAGCGCCGTACCAAGAACAATCCGGTGCTGATCGGCGAGCCGGGCGTGGGCAAGACCGCGATCGTCGAGGGCCTGGCCCAACGCATCGTCAACGGCGAAGTGCCCGAGGGCCTGCGTGGCAAGCGCGTGCTGTCGCTGGACATGGGCGCGCTGATCGCCGGCGCCAAGTTCCGCGGCGAGTTCGAGGAACGCCTGAAGGCGGTGCTCAACGACCTGGCCAAGAACGAAGGCCAGATCATCCTGTTCATCGACGAACTGCACACCATGGTCGGCGCCGGCAAGGCCGAGGGCGCGATGGATGCGGGCAACATGCTCAAGCCGGCGCTGGCG
>NZ_JANJUE010000192.1 GCF_024710765.1 Pseudoxanthomonas sp.
AGGATCGAAGCATTCAAGAAGGCATTCTCGCGCCCTGTAAACTCAGGATTGAAGCCAGCCCCGAGCTCGAGCAGTGCAGCGATGCGGCCATCGACATTGATGGAACCCGTAGTTGGAGCCAAAGTGCCACAAATTATTTGCAGCAAGGTTGATTTACCCGAACCATTCCTCCCCACGATTCCGACGGTTTCACCTCGCGAAATCTGCAGATTTATGTCGTGCAACGCCCAGAAATCCCGATAATACTTCCGTTTCCTCAGCAATCCTTGCAACAGACGGTGGTGTGGCTTTTCGTATATGCGGAAGTTCTTGCCAAGACTCTCCACGTTGATAGCGATATCAGCCATGTTCCGAACCTCGGATTGCGTTTCGTTTCCCTTTTCCCAAGGATTCTCTTCAAATGACATCAGCAAAGCCTCTTCTCGCTTTCTGAAACAGCGCGAAGCACAGCCATGATGCCGCACAGGCTCCTATCAGGTATAGAGAAATGCTCTTGAAATTAGGCACCTCACCCCAAATCAGGAGTTTTCTGCCTTCGGTCATCAGAAGCGTCAATGGATTGAAGTACAACCAGCTTCTGAATTTCTCTGGCATTACTTCTACGGGAAAGAACAATGGCGAGGTGTACATCATGACCATGATGATGATGCCGACGGTCTGCGCAACGTCGCGCAGATATACTCCCAAAGCGGATAACAGCCAGCCCGCGGCACAGGCAACTATCATTAGCGGCAATGCCACGACCGGAAACAAGAAAAACGTCAGTGGGAGCTCGCCATTCACCATGATTATGAATCCCGCCAGGACCAAGATGCTAATCAGCATATGGAAAAGTGCGGACAACACTGTAACAACCGGAAGTATCTCGAGGGGAAATACAATTCGCTTCACGTAGCTCGGATTTCCCACTACTAGGCTGGGTGCCTTTACCGCACATTCCGCGAAAAACGTGTGGATAATCAGGCCCACAAATAGAGCGATCGCGAATTCCCCCTTTCCTTCGCTTTCCAGTCGCCATCGGGCGTTGAATACTTCCGTAAAAAAGAACGTATATACCGCCAGCATTAGCAGCGGATTAAAAAAAGACCAGAGTATGCCCATCATCGAGCCGCGATAGCGACCGATGACGTCGCGTTTGGAGAGTTGCCAGATAAGATGACGATTCCCCCATATCGAAAGAAGTGGGCGCCACGGTTCAATAGAGAAAGTCTGCATCGATGCTGGTCACGAATATGGTTAATTTTTACAGAAGACGCGACATGGCCCGCTGCAGATCTGAAGCCAGATTCAGCTGTTCTTCCACTCCAACACTAAGCCTCACAAGCCCTTCGCTGATCCCCAACGCCGCCCTCCGCTCCACCGGAATCGACGCATGCGTCATCACCGCCGGATGGTTGATCAGGCTTTCCACGCCACCCAGCGATTCGGCCAAGGTGAACAGGTGGGTGCCTTCGCAGAATTTGCGGGCGGCTTCGAAGCCGCCTTTGAGGACGATGGAGATGATGCCCCCGTAGCCCTGCATCTGCCGGCTGGCCAGGGCGTGGTGCGGGTGGCTCTTGAGGCCGGGGTAGATGACCTTTTCGATGGCCGGTTGTTCCTGCAGCCATTCGGCAAGCGCCGTCGCGTTCTCGCAGTGGGCCTTCATCCGCAGGCTGAGCGTCTTCAGTCCGCGCAGGGCGAGGAAGCTGTCGAAGGGTCCCTGGACCGCGCCGATCGAGTTCTGCAGGAACGCCATCTGCTCGGCGAGTTCGGTGTTGTCGCCGACCACGACCATGCCGCCGACCATGTCCGAATGCCCGTTGAGGTACTTGGTGGCCGAATGCATGACGATGTCGGCGCCCAGCAACAACGGGCGTTGCAGGATCGGCGAGGCGAAGGTGTTGTCCACCACCACGATCAGGCCGCGCTTGCGGGCAGCCTCGGCAATCGCCTGGATGTCGACGATCTTCAGCATCGGATTGGTCGGAGTCTCGATCCAGACCATCCGGGTGTTCGGTCGGATGGCGGTTTCGAACGCAGCCGGGTCGGTCAGGTCGACGAAGCTGAATTCCAGCCCGGCGCTACGTTTGCGCACGCGCTCGAACAGGCGATAGCTACCGCCGTAGATGTCGTCCATGGCGATGACGTGGCTGCCGCTGTCCAGCAGTTCCAGCACCGTGGAGGTGGCCGCCATGCCCGAGGCGAAGGCGAACCCGCGGCTGCCGCCTTCCAGCGCGGCCACGCAGCGCTCGTAGGCGAACCGGGTCGGGTTGTGGGTACGCGAATACTCGAAGCCCTGGTGGACGCCCGGGCTGGCCTGGGCGTAGGTCGAGGTGGCGTAGATGGGCGGCATGACCGCCCCCGTGCTCGGATCCGGAGTCTGGCCGCCGTGGATGGCCAGGGTGGCAAGGGCGAGCGAAGCTCCGCCCGCCTCGTCATGGGGCTTGGGGTCCGACATGGAAAATCCTTAGAAAATCGACCGCGAATTTTAGCAGTCGTGGCTTAACGTACTGTCCTTTTTACGCCTTTCCCCGCCCGACCGGCAGGGGCCGGGAAGCTACTGTGCCCGGCGCCTCAGGTAGTTCAGCAGGTCGATCCGGGTAATCAGGCCCAGGAAGGCCTCGCCGTCGGTGATGATGGCGACCTGGCCGCGGTCGAAGACCGGCAGCAGGGCCTCGATGGGGGAGCGGACGTCCAGGCGATCCAGCTTGCTGACCATGGCGGTGGACACCGGGTCGCGGAACCGGGCCTCATCGCCGTAGACATGCAGCAGCACGTCGCTTTCGTCGACGATGCCGACCAGTTTGTCGCCTTCCATGACCGGCAGCTGCGACACGTCGTACAGCTTCATCCGCTGGTAGGCGGTGGTCAGCAGGTCGGTCGGACTGACCACCACGGTATCCCGCTGGCTATAGGGGCGCAGGATCAGGTCGCGCAGATCGCCGTACTGGGGGCGCTCGATGAAGCCGTTATCCAGCATCCAGTAGTCGTTGTACATCTTGGACAGGTACTTGTTGCCGGTATCCGGCACCAGCACCACGACCCGCTTGGGGGTGGTCTGCTCGCGGCAATACTTCAGGGCCGCGGCCAGCAGGGTGCCGGTGGAGGAACCACCGAGGATGCCTTCCTTCGCCAGCAGCTCGCGCGCGGTCAAGAAGCTCTCCCGGTCGCTGATCGAATAAGCCTTCTTCACCCGGCTGAAATCGGAAATCTGCGGCAGGAAATCCTCGCCGATGCCTTCCACCAGCCACGTGCCGGACTTCTCGCTGAGGGTTCCCTCGTTGATGTACTGGGTGAGGATCGAGCCGACCGGATCGGCCAGGACCATCTCCACGCCCGGCGCGTCCTTGGCGAACGCGCGGGACAGGCCGGTCATGGTGCCGGAGCTGCCGCAGCCGAACACGATCGCATCCAGCTTCCCGTCCATCTGGGCCAGGATTTCCGGACCGGTGCCGAATTCGTGCGCAGCCGGGTTGTCCGGGTTGCCGAACTGGTTGATGAAGTAGGCGCCCGGCGTCTCGCTGGCAATACGGGCGGCCAGGTCCTGGTAGTACTCCGGGTGTCCCTTGGCCACGTCCGAGCGGGTCAGCACGACTTCCGCGCCCATGGCCTTGAGATTGAAGATCTTTTCCCGGCTCATCTTGTCCGGGACCACGAGGATCAGCTTGTAGCCCTTCTGCTGGGCCACCAGTGCCAGGCCGATGCCGGTGTTGCCGGCGGTGCCCTCGACCAGGGTGGCGCCGGGCTTCAGATCGCCGCGCTTTTCAGCGGCCTCGATCATCGACAGGCCGATACGATCCTTGATGGATCCGCCGGGATTGGCGCTTTCCAGCTTGAGGAACAGCTCGCAGACGCCGGTGTCGAGGCGCTGGGCCCGGATCATCGGCGTATTGCCGATCAGCAGCAGCGTCCTCGACCTTATCGGCGAGACGCCGATCGTCCGTGCCCAGCACCTCGATGCCGGGCCCTG
>NZ_JANJUE010000182.1 GCF_024710765.1 Pseudoxanthomonas sp.
ATCTCGCGCTGGGCCAGCTTGTCCGGGGTGGGAGCCACGGCCACCGGCTCGACCCTGGCGCCGGTTTCGGCGGTCTTGACCGGCTCGGCCTTGGCCGGTTCCGCCTTCGGCGCGGCGGGGGCCGGCGCGGCGGCGCCCTCGGCCACCTCGATCAGGGCCACGACCGAGCCTTCGGCCAGTTCATCGCCCAGCTTGACCTTCAGTTCCTTGACCACGCCGGCGAACGCCGACGGTACTTCCATGGTCGCCTTGTCCGACTCCAGCGTGACCAGGCCTTGATCCTTGGCGACGGTATCGCCAACGGCGACGAGCACTTCAATGACGGGAACGTCACTGTAGCCACCGATGTCGGGAACTCGTGCTTCCTTGATTTCGGCCATGGGGAACTCCAGCGATCACTTGCCAATAGGGGAACCCCTATTGTGGCCATCCCCGCCCGGTGCGCCAACCTCTGGACGCAATTATTTTCGGGCCGGGGCCGCTGGAATCCCCCGCCGCGGCTTGCGCGAAGGCGGGGACGCCTTGCTCAGTCGCCGGTGGTATGCCTTTGGTCGGGCTTTTCTTCCAGCAGATCGAGCGCCTGTCCGCCGGGGAGACGATACGCCAGCGCACTGTCGATCCGCTCCAGTTCGCGCATCTGCGCGCACAGTTTCTCCGCGCGCGCCTCCAGCGCCTTGGCGCGCGGCGCCACCCGCGCCTCGACCTGCTGATCCAGGCCCTCCATGCGATCCAGGCGATCGGCATCGCCGGTCAGCGCGGCGGTCAGCGCACCGCCGACGATGTCGCCGATGACGCTGGGCATCACTTCCCCGACCGCGCGCTCGATGCCCTTGTCCAGATCCTGGCTGTTGAAGCGGTTGGCGCTGATCGAACGGGCGATGCCCTGGTCGATCGCCTTGCGCGCCTTGTCCAGCGACTTGCGGGTGCGATCCGGATTGTTGCTGATGCCGGCGGCGACTTCGCCCAGCGCGGTGAAGGCGATGTCCGCGGCATCACGGCCGATCTCGTGCGCCAGCGGCATCGCGGTGCGCGCGCCGCGCTCGAAGTCGACCAGGCGCCGGCGATCAGCGTCGTTGATCCCGATCCAGCGGTCGTCCACGAACAGGCGGCCCTGGCGCATCACGATCGCCTTGGGCACGCCGCTTTCGCGGGTGAAGATCACGCTGCGTTCGTTGACGGTCATGTCGTAGTCGCTTTCGATCTCGCAGCGGATGTCCTTGGCCTGGGCGGACGCGGCCAGCCCGGACAGCGCGGCCAGGCACAGCAGGGAAAGACGTGGGGCGGAACGGGTCATGACGGGCTCCGGAAGCTCGGTTGCCCGCAGGATGCCAGCGCGCCCGCCCGCCCGCACCTGCCGGACGGGAGCATGACCTTCGTCAGGGACGGTCGAGATGGCGGGCCAGCACACGCCACTGCGCGGCCAGGCGCTCCACCCCGAAGGCCGCATTGGCGGGGCTGGTGGATGGCAGCGCATGGAAGGCCAGCCGCTGCGCCAACGCCGCCGGCAGGGTCGGTGCGACATGGCGCTGGAACGCCTGCGCGGCCTTGCCGCCGTTGAACGCCACCGCGCGCACGCCGGGCTGCGCGCCCAGCCAGTCCGCCAACGGGTTGGCGACCTCGCTGCCGGGGACGATGTCCGCGTCCAGGCTGCCCCGACGCTCGCAGGCGCCGATCACGTCCCACAGGCCGACGCCCGCGGCCTGCAGCGCGGCGAGGCGTCGCGGGTAGTCGAGCCCGGCATCGAAACCGCACAGCGCGCCCATCAGCGGCCAGAACCGGTTGCGCGGATGCGCGTAGTACCGCGCCGCCGCCAGCGACGCCGCTCCGGGCATCGATCCCAGAATCAATATCCGGCAATCCGCGCCGGCCTGCGGCGGCAAGCCGCGCAGCAGCGTTGCGGTCATGACCCCGCTCAACCCACCGGTGTCTGCCAGGGCCGTACCACCAGCAGCGCGCCGGCAACGACCAGCAGCGCACCCACCACGCGGGTGGCGTCGATGGGCTGGCGCGCATGCAGCACGCCGTAGTGGTCCAGCAGCAGCGAACCGACCAGTTGCCCGAACACCACCAGGCAGATCAGCGGTGCGGCGCCCATGCGTGGAATCAACAGGGTGGCGGCGGCGACATAGACCGCGCCGATCGCGCCACCGGTCCACGCCCACCACGGCACCCGCGCCAGCGCGGCGGGGTCGAATGTCGGCCGGGTCGCCAGCCACCACAGCGCGAGCACCCCGGTACCCACGGCGAATGACATCAGCGCGGCGAACAGCGGCCCGAACGTCTGCCGTCCCAGCGAGGCGTTGATCAACGCCTGCAACGGCAACAACATGCCGATGAACACCGCCAGTCCCATGCCGATCGCCTTCATGCTCGTCTCTTCCCGAAATTGGAGGGCGGACACGATACGACAGGCGATGTCCGCGCGGGCATGACCCCGCGCGGCGACGGGCCGGCGATCAGCGCGATTCGCGGCCCAGATGGCGATCGAAGAAACGGGCGATCACGCGGTAGGCCTCCTGCGACTCGGGCAGGTCCGGATACACGAAGAACGCGTGCCAGAGCCCGTCGAACAGCACCAGATCCGCCTCCACGCCCGCCGCCAGCAGGCGGCGCTGCATGGTGCTCAGCGCGCTCACCGCGAAATCGCGCCCGCCGGCCAGGAACAGGGTCGGCGGGAACTTCGCCAGCAGTTCCGGCGACTGGCCAGGATAGGCAACCGGATCGTCGGCCTTCGCGGTCCGCAGGTAAGGCAGGCTGGCGCCGCCGTCGGACTGCAGCGGGGGTACCCCGACCGCCAGTTGGCCCAGGGTGGCCGAGTCGCCACCGAACAGCAGCCCGGTGCCGCAGAAGTTGCCGACCGCGCCCGGGCGCGGCAGGTCGCGTTCGAGAATGCGCGCGGTGGCCTGGGCGGTCAGCATGCCGCCGGCCGAACACCCGTAGATGCCGATGTTCCCGGCCGGGTACTGCTTGAGCAGTTCGCGATAGACCGCCTCCACGTCGTCCACCGCGGCCGGATACGGATGCTCCGGCGCCAGGCGGTAGTCCACCGTCACCACCCGGATGCCGGACACCGCCGCGATCGGCACCGCTTCCACCAGCGCGCCGCTGCCCGAGCCCCACATGAACGCGCCGCCGTGCAGGTTGATCAGTACCCGCCGCGCGTTGGCGCCCTGCGCGCCGGCCTGCGGATCGACCACGTGCACCGGTACGCCGCCGATGCGCGTGGCCTCCACTTTCGCCGGATAGCGGCGCTCGGCTTCCGCGAGGCGGTCATCGTTGTAGCGCTGATAGAAGCGGCGCTGGTCGGCGACGTCGGCGGGATTCGGCCCCTTGCCCTCGCGGGTTTCGGCCAGCATGCGTTCGAACTGCGCGCGCGCCTCCGGACTGGCGAAATCGCTGTACGGCAATGGGGTGGCCGGCAGCGCCACCGTTTCCGGGGATGCGACCGCCACCGGTGTCTCCTGCGCCATCGCCAGGAGGGGGAATGGCAGCGCCAGCAGCCCGGCGGCCAGCCGTCGCATCGCCACCGGACGCGCGTGTCGGATCAAGGGAATCGTGCGCATGCTCATCACTCCTTTTCTGCGGAGGCGGGCGCGTCCGCCGCTTCCGGCGGCGACAGCGCCAGGAACACCGTGCTCCACAGTTGCGCGGCGTTGGATTCGTCTTCGTGCGCGCCCTGCGCGCCGAAGGGCTCGACCTGGAAACGGCCATCGCGGTACGACCACGACCACAGCTCCGAGGTGCGCACCGCATCGGCGGCGCGAATCGCGCGCCACAGCCGGTGCCTGGCAGCTTCCAGCACCTCGCGCACCTGCACGGGCAGATCGTCGCGCGCCAGTTGCCGCTGCAGGCCCGCCGCCAGCACGGCCTGCTGCCACGCCCACACCACGGTGCCGTGGTAGGCGGCGCTGCCCAGGCGCGGCCAGACCGCGCGATCGGCATAGGCGGGATTGGCGACCAGCAGGCCGACGTCGGTCATCAGTCCGGCCGGGAATGGCCGCATCAGGTTGCCGACATCGCGCGCCAGGGTCTTCGCATCCGGCTGGCCGAACAGCAGGCGGAAGCCCTCGTCCGAATGCAGCACCGGCACCGGTTGTCCATCCGCATCCAGTGACAACGCCGCGAAAGCAAGTTCGCCATCGCCCAATGCGGCCAATGCCGCCTGCGCGGACACGCCGGCCGTCTCCGCATAGGCGTGCACCTGTTCCGCCGCGCGCGCGGGCGCCAAACGCACGGTGAACAGTTCGCCCGCGCGCCGTTCCCAGGTCTGCGCGCGTCCGGCCGCGGCACGCAGGCGCGTGCGTTGTTCCGATGTCGTGTAGGGCTCCAGCAGGCCGCTGTCGAGGAAACCGCCGACCGCCCGCAGCGCCGCCGGCATCCAGACCGCGTTCACGTCATACGGATAGCGGCCACGACCCAGGCCCTCGTTGCTGTCGCGCCACTGGCCCACCGGCTTGTCCGGCTTGAGCGCGATCAGGTGGCGGAACACCGGTTCGTCCGCGAACGCCTGGCTGCGGTCGGCCACGAACAGCAGGTTGCGCACCAGCGCGTCGCCGCGGCGCCCCTGATCCTGCCCGCCGTCGGCTGCGAGAAACGCGCGCGCCCGCTCGCGTCCACGCGCGTCTTCCAGCAGCCAGGCGGCCACGACCGGCGGCAACATGTAGTCGTCGTCGATCATCGTGTAGTCGTAGATCGGCGCCGCCGAAGGCGTGCCCTGCTCCTTGCGATGGCGCAGCACCGCGAATTCGCCGATGTCCTCCTCGTGCGCGACTTCGCCATTCGGCGCCAGCCGCGCCAGCACCGCGCCGATGCCCGCCTCCACGGCTTCGGGCTGCAGCACCGGCATCAGCAGGCGCACCGACATCAGGGTGTCGCGGCCGAAGTAGGTGTCGAAGCGCCAGGAACCGGCGAGGAATTTCTCGTGGTAGCTGAGGAACTGCAACGCCTGACGGCTGCGCAGGTCCGCAGAGGCCTGCCCGTTGAGCAGGCCGGCCGCGTCGAACGGCGTCAATGCGGTTTCCCCGGTCGAGGCATGGATGCGCAGCCGCAACGGCTCGCCGGCGGGCGCGCCCTGCAGCACGATTTTTCCGCCTTCGCGGGCAAAGCGGCCGTTCTCGGCCTCCAGCGCGATGGCGTAGCCCGGCGCGCCGTCCAGGCGATTGCGCTTCCAGCGGATCGCGTTGGAAGTCACCTCCGGTCGCGCCGCCGTTTCGGGCGGATACGGCTGGCCGAGCTGGTAATCGCGCAGCACGCGGACGCTGCCGAGCACCGCGTCCTTCACCACCAGCCGCGCCGCATCGACGCGCGCGGTGGCCACGATACCGTTCCAGGCCTTGCCGCCGTCGCGATGGCGCTCGCCCTTCACCTCGCCCAGCGTCCATTGCACCGGCGCCGCCGTGTCCTCGAACCATACGCCCACCCCGCTGTTGCCGGCCGGGAACGCCACCAGCACCCGCGGGCGGATTCCGGAACTCAACAGCAGGTGCGCGGCGATGTCGCCGTCCTGGTGGAAGGCGTTCTCGATCCGGCCTTCGGTGATGCGGAACTGCAGCGGCGCCGTGGTCGCCGGGCGGTCATAGGCCAGCGCCGGGAACAAGGCCGGCGTGGCGAGCAGCACCGCCAGCAGCAGGCGGGACGCTGCCTGCTTCAGGCGGACGGAAGACGGCGGGCGGGAAACGACATGGTGCATCGGATCAATGGCCTCCGGCCGGCATCACCGGCGTGTCGACGGATGCGCGCGTGGCGCGGTGGAGCAGGGTCAGCGACAGCAGCAGCAGCGCCATCGGCAGCAACAGCAGGTAGAACGCCCGCGAGCCATCGAAATGCGCGAACAGCTGGCCAGTGATGAAGGATCCGGTGGTGCCGCCCAGCGCGGAAAACACCACGATCAGCCCGGTCATCGCCGCGTGCCGCGCCTTCGGCAGCGCGCTCAGCACCACCGAGTTGATGGTCGGATAGATCGGTGCCATGAACAGGCCGATCAACGGGAACACATACGCGGCGAGGGGCGCATCCCACCAGCTCGCGCCGGTGCGCGGCTGCACGTTGGCCGCCAGCGGCAACGCCACCAGCACCAGCACCGCCATGGCCAGCACGCAGGTCGCCAGCAGCCAGAACCAGGGCAACCGCCGCAGCAGCACGCCGCCGCCCAGGCGCCCGACCGCCAGCGAGCCGGCGAAGATGCCCGCCGCCTGCACGCTCAGGGCGGTCGGCAGGTGCAGGATTTCGCGGTTGAAGGTCGGCAGCCAGGTATTGATGGCCTGCTCCATCAGCACGTACAGGAAGGCCGAGGCCAGGAACACGATCACCAGCAGGCGCGCCAGCAGGCGGAACATGTCGGCGAAGGACTCGCCCACCGCATGCCCATCGCGCGCCTGCGTCTCATCCATCGACGATCCGGCCAGCAGCAGGATCACCGCCACGCACAGGCCGGCGATCACCCAGTAGACGTTGAGCCACACCGGATCGCCCGGCGCGTCGGGATTGATGAACGCGGCGAACAGCCAGGCGCTGCCGAGGATGCCGACCATGAACCAGCCTTCCACCGTGCTGGTCAGTCCGGCGTGCGCGCGCTCGCTGTCGGTGAGCAGGCCGATGCTGGAATACACCGAGACCTTCACCAGCGCGAACGACACGCCCACCGTCACGAACAGCAGCTTGGTGGCCCAGAACGACTTCAGCAAAGGCATGCCGGCGCAGGCCAGCGCCACCAGCGCCAGGCCGAGCATCATCGCCCGCCGGTAGCCCAGCCGCGGCAAGGTCGAGGCGACCAGGAACGAGGCGACCGCAATCGGCAGGTCCTTGAAGGCTTCCAGCGTGCTCGCCGACGCCTTGCTCACCCCGAACCCCTGGATGACCTGCAGGATCACCGCGCCCACCGAGTTCAGCAGCATCGCGAAGATCATGTAGGTGAAGATCAACCCGAGCACCATGCGGGTTCGATTCATTGCTTGCTCCAGGCCACGCCGCCGGGCGGCCACTGCACTGTGTCACCGCCGGGGCGGCAGGGGAATCCGTCGCGGGGCCGGTCGCCCATGCCCCACGACGTGGAAGAAGGATCCGGGGACGCCTCCCGGGAGAGGAGTTTCAGGCGGCGTCCCCGGCGTGGCTCACCAGCTGTACTTGGCCTGGAAGTTGACCTCGCGGCCTTCCAGCGGACGCGCCAGCAATACACCGCCGGCCGTGGTCGCCGAGCCGAAGATGCGCGAATTGCTCTCGGTCAGGCCCAGTTCGTTGGTCATGTTGGTGCCGCGCAGGTTGAACTGCCAGTTCTCGCCCACGTTGGAGGTGATGCCGAAATCCAGCGTGTGGTACGAACCCAGTTCCTGCAGGCCCGACTGATCCTGGGTGTGATCACCCACGTAGGTGTAGGTCACGTACGGGGTGATGTCGCCCCAACCCATCTCGAAGCGGTAGCTCGGGGTGAACATGGCGCGGAACTTGGGCTGGCGCTGGAGCTGCTGGCCTTCGATCGGCGCGCAGTTGTCGTTGCCGTTGATGTCGCGGTACGGCAGGCAGGCGTCGTAGTCCGTGTATTCGCCATCCAGGTAGTTGGCCACCAGTTGCAGGCGCAGGTTCTCGATCGGGGTCAGCGCGCCGATGAAGTTGACGCCATGCGACTCGGATCCATAGATCCGCGGGCTGCCGACCGGCGTGCCCAGGCCATCGGTGGGCTGGTACTGCAGACCGCTGAACACACGCCGGTAGGCACTGATGTCGGCGTACAGCAATGGCGACTGGTACTTGAAGCCGATTTCGTAGTTGCGGATCTTCTGCATCGGCGGATAGTTGTCGTTGGTGGTGCCGCGGATGCCGTTGTCGAAGTCCAGGAAGTGGCCGCCGGTGTTTACGCGGCCATACATGGACATGTTCTGGGTGAACGAGTAGTTGGCGCCGGCCGTCCAGGAGGGGTGGGTCTTCTCGTAACGGTTGCGGGCGTAGGTGCCATTGCACATCTCGACGTTGTTGTCGTAGATCGTGCTGGTATCACCGTCCAGGCCACCGGTGCCGGGGTTCACCGGACTGCGGTTGCAGACGTTGCTCTTTGCATCCTGGTTCTCGACGCGGCCGGACAGATCGAACAGCCACTTGCCGACCCGCCAGGAATCGGACAGGTACAGCGCCATGTTGGTGGCCTTGCCGTTCTGGGCGATGTGGAAGCCGCTGAAATCGGCGAAACCCTGCGGATTGGTGCGGTAGAAGGTCTGTCCGCCATTCACGTAGCTCACCACGATCGGACGGGCGTTGGGCTCGTTGGCCATCAGCATCTGGTTGCCCAGCGACCACTTGTCA
This sequence comes from Pseudoxanthomonas sp., assembly GCF_024710765.1. GTDB lineage: Bacteria > Pseudomonadota > Gammaproteobacteria > Xanthomonadales > Xanthomonadaceae > Pseudoxanthomonas_A. The sequence goes on from NZ_JANJUE010000182.1 coordinate 8,293, forward strand.
TCCATGGTGTAGTGGTTGATGTACAGGCCCATCGTCAGGGTATTTCCCTCGAACAGCTCCTTGCTCAGGCGGAAGTCGTTGCTGAAGCTCTTCAGGTGCTTGTGGATGTGCCACCAGCCCTGCTGGATGACGCTCTGGGTCAGTGGCACCGCGCCGCCGTTGATGTAGTTGGCGGTCGCCACCGAGCCGGCCGGCAGCTGGAAACCACCCGGTGTGTCAGCGGTGAACAGCATGTCCTGCAACGACACCGGGTTGTTGCCCGAGAACAGCGCATTGGTGTCCATGTCGCCTTCGTTGAACAGGAAGCGATCACTGATCGCCCAGCCGTTGTCGAAGGAGTAGTCGAAGTTGCCGCCGAACATGAAAAGCTTGGCGCCGCGACCATCGGCCAGATCCGCGTTCTTGCCACCACCCGGATAGGTTGGCAGCCACACGTGCTGCATGTACTTGCTGTAGTAGGTGTCCTTCAGCGGATCGAAACCGGGATAGGCGCTGAAGTTGTCGGTGCCACGCTGGATCAGCGGAATCGGGGTGATGAACTGGTTCTTGTCGTTGAGGTAGCGGGTGTACAGGGTCAGTCGGCCCGCATCGAAATCATGCGACAGGGTGGCGGTCAGCTGGCCGCCTTTGTCGGCCTTGAACTGCGGATCGCGCACGCCGTCCGACTCGCGCCAGAAACCACCGATGCTGCCGTACCACCCCTCGGCCACCTTGAATCCGTAGAAGCCGTCCAGCCGCCACAGGCCTTCGTTGCCGTAGGTCAGGCCGACGCTGCCGGAGGGCTCCTCGGTGCCGGTCTTGAGGAAGAAGTTGGCGCTCGCGCCCATCTGGCCATCGGCGAACACCACCGACGGACCACCCTGCAGGATTTCCACCGACTCGATGGTGTCGTCCAGGCGGAACATCGAGGTCGTCTCGAAGAACGACAGGGTGGGCATGCCGTACAGCGGCGAGCCCATCAGCAGGGTCGAGAAGTACGGCGCGTCGCCACCGCCCGGAAAGCCGGCGATCTCGATGTTGGCACCGGTCTGGCCGCCGGTCGATTCCGGCCACATGCCGGGGGAGATCTTCAGCAGGTCGGCGGTGCTCTTGGGGTTGGCCTGTTTGATCTGCTCGGCGTTGGCGGTGACGATGTTGAAGCTGGCTTCCAGCTTCCTGACGCCGCCCGCGGTCGCGGTGCCGGACACCACCACCGTGTCCAGCGTGGTGGCCTGGCTCGGGCGCTGCTCGGCCGGCGGTTGTTGCGGTTGGGGTTGCTGGGCCGGCGCGGTGTCCTGCGCGAGCACCGCGGATGGTGCCAGTGCGGCAGCGATCGCTACGGACAGGGCGTAGCGGATCAAGTTGGTCTGTTGCATGTGTTCCCTCCACTTTTTCAACAGGTTGAGATAATCCGCCGCGGCTTCTGACGGCCGCGTGCGGTCACGAAGAAACAAAATCCCTCACACGCAACGCGGCGATGTCCGGCAGTACCGCGTCGGCCTGCGGCAGGCTGTCCGCGCTGCCGATGCCGATGGCGGCCATGTCGGCGGCGTGGATGGCCTCGATACCGGCCACCGCGTCCTCCACGCCGATGCACCGGGATGGCGGCACGCCGAGCGCGGCGGCCACGTCCAGGAAAATTTCCGGATCCGGCTTGGCCCGGCGGATGCGGCCCGAGTCGGCGATGTAGTCGAAGCGATCGGCGATGCCCAGCTTGTCCAGCAGCAACGGCGCGTTGCGGCTGGCCGAGGCCAGGCCGACCTTCAGGCCCGCAGCGCGGGCCTCGTCCAGCACGCGGATGACGCCATCGAACAGATCACGGGGACCGAACCGCTGGATCGCCTGCACGTAGTAGCCGTTCTTGCGGTCGGCCAGCGCGCGCCGCTCGTCGTCGCCGTAGGCACGCGTGGCGCGTTCCAGGATGATCGCCAGCGACGCCATCCGATCCACGCCCTTCAGGCGCTCGTTGACCTGGCGATCGAACGGCACGCCAATCTCGTCCGCGAGCCGCTGCCAGGCTTCGTAGTGGGTATGCGCGGTGTCGGTCAGCACGCCGTCCAGATCGAAGATCAGGGCGCGCGCCTCGCGTGGGAATGTCGCGCGTACCGCCGCCAGCGGCTGCGCGAGCGGTTGCACGGCGGCGGCGCCCGCTGACAACACCAGCGGCTCGCCCGCGTGGGTGATGGCCAGTTCGGTGCCCTCTTCCAGGCGATAGCGCACGCCATCGGCCGCCACGTCCACCCGCAGCACGCCATCGCGCCAGCGCAGGTTGAAGCCGTAGCCCTGCCACGCTTCCGGCAGGGTCGGCGCGAACGACAGCTGGCCGTCCCGCACGCGCAGGCCGGCGAAGCCCTCGGCCAGGCCCAGCCAGCTGCCCGCCAGCGCCGCCATGTGCACGCCGTGGTCGGTGTTGCGATGCAGGTCGTCCAGATCCACGCGCAGGCTGGCGTCGAAGTAGCGCCACGCCTTGTCGGCATGGCCGACTTCGTTGGCGAGGATGCCGAACACCGGCGCCGACAGGGTCGAGTCGTGGGTGGTGACCGCTTCGTAGTAGTCGAAACTGCGGCGCTTGCGGCGCGGATCCAGATCCTCGCCTGCCAGCACCAGCCCCATCACCACGTCCGCCTGCTTGCAGATCTGGTGGCGATACAGGGTGAGTGGGTGGTAGTCCAGCAGCAGCGGCCGGTGTTCGCCGACCGCCGGCGAAAACGGCCAGCGCGGCTTGTCCAGGAATTCGTCGTCCTGCGCATAGACGCCTTGCGCCTCGTCGTAGGGCAGGTACATGGCCTCGGCGGCGCGCCGCCACAGCTCGACTTCGGCTTCCTCCAGGACCAGCCGCCGCGCCAGCGCGGCCAGTGCGTCGGGTCGTTCCTGGCGCAGGCGATGCCACGCCGCCACCGCGCGGCGCAGGTGTTGCTGGGCCATGCGGTTGGTATAGAAATTGTTGTTGACCAGGGTCGTGTATTCGTCCGGACCGGTCACCTCGTGGATGCAGAAGGCACCGCCCCGGCGCGGGTTGAAATGCCCTGCCTGCGGCCAGATCCGCGCGGTCTCGAACAGCATCTCCGCGCCCGCCCCGGCGAGGAAATCGACGTCGTCGCTGGCATCCAGGTACAGGCCGATGCCATAGGCCACCGCCGCATTGATGTGGTAGGCCGCCGAGCCGCTGGGATAGTGCGCCGAGCATTCGCCTCCATCGATGGTGCGCCACGGATACAGCGCGCCCACCGGATGGTTCATCTCGCGGGCATGCGCGCGCGCGGCATCCAGGGTGCGGAAGCGGTAGTGCAGCATCGCGCGCGCCACATCCGGCGCGGTGAACACCATCACCGGCAGCACGAATGCCTCGGTATCCCAGAAGCAATGCCCTTCGTAGCCTTCGCCGGTCAGGCCCTTGGCGGCCGTTCCGTCCACGCCATTGCGGCCCGCCGACTGCAGCAGGTGGAACAGGTTGAAGCGCAGCGCCTGTTCCGCGGCGGCATCGCCGGTGACCGAGATGCCGGCGCGCTGCCAGAAACCTTCCAGCGCGGTTGCCTGCGGCCCTGCGAAGCCATCGAATCCGCGTTGCGTGGCCCGCTCCAGCTGGCTGCCCAGATCGCGTGTACGCCGCTCCAGATCGCCTTCATGCACGTAGACGACGAATTTCTCCAGGCTGATCTTCGCGCCGGGCGACAGTTCACCCTCGAAGCGCTGCTCGACCCGCCCCGCCGCCGCCTGTGGCGGTCGTGCCGCGAGCCCCTCGCCGACGCGATGATGCTGGCCGCAGCTGAGTTCGAAACCGCGATGCGGCGCGCGCTGGGCAATCCAGGCCATGCCGCCTTCCACCCCGCCGCCGATCGCCAGCAGGCCCTCGCCGCCACCGGCGCCGATGCGCGGATCATCGCCCTGCGCGACTGCCTGGCGACCGCTTTCGATGGAGGACACCAGCGCGACCGGCCCGCGGTAATCGATTGATGTCAGCTGGAATCGGATCGCCAGCAGCGCGTGCTCGGCGAACGGCACGACCCGCTCGGCGTGGATTTCCAGGGTATGTCCGGCGGCGGTGCGCAGACGAAGGCGGCGGCGCAATTGGCCATGGCGAAGGTCCAGTTCGCGATCGAACGCCAGCCACTCGGCCTGCGCGGGATCGACGACCTCCTCGCCCAACTGGATCCGGATGCGCTTGCCTTCCGCCACCGGTACGCGGGTGTCGGTGCTACGGGCGAAACCGGCCAGGCGCTCGTGATAGTGGATGGCGTTCTGCTCGAACGCCGCGGCCAGGAAGCTGCCGTCGGTGGGACTGTCCTGTTCCTCGAAGCCACCGCGCACGCCCAGGCCACCGTTGGCGAGCGCGAACAGGGTTTCGTCGCGGGCGCGGCGGCGCGGGTCGAATGCCGGCTGGCGCAGGCGCCAGGGGTCGTCCGCGATGGTCATGCCGGCGCCATCCGCCGACGTTGCACCCTGCCACTCACCCACGTTCACGCCTCCCTTTCCCTGCGCCGCAGGGGTCGGGAGGCACGCTAGGGAACCGTTGTTATCGATGTCAAGTTATCGATAACAATTATCAGGCGACGCATGCCCCCGCCCTCCGCGTCTACCCGGAGGACGCGAGATATTTCCTTTTCGTGACAGAGACTTGGAAGATATCCGGTCGACCCGTGACGCGCGCCCCCGGCGCTGTTCCGGGCCCCCAGAATACGCTGCGCCGCAACAGACTTTTGCGCTCAGGTGGCGCGAACCACCAGATGGGTGGACAGGGTTTCGGATGCCGCGGGCTCGCCATCGATCAAGGCGCGGATCTTGCGCGCCAGCAGGACGCCGGCATCGACGAAGTTCTGGTGCACCGAGCTCAACGGCGGCACGTAGGTCGCGCCCAGCGGACTATCGTCGTAGCCGATGACCGACACATCCTCGGGGACCCGCCTGCCCCGCTCGATCAGCGCGCGGATGGCGCCGATGGCGAGCAGATCGCTGGCCGCGAACAGCGCATCGACCTGCGGATGCTGCTCCAGCAGCGCATGCACCGCTTCGGCGCCGGCATTGACCGTGAAACTGGCCACCGAGGGCGTGACCGGCACGATGCCGTACTTGCCCAGGGTGCCGGCGAAGCCTTCCAGGCGTTCGGCGAACTCGCCGTGCGCCGGATCGCCCAGGAACACGGGCCGGCTGCGGCCCAGCGCGATGAAGCGTTCGGCAGCCAGCGCGCCGCCGCGCCGGTTGTCGCTGCCCACCACCACCTGCGACTCGTGCCGGCTGACCGCGCCCCACACCACCATCGGCCGACCCCAGCGCTGCACCTCGTGCATGGCATCCTCGTTGGCGCCCTGGCCCAGCAGGATCACCCCGTCGGCGGCCTGCACGTTTGGCAACGCCCCACCCTGAAGCGACGTCAGCAACACGCTGTAGCCGGTGGTGGTCAGTTCCTGGGTGATGCCGCCCAGCAGATCCAGCGGGTAAGGCCCCGACATCTGTCGCTCCAGGGTCGGCTTCATCTCCACCACCACCGCCACCGTCATGCTGCGGCGCAGGCGCAGGTTGCGCGCACTGACGTTGAAGGAATAGCCATACTGCCGCGCGATTTCGCGGATGCGCCCGCGGGTCTCGGCATTCACCAGCGGGCTTTCGCGCAGCGCGCGCGAGACCGTGATGGCGGAGACGCCGGCGATCTTCGCCAGATCCGCCATGGTGGGATTGTCTCCCGCCACCGGCGCGGATTCGGCCTTCCCGCGCGCGACGCCGCGGGAGCGGAGAGAGGACTTGGACGGGCGCGGACTCATGCGGATCAGTGTCGCATGCGGCCGGCTTCATGGCGCGCGATATGGACAGCCACCGGCGTGGCCGCCACGATCTGGACCACTGCCGGCAGCAGCAGATCCTCCAAGCGCCTGAAGCGCAGGCAGCTCTTGCCCAGGTCCAGTTTCCTGCCGACATCGGCGTAGGCCTGCCGCAATCCGGTCTCCGCCGGCGAATCGACGTACACGCACATCAGGTACAGCGCGTAGTGGTTCTTCTGCGCGGCCAGCGCCACGAACGACAGCGGCTGGCCGTTGCGAGTGTCCGGGTAGCGGGACAGCGGCACCTCCCAGCTGATCATTCCCCAGTTCATCCGCTCCTCGTACCCCGCGGGCAGATGCAGGTTGATCGCATCACGCACCGCGGCGATCACGTCGCGCCGTTCCGCCGGCAATCCGGCCAGGTAGGCATCGACGGTGGCGGCATCGCTGCGGGGCATGACGTGCTTCCTGTCGTGATCGTTCTGGTATTCGCGCGCACCGACATTAACGCAATCCAGCTCACGCTCCAACGCGGTCCACAGGGAATTTCACATTTGCGTGCATGCATGCGCGACAAACGAAAAATGAATGTCTGCTGGATATGGCCGCTGTTGTAAAAAATTCATTTCGCGGCCTTGTCTCCATTCATGCGCGGATCGTTACGGTGCGCACGCCCCAAGAGCATCGGGCCCAAAAAGAGAAAAAAGGAGATCCCCCATGAACAAGTTCCGCACCCTTACCCTTGCCGCTTCGCTGCTGGCATTTGCCCCGTCCGTATTCGCACAGGACGCCGCCTCCGGCACCGATCACAAGCGCTTTGCGATCGTCGGTGGCTACGCCGTGCAGAAGGTCGACTCCAAGCCGGTCGACAATTCCAGCCTGGATCTGGATGGTGGTTCGGCCGCGACCCTGAGCGCCAGCTGGTACGTCACTCCGGCGATCGCCGTCGAGCTGTGGGGCGCCGCCGACAAGTTCGAGCAGCGCGTGCGCGGTGACCAGGGCAAGCTGGGCAACATCGACTCGCAGCCCTATGCGCTGAGCGCGCAGTACCACTTCCGCAACAGCGACGCGCCGATCCGTCCGTTCGTGGGTCTGGGCTACTACCAGGCCAACTACAGCGGCGGCTACAACATCACAGACGGCGCCGGCCAGCACTTCGGCCTGGAAGACACCAAGGGCGCCATCGGCACCGTGGGCGTGGACTTCAACATCAGCCCGTCGTGGTTCGCCCGCGCGGACGCCCGCTACATGCACGGTGACAGCGAAATCACCGCCGACGGCCAGCGTGTCGGCCAGAAGGCGGATCTGAATCCGTGGACCGTCGGCATCGGCATCGGCGCGCGCTTCTAAGCACGCTCCGGCCGGCGACCGGCATTGCATCATCCGGAACGGCGAAGGGCCCCACATAGGGGCCCTTCTTTTTTTCGCCTCATCGGCGCAGGCGCCGCAGCCGCCGATGCAATCCCCAACTGCCCGCAAGTCCATACCCCAGCAGCAGGCCCGCCAGTCCGGTCAGGCCTGCATGCAGGTCGCCGGCCAGCACCTGATCCCGCGACCACGCCATGCCCTGCTGGATGACCTGGACCAGCCCCAGCAGGATTCGCCCGGCGATCAGCAGGGTCAGCAGCAGCACCAGCCAGGGATTGGGGGTATGGAACAGGCCGGCTTCGCGCCATTCGAAACGGCTCGTGGCGATCCCCAGCATGCCCAGCGCGATGCCGGCCCCCAGGCCCAACGCGGCCTGCGACAGCTGGTGTGGCCACCAATGCTGGAGGACGGCGCTGATCAGCAGGAAGACGGCGATCGCCACCCCCAGCAGGCCCAGGTTCAAGCGCACCTGCCAGGGCCAGACCCGCCGGGTGGCCTTGCCTCGGCGATAGCGCTGCCACAGCGACCAGGGAAACAGCACCAGCCACAACGCCAGCAGCACCATCAGGCCCAGCGGCAGCAGCAGGAGGGGCATTCAGGGATGCTCGACCTCGGCATGCGCGGGTTCGCGGCGCAGCAGATAGAACCCGCTGGCGACGATGATGCCGGCGCCGATCCAGGTGACGCCGTCGGGCAACACACCCCACAGCGCCACGTCCAGGACCACGCCCCAGATCAATGCGGTGTATTCCAGCGGCGCGATCAACGAGGCCTCGCCGCGGCGGAACGCCTCGGTGAGCGCGATCTGCGCCAGCGATCCGGCCACGCCGATGCCGGCGATGATCCAGCCATCGGTGGCTTCCAATGGCTTCCATCCCCGCCACGCCAGTGCCAGCGCCGCCACCGACAGCAGCGCCATGAACCAGACCACCATCGCCTGGGTGCTGTCCCGTTGCGCCAGCAACCGCACCGTGATCGCGCCGGCGGCGTAGCACATCGCCGCCACCAGCACGGCCAGGCCTCCGGCGGTCATCATTCCCTCGCCGGTGGGTCGAAGGATCACCAGCACGCCGAGCAGGCCGACGGCAATCGCCGCCCAGCGCCCCGGCCCCACGCGCTCCTTCAGCAACGGGCCCGCCATCGCGGTGACCAGCAAAGGCGCCACGAACGTGATCGCATAGGCGGTCGACAACGGCATGCCGCGCAGGCCGTAGACGAAGCCGGCCATCATCGCCACGCCCAGCACGCCGCGCAGCAGGTGCAGGGGCCAGTGGATCCGCAGCAGGCTGCCGGCCGGCACGGTAAGCAGCGCCCAGGCCAGCACGAACGGCAGCGAGGACAGCCCCCGCAATGCCGCCACCTGCAACGGCGGATACTTCGCCGACAGCAGCTTGAGCCCGGCATCCATCAGGGCGAACAGGAGCACGGCCAGCAGCATCAGGACGATGGCGGCGGAATGGGGGTGTCGGCGCATGCCGCATTATGGCGTGGCGAAGGGCAAACGCCCCATGGATTAGAATGGAGCACCCCCGAATCCGTATTTCGACCGCCATGCCCTCCTTCGATGTCGTTTCCGAAGTCAACCCGCACGAACTGACCAACGCGGTCGACCAGGCCAACCGCGAACTCACCAGCCGTTTCGACTTCAAGGGCGTGGACGCCCGGTTCGCGCTGGAAGAGAACGTCATCACCCAGACCGCCCCCAGCGATTTCCAGGTCAAGCAGATGACCGACATCCTGCGCGCGCGCCTGATCGCCCGTGGCATCGACACCCGCTGCCTGGAATTCGGCGACGTGGAGACCAACCTGGCCCAGGCCAGGCAGAAGGTCACCGTCAAGCAGGGCATCGAACAGAAGCTGGCCAAGAAGATCGCCGCGACCATCAAGGACGCCAAGATCAAGGTCGAGACCCAGATCAACGGCGACAAACTGCGGGTCAGCGGCAAGAAGCGCGACGATCTGCAGGACGTCATCGCCCTGTTGAAGAAGACCGAACTGGAACTGCCGCTGCAGTTCGACAATTTCCGTGACTGAGCCTTTCGCGCCGCCGTCCGATGGGACCGCGCCGGATCCGCTAGCGCTCACCCGGCGCTGGATCGAACGCGCGGTCATCGGCCTGAACCTGTGCCCGTTCGCCAAGGCGGTCTACGTCAAGGAACAGGTGCGCTTCGTCCTCAGCGACGCCACCACCCCGGAAGCCCTGCTGGAACAGCTGGCCGAAGAACTGGTACTGCTGCGCGATACCGATCCCGAACAGATCGACACCACCCTGATCGTCCATCCGGATGTCCTGACGGATTTCCTGGACTACAACGATTTCCTCGACAACGCCGACGCGGCCATCGAGGCGCTGGACCTGCAGGGCATCCTGCAGGTCGCCAGCTTCCATCCCGACTACCAGTTCGCCGGCGCCGCCCCGGACGACATCAGCCACTACACCAACCGCTCGCCCTACCCCACCCTGCACCTGCTGCGCGAAGACAGCGTGGAGCGCGCGGTCGCGGCGTTCCCCGACCCCGACGTCATCGTCGAGCGCAACGTGCAGACCCTGGACCGCCTCGGCCACGCCGGCTGGCGCAAGCTGTTCGAGGATTGATCACCCGGTGAAATTCCTTGTGGGAGCGACGTGAGTCGCGAAGCGCTGGAAGTTCCAGATTCGCGACTCACGTCGCTCCCACAATCATTGAAATGGAAGGCCTGCTACAACCAGATGCTGTTCCAGTAAGGATAGTCGCCGATCTGCTCGGCCAGGCCCGCCCGCAACGGGTTCCCTACCAGGTAGCGAGCGGCAGGTT
>NZ_JANJUE010000185.1 GCF_024710765.1 Pseudoxanthomonas sp.
CCAAGCAGATCTGCTTTGCCTACCCCTTAGAAATGCCTTGCTTCCCCCTCGATCAGCCATTCGGCAACTGAAAAGCACTTGAGGGAGATTTGCTTTTACCTCCCCCTTTGTAAAAGGGGGACTGAGGGGGATTTGCTCTTCCGCGCAAAAAACAGATCCCCTCCGCCTCCGGCGCCCCCTTCTTCGAAGGGGCAGCCACCCCATCGCAACCGCCGCCCCCCAGCGCCGCACCCACCAGGCGCAGGCTCATGAACCTCGTTGCAGACATCCCCACCACCGCCCCCCGCATCGTCAACCGCGAACAATGGTTGAAGGAACGCTTACAGTTGCTCGCACGCGAGAAGGAACTTACCCGCCTGAGTGACCGCGTCGCCGCCGAACGGCGTGCCCTGCCGTGGGTGAAAGTCGAGAAGGACTATGTGTTCGACACCGTCGATGGCCCGCGCCGGCTGGCCGAACTGTTCGATGGCCGCCACCAGTTGCTGGTCCAGCACTTCATGTTCACCCCCGGCCGCGACCAGGGCTGCCGCAGTTGTTCCTACATGGCCGACCACAGCGACGGCGCGCTGCCGCACCTGGCCCAGCGCGACACCACCCTGCTGGCGATCTCGCGCGCGCCGCTTGCCGACATCCTGCGCTTCCGCGCGCGCATGGGCTGGAAGTTCCCGTGGGTGTCCTCGTTCGACAGCGACTTCAACTACGACTTCGGGGTGAGCTTCACGCCCGAGGACATGGCCACCGGCGCGGTCGACTACAACTACGCCCACCAGTACTTCCCGCATCCGGATGCGCCCGGCATCAGTGTGTTCCATCGCGATGACGACGGCACGGTCTTCCACACCTATTCGCGTTTCGGACGTGGCGTGGAAGTAATGATGGGCACCTACCCGCTGCTCGACCTCACTCCGAAAGGCCGCGACGAAGCCGGGCTGGAGGACACGATGTCGTGGGTGCGCCACCACGATCTCTACGAGCAGGCGGGCGCCAGAAGCGCCTGCTGCCACGGCTGATCGTCGGGATCGCGTCGCCATGACCACTCCCTGGCCCTGGCTGGTGATCGCCGGACTCGGCGCCCTGCACGGGCTGCATCCGGCCAACGGCTGGATGTTCGCCGCCGCCCGCGCGATCCATTCGGATCGCGCGGGCCCGGCCGGGCGCGCGCGGCTGCCGATCGCGCTGGGACACGCGGCGGCGATCCTGCTGATCGCCGTCGCCTTCGCCCAGGGATTGAAAGTGGATCCGGAGCTCACCGCGCGCATCGCCGGCGCCGCTCTGCTCGGTCTGGCCGCCCATCGCCTGCTGCGCGGGCACCGCGCGCATGACGGCATCGCGACGCAACGGCTGGGTGCGACCGGACTGGCGCTGTGGTCGGCATTGATGGCCACCGCGCACGGGCTCGGCATGGTGCTGGTCCCGGCGCTGGTGCCGCTGTGCCTGTCCGCCGGCCCCTGGCGCGAATTCGCGGCTTCCGGCGCGTCTTTGCTGCTGCTGGCCGCCGTCGGCGTGCACATGGCGGCCATGCTCGCGGTCACCGGCGTACTCGCGCATGCCGCGTGGCGCGGACTGCGCGCCGGAACCCGCCGCTGGCGAAGCGCGATCTACGCACGCCTGTGGACGCTGGCGCTGGGCGTGATCGGCGTGCTGCTGATCGTGCCACCCCGATTCTGATCGGAGCGGCACGCGCGTTGGACAGGAACCGGTCCCGGCCCGCGAACGCCGTTACTGCCGGTCGCCTTTTGCTTTGGCGCGTTTGAGCTTCTTTCCCTTGTTCCCGCTCTTTTTCTGCTGGAGCGACACCCATCGGGCCCGGCTCAGGATGTGGCCGACCTGTTGTTCCAGCGCCTCGAAGCCGGCATGCCAGCGATGGATGGCCATCGTCGGCTCGTGATCTTCGTCGCCGGCGCAGGCGGCGCTGAGGTAGCCCATCAGCTTGATCTGTTCGCGCAGTTGTCGCAGTTCGTAGAAGGCCGGTTCGGGAAACAGGAAGCCGGTGTGGTGCGCGGTGGGAGCGAGGGACGTCGAACTCATTTGGCGGTACTCCATTCCTTGAGAAGAGAACAACGCCCCACCTGTCGTGACAGGTGGGATGTCGGGAGGCTAGAAAACCGTGCAGTGAACGGCGCGCTTATTCCCTCTTGCGAGGTTTTGTATTAGCGCCCTCCCGACGCAGAACATTGCGCGCGTCGGAGTACCGATATGAGCATCGGTACAAAAGAGAGCCACCGGAAATTTCTTCGGTGGCCGAACACTGCAAGGAGCTTCTAGACTCCGGCGACGAGTCTGCCGCCGCGATCGCACGCGTTCAATGCTTTGACGTTCAATGTTAGGCGGATGACGACGCGGCATCACGCGCGTGCGCCGCGCTCGTATGGAGTCGCGGCGCCGCTTCCCACTTGTCGATATCTGCCGTCGTCGATGCCTAGCCCGGATTGGCGCCCGCATCCGCACGCGATGTCCGCCTGCCCAGATACGGCAGCGCGAACAGATACAACCCGGTGATCATCAGCAGGATCAACGGGAACAGCGCCATCAATCCCACCCACGTGGATTGTTTCTGCATCGCCAGGGCGACGAGGTTGGCGAGTACGGTCAGGGTGAAGATGATCGACAGCCAGCGGTGGAACTGGCGGATCCACTTGTTCATCGGGATTTCCTCTGGACGTGGCCCGAGACGCCTCGGGCGGGCATGCACAGGGCCGGACGATGCGGCGCCGCGCGGTGTCGCCGGGCACCGCGCGGGTCGAACGGGTTTCAGTGCTTGCCGCGTCGGGATTCGATCATCTTCCAGCCGTTGCCGGACGGGTCGCGGAAGTTCGCGTCGACGTTGCCGTAGCGCTCCTCCGGCGGCTGGGTGAATTCCACCCCGCGCGCGCTCAGGTCTTCATAGGCCGCGCGGCAGTCCTCGACATCGAGGATCAGCGGCGGCATCGCGCCCTTGGCGACGATTTCGCGCACGGTCCGCACGGTGGCCGCGTCCAGCAGCGGCTCCTGCGGCTTGAACAGGCCCAGTTGGAAGGACGGCTGATCCGGATGCTGCACGGTCAGCCAACGGTAGTCGCCGCCGTTCACGTCGGTATGGACGCGAAAGCCGAGCTTGCCGACGTAGAACTCCAGGGCTTCGTCCTGATCGCGGACGTACAGCCCAACCACTCCAACACCCTGACTCATGTGACCTCCGGTTTCGATGGGGCGGTCTTTGTAGCATCGGCCTCCCGCCGCCGCTTCTCCGAAACTGCGATTGTCAGCGCGGGCCGGTGCGCGGCGCTGGCGTAGCAGGCGGGCATCCGCCGCGCCGCCTCGCGGGCGGCCTGCTCGCGCGCGCGGATTTCACTCGGACTTTCGCCGGTGATGTCGCGGAAGGTGCGGCCAAAGGTGCCCAGGCTGTTCCAGCCGGTGCGCAGGGCGATGTCGAGGATGGGAAGTTCGGTGTCACGCAGCAGCGCCCTGGCGCGTTCAATACGACGGGTGAGCAGGTAACGGTGCGGCGGCACCCCGAAGGCATCCTTGAAGCAGCGCGCGAAGTGCGCCTCCGACACATGGCTGACCTGCGCCAGCCGCGACACCGGCCAGTCCTCGTGCGAGGCCGCGTCCATCCGGTCCTTGGCGCGCAGCAGACGGCGCAGCAGGTCCGGATCCTGGCCGCCTCGCGGCGGTCGGGGTTTCTGCTCTCGCCCGCCTTTGCCGGGGGCCGGTCCGGATGCCTTCATGGGATCTCACGCCATCGCGCCGGGGCGAACCATACTCCAGCCGGCGCCCTTCCGGCAGCCGGCGGTCCGGCAACCCGCTGTCCGCGCGGCAAGACCCGCGACGCTACGGCGCCGCGCCCAGGTACCGCTGCGCCGCCAGCCGGCCCACCTTGCTTCCCATGTCCTTGCCGACCTCGGTGGACGTGCGGAAATGGACGCCGTCGAAGATCCGCGCCTGCGAGACCTCGTCGACGAACGCCTCGACGCTGGTCCAGCTGTGCTCGATACCCGGCGCGCTCTCGCTGGTCGTGGCCAGGCGGGGCATCGGCTCCTTGCCCAGTTCGGCCGCCAGCACCGTTCCCACGGCGCTGCCGATGGTGCAATGCGCGCACGGGTATTCCGGGTGCATCGGCGTATCGATCAGCGGCACCCAGCCCGCGTCGGGTTCGGTGGCGTCGTTGCCGTCGCGATCACCATTGCGGATGGCGGTCACCGGACGCCAGAACTGGTAGTGGTACTTGGCGTCGAACACGGCGATGGCCGCATCGTCCATGGCCTGGGTGACGGCCATCAGCAGGCGCGCGTTGCGCGAGGCATCGCGCCCGGGCCGTTCGGCCACCGAATACACCACGCCGTAATAGATCGCCGGAAACGAGGCTTCCCAGAATCTGGCCTGCTCCAGCTGCGCCGGCGTGCGCTGCCGGCTGTCGCGTCCGCCCAGCGCCTTGATCTCGTTGTAATCGCGCGCCCAGGCGACGCTGTCCAGCGTCGGCGGCGGCACCGGCCGGAACTGCGACGCCGTGGCCATCAGCCAGGGTCTGCGCTGGGGCCATTGGGGAACGGCGGGCAAGACGGTAGGCACGTAGACGCCCGGGCTGGTCACGGGCCGATAGCGCTCCGATGCCAGCGCGCCATCGTCCTGGCGGAACGCCAGCACCGCGGCCGCCGCGCGCGTGCCCAGGGCGATGCCGTCGCGCTTGCCCTCGCCTTCGGCCACGGAGGCAAGCGCGTCGCGGTACGCGGCCTCGATCGCTTCGGCCTGCTTCGGCAACAGTTCCATCAACGCCGCGCGGTTGGCCGCCGCCACCGCCGCCTCCACGGAGGCGCGGGCGATATGCGGCGGCGTCAACGGATCGGCGGGATAGCGCCGGGTGATGGCGTTGACCGATTCGTACACGGAGGTCTGCACCAGCGCCATGATGCGGTTGGCCACGGGTGTCCCCGGCTTGGCCTGGGCCACGATCCTGGCGGCCGTGCGATTCCAGTCCGTGATCACGTCGGCGCGGGCTTCGGCGGACGAAAGCGCCAGCAACACCGACAACGCGAGTCCACCTGCCTTCAGAAGCCTGACCATGCGCGTCCTCCTCACCGGGATTGATGTGGATCGCAACGCCGCGACCCGGGGCGAACGGCCAGGCTGGGCGACGAATGGCGCCCCGGATATCGCCTCTCCCCGCCGCACGCGCCAGATCCGGGATTACGGCAAGCGCCGCGGCGGCCAGGGAGCCCGGCAAGCCACGTATCCGATAGCGCGTCCACTACCCACACCCAGAAGAAGAACGCATCCTGCTGATTGCGCGCGCCGGCGCACCGCATGTAGCGCCGGATTGACCACCGGGCATGTCACGAAGCGCCTTGCCGCACGTCAGACGGTCATAGGCGGGCGTCCGTCCCACCACTATTGCTCAATCGGATGTACCGCATGCTCATCCCCTTCTGGTTTCGAACCTCCCGTGGACTGGGCTATGGCGTCACCGCGCCGACGCTGGAAGTTGCCGAGCGCCTATTGGCCAGGCACGGCCTGCCGGAACCCGGCGTGGAGGTGATCGAGGTGATCGCCGGAATCCGGTTTGCCGATCTGGACGCCGGACACGTCGCACCCAATGCCGGTCCCATGCAGATCCAGGGCGTCTGGTTCCCCCGGCTCAACCTCTAGATTTCGCCGGAAGTCGGGTCCTTCCGACCTCGCAGCCGACCTCGTTCCTCCGGCTGACGAGTGCGGCTCAAGGGCTTGACTAACAGTCGTACGATATATATCTTACGACCCATCTTATGACACACCTGGAGTGTGCGATGCGCCGTCATCACCCCCGACATGACCGCCGCGACGAGGATTGCGGCGGCGATTTCCCTTTCTCCGAACGCTTTTCGCCGTATTCCCTCTGGCAGGCCATCGGCCGTCGCCATGGCGGCCGCGGCGGTCATCGCCACGGTCCCGGCCCCGGCTTTCCCGGCGGCTTCGGCGGTTTTGGCGAGGACGGCCTGACCCGTGGCCGCAAGTTCAGTTCCGACGATCTGCAACTGCTGCTGCTGGCCCTGCTGGAAGCCCAGCCCAGTCACGGCTACGAGCTGATCAAGGCCCTGCAGGCCCGTTCCAACGGCTTCTACAGCCCCAGCCCCGGCATGGTCTATCCGGCCCTGACCTACCTCGAAGAGCTGGGCTACGTGGACGTGGAAGCCGAAGGCAACCGCAAGCGCTACGCGCTGGCGGCGCCGGGACGCGAGCACCTGGACGCGAACCGCGAGCGGGTCGAGCTGATGCTGGCCAAGCTGTCGCACATCGCCCGCAAGATGGATTCGGTGCGGCGCGCGTTCGCCGGTGAGCCGCCGGCCGACGTGGACGAAGGCGGCTGGGTCCCGGAACTGGTCCGCGCCCGCCACGCGCTGAAGCATGCGCTGGTGCGCCGCGATGGCGTTCCGGCGGCGGAGCAACGACGCATCGCCGCGATCCTGGAACGCGCCACCCGCGAGATCGAAGGCGGCGAAGACCGCTGAGCCCACGCTTCCTCCGCCGCCTCCGGGCGGCGGAACCGTTTCATTCCTCCCCCATGAGGTTCCCCATGCCAGAAGCTGCCAACCGGACGGTCATGCGCGTCCGTCATCCCCTCAAGCTGCGCTTGTTGCAGGTCGCGCGCGTGCACGACATCACCCCGCACCTGCGCCGGGTCACCCTGGTGGGCGATGATCTCAAGGACTTCGTGTCCGCCTCGTTCGACGATCACGTCAAGCTGTTCTTTCCCGCGCCGGGCGAGGAACGCCCCGAGCTGCCGGCGCTCGGCCCCAACGGCGTGGAATTCCGCGAAGGCGCGCCGCGTCCGGTGATGCGCGACTTCACCCCGCGCCGCTACGACCCGCACGCGCGCGAGCTGGATCTGGAATTCGCCCTGCACGACGCCGGCCCCGCCACCGACTGGGCCGCGCAGGCGCGGCCGGGCCATTGGCTGGGCGTGGGCGGTCCGCGCGGTTCGCTGGTGATCGGCACCGGCTTCGACTGGCATCTGCTGATCGGCGACGACACCGCGTTGCCCGCCATCGCGCGTCGTCTTCGCGAGTTGCCGGCGGGTGCGCGCGCGATCGCGGTGCTGGAGGTCGCCGACGCTTCCGCACGCCTGGCGTTCGAGACCCGTGCCGATCTGCAGATCGTCTGGTGCCATCGCGAAGACGCCACGCCGGGCGTTCCACCGCTGTTGTCGGCGGTGCGCGCACTGGCGCTGCCGGACGGCGACGGTTACGTCTGGGCCGCCGGCGAATCCGCCGACATCCGCGCCGTGCGCCAGCACCTGGTCGGCGAGCGCGGCATCGACAAGTCGCGCATCCGCGCCGCCGCTTACTGGAAGCGCGGCGCGCCGGGCGTGCACGAAAACCTCGAAGACTGATTCCCTCTCCCCTGTTCCGGTCCCCACGACCGCAAGGACGCTATATGTATACGTTGAGCGCGCCGCACGAGCGGCGCCTGTTGTGGCTGCTGATGCTGACCCAGTTCACCCTCATCATGGATTTCATGGTGATGATGCCGCTGGGTCCGCAGATCATGCAGGCCTTTCACATCACTCCCGCCGCGTTCGCGGCCGCGGTGTCGGCCTATTCCTGGTGCGCCGGCCTGTCCGGCCTGCTGGCCGCCACCTATATCGATCGTTTCGACCGGCGCAAATTGATGCTGGTCGTGTATGCGCTGTTCGCGCTGTCCAACCTGGCCTGCGCGCTGGCCGACAGCTATGCGCTGCTGCTGGCCTCGCGCGCGTTGGCCGGCATCAGCGGCGGCGTGCTCGGCTCCATCGTGATGGCGATCATCGCCGACGTGATTCCCGGTCCGCGCCGCGGCGCGGCCACCGGCACGGTGATGATGGCGTTCTCCCTGGCCTCGGTGCTGGGCGTGCCGGCCGGCGTGCTGCTGGGCGCGCACTACAGCTGGGCCGCGCCGTTCTGGCTGCTGGTCGGCCTGTCGGTGGTGATCTGGTTCGCCGGTTCGCGCGTACTGCCGCCGCTGGATCAGCATCTGGCGCGGCAGGCGGTGCCGTGGAGGCAGGCGTTCCCCCAGCTGTTCGGTCTGTTTACCCAGGCGCGCTATGTCAACGCGTTCGTGCTGACGCTGCTGCTGATGGTCGCCTCGATGCTGGTGATTCCGTTCATGTCGCCGATCCTGGTCGCCAATCACGGCATCGCGCCGGATCGATTGTCGTGGCTGTACATGGTCGGCGGCGCGGCGACGTTCTTCACTTCGCGCGCGATCGGCAAGCTGGCCGACCGGCACGGCAAGCACCGGGTGTTCCGCATCGCCGTACTGCTGTCGCTGGCGCCGATGCTGTTCGTGACCCACCTGCCGCACATCGGTTTCGTCGCGATGCTCGCATTCTTCCCGTTCTTCATGGTGCTGATGTCCGGCCGCATGATTCCGATGCAGGCGCTGCTGACCACGGTGCCGGCGCCCCACCAGCGCGGCGCGTTCCTCAGCGCCAACAGCGCGATGCAGGCGATGGGCACCGGCTGCGGCGCGTGGCTGGGTGGATTGATGCTGTCTTCGCCGACGCCGACCGGCCCGATCAGCGGCTATGGCACCGCCGGCTGGGTGGCGGTGGCGCTGTCCCTGATTGCGATCATGTGGGTGGGACGGGTCAGCGCCGATGGTGATCGACCACAGGCGCCGGCCGCCGACACGGAGCGGGAACCGGCGGCGCTGGCGCAGGGCGAAGGCTGAGCGCCCGCCCCGCCGCCCGACATCATTCCCATGACCTCGCCCTCCTCCGCGTTCTCCGATGCCGACGCCGTGGCGCGCTACGCCGAAGGCCCGCCGCGCCTGGTGCCCGGTTTCGCCGACCTGCAACGGATGGCGGCGATCCTGCTGGCCGAGCGCGCCCCCGCGGACGCGAAGGTGCTGGTGCTCGGCGCGGGCGGCGGGCTGGAACTGAAAGCCTTCGCCCAGGCGCATGCGGGCTGGTCATTCACCGGGGTGGATCCGGCGCGGCCGATGCTGGATCTGGCGGCGACCACGCTCGGGCCGCTGGCCGCGCGGGTTGAATGGATCCACGGCGTCATCGACGACGCACCCGAAGGCCCGTTCGACGCGGGCGCCTGCCTGCTGACCCTGCATTTCCTCGACGCGGTCGAGCGTGTGCGGACCCTGCGGCAGGTTCACCGGCGCCTGCGCCCCGGCGCGCCGTTCGTGGTGGCGCACGCGAGCTTTCCGCAGGCGGACGGACAACGCGCGCGCTGGCTGTCGCGCT
>NZ_JANJUE010000409.1 GCF_024710765.1 Pseudoxanthomonas sp.
GGTCGATGGCATGCGCGTACAGGACATCAAGGATCAGCACCCCGAAGCCTGGGCGCAGTGGCTGCGCTTTCAGGCCGACGGCGGCATGCCCGGCGGCGAGACCACGCGCCAGTTCCACACGCGCGTCATGGCCGCGCTGCACCGCCTGGCGCAGCAGCACGCCGGTCAGACGCTGGTGGTGGTGACGCACGGCGGCGTGCTCGACATGGTATGGCGCACCGCCCGGGGCCTGGGCCTGGAAGGCCCGCGCCAGAGCGACATTCCCAACGCCGCGCTCAACCGCGTGCGCCTGCGCGGCGATGCGATCGATATCCTGCACTGGGCCGACACCCGGCATCTCGACGGCCTGCCGGACCAGCCGGTCTACGACCAGAAGCGTTTGCTGCCCAGCACTGCTTGATCAGGCCCCCGGCGGCGCAGGCCAAGGCTTCTGCGGTCCGCGCAGGTGCTCGAAGGCGCGGGCCACGCGCAGCACGCCCAGGTCGTCGAAGCGTGGTCCGGCGATCTGCAGGCCAATGGGCAGTCCGCCCGTGGTGTAGCCGCAGTTCACCGAGGCAGCGGGCTGCTCGGACATGTTGAACGGCACCGTGAAGGCAATGTGCTCCAGCGGGCGCAGCGGGTTGTTGGTGGGTGCGGGCAGTTCGGCCGCGAATGCGGGCATGGGTGCCACGGGCGACACCACGTAATCCAAATCGGCGCAGGCGCGCACCGTGGCTACGCGCGTGGCGTGAAACTGCTGGCTGGCGTGGAACAGCTCCGCGCCGCCCATGCCCGCCACGCTGTCGGCCCAGTCGCGGATGAATGGGAGCACGCGCGCCCTGCGCTCGGGCGGCAGGGTGGCCATGTCGAGGTGCGAGCGCATGCGCCAGAAATGGTCCATGCCGTCGAGCATCTCCCGTGTCAGGAAGGGACGCATGGGGACGATGTGGGCGCCTGCACGCTCCAGCAGTGTGGCGGCGTGCTCGACGGCAGCACGCACCTCGGGCTCTACCGGCAGACCGCAGCCGGCATCCAGCAGCAGGCCGATGCGCAGACCGCGCACATGCTCCGGTCCGCGCTCGAAATCCTGCCAGGCGATGGTCTGCGGCGGCAGTGACATGCTGTCGCGCGCGTCGGGCTGGCTCAACACCTGCATCATCAGTGCAGCGTCGTGCACCGTGCGCGTCATGGGGCCGGCGGCGCGGCCGGTGTAGGGCGGGTCGATGGGGATGCGGCCCAAGCTGGGCTTGAGTGTGAA
>NZ_JANJUE010000191.1 GCF_024710765.1 Pseudoxanthomonas sp.
AAGACGCTGCGCAGGCTAATTGGTGAAAGTTGCGTTATTGTTACAACGCTGTCTTATTTCGCCGGGATGACAGTTCGATGGCAGAGGGGCGGGGATTCGGGATGACCGGCATGCGGTCATTGAGAGCCAGGATTCGCGAGATCCCCGCTTTGCCTCCCCCTTTTTAAAGGGGGACCGAGGGGGATTTGCTCTTGGCGCAGACACCAGGCGCTCAATGATGCCCGAAGCGCCCGTCCATTCCCCGATAGCCGCCACGTAGTCCGCCGGGTCGCGCAAACCGGCGCCATCGCGATCCCCGGTCTCGGCCCCGCTCAATCCGCCACGGTCTTGTCCGGGTAGCGGCAAAGATCCCGGATCACGCATTGCGGGCAATCCGGCTTGCGCGCCTTGCAGACGTAGCGGCCGTGCAGGATCAGCCAGTGATGGGCGTCGTGCAGGAATTCGGGCGGCACGACCTTCAGCAGGCCATCCTCCACCTCGCGCACGTTCTTGCCCGGCGCCAGCCCGGTGCGGTTGGCGACGCGGAAGATATGCGTGTCCACCGCCATGGTCGGTTCGCCGAAGGCGGTGTTCAGCACTACGTTGGCGGTCTTGCGGCCCACGCCAGGCAGGGCTTCCAGCGCCTCGCGCGAGCGCGGGACTTCGCCGCCGTATTGATCCACCAGGATCCGGCAGGTGGCGATCACGTTCTTCGCCTTGGCATTGAACAGGCCGATCGTGGCGATGTACTTCTTCAGCCCTTCCTCGCCCAGGGCGAGGATCTTCTCCGGCGTGTTGGCCGCCGGGAACAGGCGCCGGGTAGCCTTGTTGACGCCCACGTCGGTCGCCTGCGCCGACAGCGTCACCGCCACCAGCAGTTCGAACGGACTGCTGTATTCCAGCTCGGTGGTCGGCTTGGGATTGAGTTCGCGCAGGCGCGAGAACAGTTCCTGCACTTCGGCCTTGCCCAGGGTGCGGCTGCGGCGTTTGCGGCGTTCGGTCATGCGATGTCTATTCGGTGGCCTTGTGGCCGGCCGCGCGCGCCTTGGCGCGCGCCAGGATGGCGGCGGCCGATGGAGGCAACGGCGGTCGGGCGGTGGGTTGCGCACTCGCGACGGGGGCGCGGCGGGCGTCGCGTTCGGCGGCACGTCGCGCCAGGCGGACCTGGCGGGCGCGATGGCGATCGCGGGCCTCCCAGGCGAAGCGCAACTGGCGCTGGGCGTCCAGGATGGGTGTCCAGCGCCCCGCGCATGCGCAACCCGGCGGGCATGGCACGAGATCCATCAATCCCGCCTCGATGGCGGCATCCCGATCATCGCGCGCGAGCATGGCCAACACGGCTTCCGCGCGCGGTGCCTGCGGGCAGGCGTGGGATGCTTCGCCCATGGTCGGCTCAGCGGCCCGCGAACTGCGGCTTGCGGCGTTCGAGGAACGCACGGGTACCCTCGCGCATGTCCTCGGTCGAGAACATCAGGCCGAATTGCGCCGACTCGTATTGCAGGCCTTCCTCGATCGCGCACTCGCCACCGACATGGATGACGTCCAGGTTGCCGCGCACGGCCAGCGGCGCGGCCTGTGCCAGTTGTTCGGCCCACTGCAGGGTCTCGGCTTCCAGCGCATCGGCGGCGACCACCTTGTTGACAATGCCCAACTGGCAGGCGCGTTCGGCGGTGATGGGCGCACCCAGCAGGCACAGCTCCAGCGTCGCCGCGCGCCCGGCCAGGCGCAGCAGCCGCTGGCTGCCGCCGAAGCCCGGGATCAGGCCGAGGTTGATCTCCGGCTGGCCGACCTTGGCGTTCTCCGAGGCGATGCGCAGGTGGCAGGCCATCGCCAGTTCCAGGCCGCCCCCCAGGGCGAATCCGTTGACCATCGCGATGACCGGCTTGGGCAGGGTTTCGATGCGCCGCATCAGGCGCTGGCCGCGCAGCGAGAAATCGCGTCCTTCGACCGCGCTGAGGGCTGACATCTCGGCGATGTCCGCACCGGCCACGAACGCCTTGGGACCGGCCCCGGTCAGCACGACCACGCGCACCGCCGGGTCGCCGGCGGCGGCCTCGAAGGCTGCCAGCAGGGCGTCCAGGGTGGCCGCGTTCAGGGCATTCAGCTTGTCCGGCCGATTGACGGTGATGCGCCGGATGGCGCCCTGGTCGGTGACGGAAACGGGGGTGTCGGACATGCGCGGAATCCCGGTAAATTCGTGAATTTTAAGTGAAATTGAACTATTGGGCCGCCCCTTCGGTCGTACCCGGCGGTTGTCAGTGGCGGTTAAGCGCACTGACCGTTATCCTAGCGCGTCCATTCGAGGCGGTACGTCCGCCCTGTACCACCACCCTGGAGAAATCGTTGATGAAGTTGCGTTCGTTAGTGGTCGCTGTCGCGGCATTCGCCATGGCCGGTAGCGCCCTGGCTCAGGACACCACGTCCGAGAAGGGCAAGTTGAGCTATTACTTCGGCTACGACTACGGCAACAACCTGGCGGAACTGACCGGTCGTGGCGAGCAGCTCGACATCAACACCGTCATCAAGGGCCTCCAGGACGCGTACGCCAAGAAGCAGCCGGCGCTGACCGCCGACCAGCTCAAGCCCGCGCTGGAAGCTTTCCAGAAGCGTGAGCAGGCGCGCGCCCAGCAGGCCAAGGCCGAGTACGACAAGGTCGCCGCCGAGAACAAGACCAAGAGCGATCAGTTCCTGGCCCAGAACAAGGCCAAGCAGGGCGTGCAGTCGCTGCCCAGCGGCGTGCAGTACCGCGTGATCGAAGCCGGCGCCGGCGCCAAGCCGACCCAGGCCAGCACCGTCAGCCTGGAAGTGGCCGGTCCGTATCCGTACGGCCAGAAGCCGGCCGAAGCCCGTCCGGCGCAGCAGATGCCGAACGTGAAGGTCAGCGAGATCGAAATGCAGGCCATGCGCGAAGTGCTGCTGCAGATGCCTTCCGGCGCCAAGTGGGAAGTCGCGCTGCCGCCGGACAAGGCCTACGGCGCTGATCCGCGCACCGGTTTCCCGCCGAACGTGGCGGTGGTGTTCGAAATCAAGCTGCTCAGCACCAAGTAATCTCCAAGCAATTGGTTTCCCGCAGTCCCGCTACGCCGGCCCCAGGCCGGCGTAGTGCGTTTTGCGCGGCATCGGCGCGGATTTCGCGCTAGGCTGCGCAGGTATGAAGGTTCATGAATTCCGCATTCCGCGCCGTGCTTAGCCCGTGCATCGGCGTCTGTACCCTGGGTGATGACGGGCTGTGCGAAGGCTGTCTGCGAACGACCGCCGAGATCGCCCGCTGGTCGCGAATGAACGATGACGAACGCCTGCGTCTGATGGAATCGGTGCTGCCCGCGCGCGAGCAGGGCCGGCTGCCGTTCGAGCAGCGCCTGCCCGAGGCGACCCGGTTGCGGCATGTGCTGCATCCGCTGGATCGCATTCCCACCACGCCCGGCTGGAACCACGAGGAACTGCTGGACTTGCTGCCACCCGGCGAGCCCGCCGAAGCGGCGGTGCTGGCCGGACTGGTGCCGCGTCCGCAGGGCACGCAGGTCGTGCTCACCCGCCGCACCGATGCCCTGCGCCACCATGCCGGGCAGGTGAGTTTTCCGGGGGGCCGCATCGAGGCGAGCGATACCGGCGTGGTCGCGGCGGCGCTGCGCGAGACCTGGGAGGAACTGGCCATCCCCGCCGGCCAGATCGCGCCGCTGGGCTTCCTGGATCCGTTCACCACCATCAGCGGTTTCCGCGTGGTGCCGGTGGTGGCGGTGATCGATCCGACCTACGTCGCCACGCCCGAACCGGGCGAGGTGGCGGACGTGTTCGAGGTCCCGCTCGACTACCTGATGGCGCCCGCCAACCTGCGCCGGGTGGAAGTCGACTATCGCGGCCGCCGTCGCGCGGTGCTGGAATATGGCTGGCCCGGCCAGCGCATCTGGGGCGCCACCGCGTCCATCCTGTTCAACCTGAGGCAACGGCTGGAGGGCGCGTGATGGACTGGACGACGCTGGTGGACGTGGAAGGACTGGCCGCCGCGCTGGACGATCCGGGCCTGCGGCTCGTCGATGCGCGCTTTGCCCTGATGGATCCCGCCGCCGGCCGGCAGGCCTATCTGCAATCGCACCTGCCGGGCGCGGTGCATGCGGATCTCAACCAGGATCTGTCCGATCTTTCCCGCACGGGGCTGGGACGCCATCCATTGCCCGATGAAACGGCCTTCGCGCGCAGGCTCGGCGAGTGGGGCGTCGGACCGGATCACCAGGTTGTCGTCTATGACGCCGGCGATGGCAGCATGGCCGCCGCGCGGCTGTGGTGGCTGTTGAAACTGCTGGGTCACCGGCGGGTGGCGGTACTGGATGGCGGGCTCGCCGCATGGCGCGCACGCGGCCTGCCGGAGACGGCGGCATTGCCCGGGGTCATTTCCCTGCCGGCCTATCCGTCTCGCTTCGACATGCGGATGGTTGCCGATGCCGACGAAGTGCGCCAGCGCCTCGACGAAGACAGCGGCTGGCTGTTCGACGCGCGTGCGCCCGAGCGTTTCCGTGGCGAGGTGGAACCCATTGATCCGATCGCCGGCCACGTGCCCGGCGCGATCAATCGCCCGTTCGGCGCCAACCTGCGCGACGGTCGCTTCAAGCCTTCCGATGAACTGCGCGCCGAAATCGCACCGATGCTGGCCGGGCGCCGGCCGGGCGATCTGGTGCTGATGTGCGGCTCGGGCGTTACGGCCTGTCATCTGTTGTTGGCATTCGAACATGCGGGACTGACCGGTGCGCGCGTGTATGCGGGTTCCTGGAGCGGCTGGATCACCGACCCCGCGCGACCAGTCGAACGCAACGCGCCCTGACCCGGGTACGAGCCGGACCGTCATCGCCCTGTAACCGTCCACGGTCACTCTCCCGCGCTTCACAGGGGGATGATCGATGCTGCACCGTTTGCCGCACCTCGCGCTGGCGATGTGCCTGTTGTTGCCGGCCTGCCTGCCGGCGTCCGCGCAGGATGATGGTTCCACCGAGCGCCTGCGCATCCACGGTTCCAATACGCTGGGCGACGCGGTGGTGCCAGCGATGGTCGAAACCTGGCTGCGCCATATCGGCTATACCGAAATCCACCGGCAGGCCGTGTCGCCGCAGCGTACCGACATCCGCGCCGTGCGCGATGGCGTGCCGCTGATCGTCGAGATCGACAAGCGCGGCTCGGCGGCCGGATTCAACGATCTGATCGAAGGCAATGCCGAGATCGCGATGCTGGCGCGTGCGCCGCAGGCGGCGGAACGTGAAGCGGCCTGGCAGTTGGGCGACCTCGAATCGCCGGAACAGGAATTCGTCGTCGCCGTCGATGGAATGGCGGTGGTGGTCAACGAACGCAATCCGGTTCGCCGGCTCAGCGTGGCGCAGTTGCGCGAACTGGTGAGCGGCCGCATTGGCGACTGGGCCGGGCTGGGTGGACGCAACGCGCCCATCCACCTGCATCTGGGGCGCGCGCCGAGTGGCAATCGCGATTTCCTGCGCGAATGGGTGCTGGGTGCGGTACCGGCGACCGCCACGGCGCAGACGCATGCGACGCTCGCGCAGGCGGCGCGCGCGGTCGCCGCGGATCCGGATGCGATCGCGGTGGTCGGCGTGGCCAGTGCCATTCCCCGGGGCACCCGCACGCTCGCAATCGCCGATGGCGGCATCGCGGTCCTGCCGACCCGCATCAACGTGATGAGCGAGGACTATCCGCTGGTGCGAC
>NZ_JANJUE010000208.1 GCF_024710765.1 Pseudoxanthomonas sp.
CATCGGCAGGGCTTCCCCGGCGGCATTGGAATCGGCCAGCATGCTCGCCAGCGTGCCGCGTGCGTGCAGGGTCAGCGGATGGTCGTTGCCGAGCCGGCGGATCCGGGTCGCCACCAGTTCCCGCTGCAGCTTGACCGCGCCCTCCTTTTCCCCGGTGAGCATGCGCATCACCGCCAGGTTGCTGGTCGCGGCCAGGGTGTCCTTGTGCTCCGCGCCCTGCACCGCCACCCGCAGTGGCAGCAGTTTCTCCATGTTGGCGTGCGCCTCGGCCATCTCGCCGACGGCGCGCTGCATGTCCGCCAGCGCGTTCAGGGCATCCATCGATGCGGGATCCCGATCGCCCGCCTGCTTCGCCAGCCGCTCATGCAGCGATTGCAGCAGGGTCTTGGCGCGTTCGCGCTCGCCACGCGCGGACAACACGCTCGCCTGCGCAATCTCCAGTCCCGCGCGGGTGGGATCATTCAGCGGCAACGGCTGCGCCAGCGGCCGCGCGCGCTCGATGATGGCGGCGGCGGCGTCCACTTCGGCGGCTCCCAGCAGGGCGTCGGCCTGGGCCAGGCGCGCGGCCAGCGTCGTCGGCGCCGCCTCGCCCGCCTGGCCGGCGCGGTAGTCGGCGACCTCGCCGAACTCCCGCGCCGCCTGCGGGCTCATGCCCAGCGCCGCGTACACGCGCGCGACCGATTCGCGCAGATTGGCCGCCAGCGCCGGCTGGCCGGCGAAGTCGCGATCGATGGCGGCTTCGGCGTTGGCGAGCAGATCGCGATCAATCATGCCGCGCGCCAGATCCGCGGTGTTCACCTGGGCCAGCAGCGGTTCCAGCGAGGCGCGGCTGGCCGGATCGCCTTCGGCGATCTGTCCACGCAGGCCCGTGGCCAGGCCGCTGCCCATGGCCTCGATGTCGATGTCCTCCAGCATCGATTGCTGGAAGCCCGCCATCTTTTCCAGCTCCACGCTGCGCAGTTCGGCGATGGCGCGCTGCTGCCGCGCCTGCATCAATCCATAGACGGATACCGCCAGTCCCCCCAGCAGTGCCAGGCCGACCAACGCCGCGGCGACCAGCGCGGTGCGATGGCGGGCGAAGAACCGCGACCAGCGATAGCGCCGGGTCGGCGGCACCGCTGCCAGTGGCGCGCCATCCAGGAATCGCTGCAGGTCCGCGGCCAGTTCCGCGACCGATGCGTAGCGTCCATCGCGGTCGTGGCACATCGCCTTGGCCACCACCCAGTCCAGTTCCTCGCGCAGGGCGCGCCGCAGGTGTCGTCCATCGTGCGCGATTCCGGCCGGCGCGGCCGCGGTCCGCCGGGTGGCGAGTTGCTCGGAGGGCAGTTGCAACACGCTGTCCCCGGCGGTTCCGCCCTCGCGCACGCCGGGGCGCGCGCCGGTCAGCAGTTCGTGCAGCAGCACGCCCAGCGAGTACACGTCGCTGCGGGTGTCCAGGGTGGCGAGATCGCCTTCGGCCTGCTCCGGGCTCATGTAGTCCGGCGTGCCGGCACGCTCCTGCACCCCGGCCAGCGCACGCGAGGTGGCGGTGGCGATGCCGAAGTCGATGATCTTGGGTGATGCGCGCCCGTCGATGCGATCGACCAGGATGTTGCCGGGCTTCAGATCACGATGGATCACGCCCTTGTGGTGGGCGTGCTGGACGCCTTCGCAGATGCGGATGAACAGCGCCAGGCGCTCGCGCAGGTCCAGGCCTTCCTCCGCGCAGAAGCGCGTGACCGGCCTGCCCTCGCTGTACTCCATGGCGAAGAACGGCACGCCGTCTTCGGTGGCGCCCGCGTCATAGATCTGGGCGATGGCCGGATGCCGCATCTGCGCCAGCAACTGCCGTTCGATCTCGAAGTAGGCCAGGTGACGCGCTTCCACGCGGTGCCCGCGCAACAGTTTGAGGGCGACGGTGCGGCGCACCGGTTCCAGCTGTTCGGCGCGATAGACCTCGCCCATGCCGCCGCGTCCGAGCAGTGCTTCCAGCCGGTAGCGGCCCAGCCGTGCGCCGGGCGGGAACGCCTCGCCGTCGGCAGGCATCTGTCCGGACAACCGCGTCACCAGAAGCTCGGTGGCTTCCGGGTCCGCCGATGGCGGTACTGGATTCATGGCACGTCCCCCTGGAGTACCGCCATGTTAGCGGAAGCACCGGCAGGCGCGGCACGGAACCGCTACACTCGGCAGCCTCCCTCCCCGCGGCCGGATGCATGGCCCCCGAACACGAGACCACCCAGCGCACGATTCTCAGCGATGGACCGCGTCCTTCCCGCTCGCGCTCTGCCTGCGTGGTGGTGATCCAGGGCGAAGGCCTGGGCCGGCGCGCGGACATCGATGCGCAGCCGGTGGTGGTCGGGCGCTCGCGCGAGGCCGATCTGCACATCCCGCACCGGAGCGTGTCGCGCCTGCACTGCCAGGTCTGGCGCGACGGCGATCAGTACCGCGTGCGCGACCTCGATGCGACCAATCCCACTCGCCTCAATGATCGCCCGATCCAGGAAGCGGTGCTGGCCGACGGCGATCACCTGACCCTGGGCGAGTGCATCCTCAAATTCATCAGCCACGCCAGCGTGGAAGCGCACTACCACGAGGAGATCTACCAGCTCGCCACCCACGACGCGCTGACCGATCTCTACAATCGCCGCCATTTCATCGAGGCGGTCGATCGCGAAATCGCCCGCGCCATGCGCCATCAGCGGCCGCTGGCGATGTGCATCATCGACGTCGATCTGTTCAAGCCGATCAACGACCGCTACGGCCACATCTCCGGCGACAACGTGCTGCGCCAGATCGCCGGCATCCTGCGCCGGCACGTCCGCAACGATGACTCCGCCGCCCGCATCGGCGGCGAGGAATTCGCGGTGCTGTTGCCCGAATGCGACGACGATGCCGCGTTCGGTTTCGCCGAGCGCCTGCGCCAGGCGGTGGCGGACGCGGTGTTCAAGCCCGGCGGCGACGCGCAGTCGATCACCGTCAGTATCGGCATCGCCGCGCTGATGCCCCACCGCGACACCTGCAGCCGGATGATGGCGGCGGCCGACGCCGCGCTGTACCGCGCCAAGAGCGAAGGCCGCAACCGGGTCTGCATCGAATACTGAGACGGGCACGACACGGCCACGCCCGATGTCCCTCAGCGTCCGGCCGCAAGCGCTCCGTCCGCGACCTCCGCGGTTCCACCGATGGCCTCGACCGGCAGGCCCGCCGCCCGCCACGCATCGATGCCGCCGCGCAGCGGCAGCACATCGCCGTATCCGCGCAGGCGCAGCTGGCGCGCCAGCCAGGCCGCGGAAACCTCGTCCGGGCATGCGCAGTAGATGACAATCTTGCGCTCGCGCGGAAATCTCGAAGTGATCTCCTCCAGCCGGCGCTCGTCGGCGAACACCGCGCCGGGGATGACGAAGGGATCGATGTCGCGGAAGCCGGGCGCGCGGATGTCCAGCACGGCGGGCGCCACCTCCGTCCGCATCAGCGCGTCCAGGGTGGGCGGATCGATACGCGCGGACTCCAGCATCCGGAACAGCGCGCGCCGCCGCCACCAGCGGTAACCGACATACAACGCCAGTCCCGCCAGCACCAGCAGCCCCGCGCCAACCCCCAACTGCGACAGCGCCACCAGCAATCCTTCCACCTGGCGGGCGAAGATCACGCCCAGCGCCAGCCCCACCGTCGCCCACAGCGCCGCGCCAAGGCCGTCATAGCGCAGGAAGCGCGGCAGGCCCGCCTGCATCGCACCGGACAGCGGCACCGCCACCATCGACAGGCCCGGCACGAACTTGGCCACCGCCAGCACCCGGATGCCGAAGCGGCCATAGACGCGCTCGGTCTGTTTCATGCAACTGTCGCGCGACAGCGACAACCGGCACAGGGATTGCAGGGTGCGGCCGCCATAGCGGCGGCCTGCGTAGAACCATGCGGTATCGCCGAGAAGGCTGGCCGACACCGACACGGCCAGCACGCCGAACAGCGCCGGCCAGGCGGGATCCGCGTGCAGGGCGATGCCCGCGCCGACCAGGATCAGGGTCGGCATCGCCGGCACCGGCAGGCCCAGCGACAACGCCAGCACGTTGACGAACACCAGCGCCACGCCGTACCGCTCAATCAGATCCTGCATGTCCTCGCCCATGCGCAGCCCGTGCGCCGCATCTTCACAGGAAGCGATCCTCCCGCCGCCGGCCGGCAATCACAAGCGGGCCGGCTCGCAACAATCCGTTACGTTTGCACGCGGCGCCCTTGCGACGCCTGCCGCGCTTCTCCTACGCTGGGAGCGCAGCAGGAGGAACGCCGATGTCCAGCCGATTCGCCAGCGTGACGCCGATGGTGCCCGCCGGCCCCTCCTTGGCCGAAGCGCTGGATTTGTACGTCGGCCGGATGGGCTTCCGGGCGCTCTGGCAGGAAGGCGACATGGCCGGCATCGAGCGCGACGGTGTCGGCTTCCACCTGGTCCGCAACAGCGAACCGCTGTGGGCGCGGAACGCCAGCTTCAGCATCGGCGTGGCGGGACTGGACACGCTCTACGCGGAGTACCGCAACCTGCCCGCCCAGGTCGGGCCACTGGAAATGAAGTCCTGGGGCCGGCGCGAGTTCCACCTGATCGTGCCGCCGGGCGTGTGCTTCCAGTTCTACGAGTTCGCCTGAAGGCGCGCCTTCCAGGGGCGACCGTTGCGATACAGCGCCGCGTACACGCCCACAACCCAGGCCATGCCGGCCGCCCAGCCGCCGAGGATGTCTGACGGGTAATGCACGCCCAGGTACACCCGCGACAGGCCAACCAACAGGACGAAGGCCAGCGCCGCCAGCGCCGCCGGCCAACGCCAGCGGGTCCGCCAGGCCAGCAGGAACACCACCATCGCCAGGGTCATCGAGCCCATCGCGTGGCCGCTGGGAAAGCTGAAGGTGTGTTCGGGCGCGACCGAATCCCAGAGCGAGGGACGATCGCGCTGGAAGAACTGCTTGGTGGCCAGGTTCAGCAGCGCCGAGCCGATGAACGAGGACGCCGCGAACAGCGCTTCGCGCCAGCGCCGCCAGGCCAGCAGCGCCAGCACGAGGGCGATGTCCACCGGGATAACCCCGTACTGGTAGCCGGCCGCCGACACCCCGACGAAGAACCGATCCAGCGCCGGCGACGCCAGCGCATGCATCCGCCACAGCAATGGATCGTCGAAGAAGAAGTCCTCCAGTTCGTGGACCTCGTCGGCCAGCGTCACGAACAGCCACAGCGGTGCCAGCAATCCGGCGAACAGCAGCAGCATCCGCCAGCCGCGCTCGCGCAACAGTTTGAGCAGGGCGTTCAGCCCCTGGGCCAGGACCTCAGACGGCGCCACGCGTGTACTTGCGTTCGACGTAGCCGTCGATCAGGGCGATGAATTCCTGGGCGATGTTCTCGCCGCGCAGGGTCACCGCCTTCTCGCCGTCGATGAACACGGGCGCCGCCGGCGCCTCGCCGGTACCCGGCAGGGAAATGCCGATGTTGGCGTGGCGCGACTCGCCCGGACCGTTCACCACGCAGCCCATCACCGCCAGGGTCATGTTCTCCGCGCCCGGATGGCTGATCTTCCATTCCGGCATCCGCCCGCGTACATGGTTCTGCACCACCTTGGCCAGTTCCTGGAAGAACTCGGAGGTGGTGCGGCCGCAGCCCGGACAGGCGGTGACCATCGGGGTGAAGGCCCGCTGGCCGGTGGTCTGCAGCAGTTCCTGCGCCACGACCACTTCCTGGGTGCGCGGCTGCCCCGGTTCGGGCGTGAGCGAAATACGGATGGTGTCGCCGATGCCTTCCTGCAACAGCACCGACAGTGCCGCGGCCGAGGCGACGATGCCCTTGCTGCCGATGCCCGCCTCGGTCAGGCCCAGGTGCAGGGCGAACTCGGAGCGCAGCGCCATGTCGCGATAGACCGCGATCAGTTCCTGCACGCCGCTGACCTTGGCCGACAGCACGATGCGATCCCGCGCCAGGCCCAGTTCCACCGCGCGTTCGGCCGAGTCGACCGCCGAACGGATCAGCGCCTCGCGCAGCACCCGTCCGGCATCCCAAGGCTGCTCGCGCTGGTGGTTCTCGTCCATCAGCTGCGCCGCCAGCGACTGGTCCAGCGAGCCCCAGTTGGCGCCGATGCGCACCGGCTTGCCGTAGCGGATGGCGAATTCAATCAACTGGGCGAACTGGGTGTCCTTCTTCTTGCCGAAGCCCACGTTGCCCGGATTGATGCGGTACTTGGCCAGCGCCTCGGCGCAGGCCGGCTCGCCGGCCAGCAGTTGATGGCCGTTGTAGTGGAAGTCGCCGATCAGCGGCACCGCGACGCCCATCATGTCCAGCTTTTCGCGGATGCGCGGGATGGCGGCGGCGGACTCGGGATTGTTGACCGTCAGCCGGACCATCTCGGAACCGGCCCGCCAGAGTTCCGCCACTTGGCGGACGCTGCCGGCGATGTCGGCGGTGTCGGTGTTGGTCATCGACTGCACCACCACCGGCTGCCCGCCACCGACCTTCACGCCGCCGATGTCGACGGTGTGGGTGATGCGGCGGGGCCAGGCGGCGGCGTTGGCGGGGGGCGTGGGGCGGCTGACGGCGTCGTGCATGGCGCCTATTTTAGACCGGGAAACCGGCCAGGCCGTGGGGGCCGGCGCCGCGTCCATTCACCCGCCGGTGCGATCCCCCTCCACGGCCGGGCTTGCGGCATCGTCTAGCATGTACGCATGCCCATCTCTTCCCCCAGTTTCCTGCGGACCCTGTGCAACCTGCGCTGGGTCGCCATCATCGGCCAGGCGGTCGCCGTGCTGGTCGCCACCGAGCTGATGCACATCCGGCTGCCGCTGGCGCCGCTGTGGGGCGGCATCGGCCTGCTGGCCGCGTTCAACCTCTACGCCACCTGGCGCAGCCACCGGCTGGCGCCGGATTCGGCCGGCGTGGCGTTCCTGCACATGCTGGTCGACGTGGCCGTGCTGGCCTGGCTGGTGGGCTGGAGCGGCGGCATCACCAATCCGTTCAGCCCGATGTTCCTGCTGCTGATCGCGGTGGCCGCGCTGGCGCTGCCGCTGCGCTGGGTGCTGGCCACCGCCGGGGCCTCGCTGGTGGGCTACACCCTGATGGCGGTGTTCGGCCGTCCCCTGCCCGCCTTCCACGGCAACGCCTTCAACCTGCACCTGTGGGGCATGGCGGTGAACTTCCTGCTGTCGGTCGGCGTGGTGCTGTACTTCTCCACCCGGCTGGTGGCGGCCTTGCGCCAGCGCGAACGTGAACTGGCGGTGCTGCGCGAACGCTTCGCCCGCAACGAGGGTATCGTCGCCCTGGCCACCCATGCCGCCGCGGTCGCGCACGAGCTCAACACGCCGCTGGCGACGATGACCCTGCTGAGCGAGGAGATCGCCGAGCAGTGCGACGACGACGCCATCCGCGAGGACGCCGACACCCTGCGCGAACTGGTGGACATCTGCCGCGACCGGGTGCGCGAACTCGCCGCCTCGGCCGAGATGGGCCGCAATACCGGCGTCGATCTGGAACGGGTCATCCATCGCTGGCAGCTGGTGCGCCCGACCATCGAACTGCAACGCGAAGGCGAACTGCCGGCACGGCTGCGGGTGGATCCCTCGATCGGGCACCTGCTGCAGGCCCTGCTCAACAACGCCGCCGACGCCAGCCAGCAGGCCGGCTCCCCCCGGGTCGAACTGCGACTGCGTTGCGACGGCGGCGAGCTGATCGGCGAAGTCCGCGACGAGGGCGACGGTTTCCAGGACACCCTGCGCTTCCATTCCGATACCCTGTTCCGCAGCAGCAAGCCCGATGGCATGGGCGTGGGCCTGGCACTGTCGCACGCGACGGTCGAGCGCCTCGGCGGCTCGCTGACCCTGCAGACCGCGTCGCCGCGCGGCGTGCGGGTCAGGTTCCGCCTGCCACTGCGTGGCGCCAAGGATTTCCCATGAACGGCCTGTTGATCGACGACGACGAACTGTATGCCCGCACCCTCCAGCGCAGCCTGGCCCGGCGCGGCATCGAAACCCGGATCGCGCTGGACAGCGGCAGCGCCCTGCGCCTGGCGCGTGAGCAACCGCCGGATTTCGCGCTGGTCGATCTGAAACTCGGCGAGTCCTCCGGCCTGACCCTGATCGAACCCCTGCGCGCGCTGCGCCCGGACATGCGGATCCTGCTGGTGACCGGCTACGCGAGCGTGGCCACGGCGGTGGAATCGATCAAGCGCGGCGCCGACGATTACCTGCCCAAGCCGGCGACCCTGTCCACGATCCTGCGAGCGCTGGGCATCGAGCAGAAGAGCGAGCCGCTGGAGCCGGAAGAGACCATGACGCCGCTGCATCGGCTGGAGTGGGAGCACATCCAACAGGCGTTGGCGGAGACGGATGGCAACATTTCCGCCGCC
Organism: Pseudoxanthomonas sp.; assembly: GCF_024710765.1. Lineage (GTDB taxonomy): Bacteria > Pseudomonadota > Gammaproteobacteria > Xanthomonadales > Xanthomonadaceae > Pseudoxanthomonas_A. Next base: position 8,349 of record NZ_JANJUE010000208.1, read on the forward strand.
GCCCGGTTGCTGGGTATGCATCGTCGCTCCCTGCAACGCAAGCTGTTGAAGCGTCCTGGTCCCGAGCGCCGGCAAGTGGACGAGTAGTCGGGAATCCAATTCACCGCTTCTGTGCATTGGCTTTTGAGTTCGATTGCTACTGGGCGCTGACGCGCGGGGTTGCTATCGGTGTTCACCGATGGCGCGCTCGCCGCGGGGCCCTACTTTCTTTGCTTGTGCAAAGAAAGTAGGCAAAGAAACACACCCCTGGCGGCGTGCCCTGCGCTTCGCTCCGGGTCCGCAATCGGTCCGGGAATTTTCGGAAGGGGCAGCCGGCCCCCGCCGAAAACGGCGCACATCCTTGTGCGCCGCCCTGCGGGTTTTACCCGGCCCGCTTGCCACGCCTTAACGGGGGCCCGAAGAGCCAAAGCAAAGCAACAGCAACGGCGGCTATCGGGAAGTCGACTTCTGCTCTTGGGGGCCCCATCCGCAGCGGTGGCGCCGGTGGGCAAACCCGTCAGGGCGCCGCGCAGGACGCGCGGCGTTTTGGGTCGGCACACGGATGTGCCGTCCCAAAATTCCCACCGGCGACACGGACCCCAACGGCGAAGCCGTTGGGGCGCCGAGGACCGGGGTGTGCTTTCTTTGGTTACTTTCTTTGCACAAGCAAAGAAAGTGACGCCCCGCGGCGAGCGCGCCCTCGTCGAATACCGATAGCAACCGGCGCGTCAGCGCCAGAAAAAGAGATGGCCTTTTGCTCTAGGGGCCCCATGCGCTGCGGTTGCGACGGTGGGTAAACCCGAAGGGCGCCGCGCACGACGC
>NZ_JANJUE010000234.1 GCF_024710765.1 Pseudoxanthomonas sp.
AGTAGACGAGACATGCACGCAGCGATAGTGGCCGGCGTCCTGCCGCTCCTGTCAGGCTGCGCGACCTCCCCGGGCGAACAAGGCTGGAGCGGCGAACATGCGCAGCCGTTCGACGATGCGCGTGAAGCGTGCGATCTCGATAGCGACGCGCGTCCCACAGGCGCGCAGCCGCTGCGAGCTGGTAGCGTGCATGGCGGGCCGGGGCCGGCGTGGCCGTTGAGGGTCCTTGCTGCGCGGGGCAGGTCGGCGCATTTCAAACGTCTCCGCTCGGTTCGCAATATTGGACGCTTGCCGCGGAGATCCCGTGGTTCGTTCGTGGCCGGGGCACCGGTACGAGAAATGGATCCGGGAGCAGGCACTGGCCCGGCCGGGCCCAGCGCTGTTTAATCGGCATCCTGGCACAACCGGGAATCGAGACGTACATGAAGACGCATCCTTGGCGCCGCGGTCTGGCGGCGCTCGCCCTGATCTTGTCCATCCCCTGCGCCCTGGCGCAGACACCGGCGATGACGCCGGACATCACCGGCAAGGCGTTCGCCATATCGAAGGAAGGCTTCGACTACGACAAGCGCGTGGTCATGGTGCCGATGCGCGACGGGGTCAAGCTCTATACGGTCATCGTCGTGCCCAAGGGGGCGAAGCATGCGCCCATGCTGCTGACCCGCACGCCGTACGACGCGGCCGGCCGCGCCCAGCGCACCGAGTCGCCGCGGATGATCGACATCCTGCCTCAGGGCGATGAAGTGTTCGTGCGCGGCGGTTACATCCGCGTGTTCCAGGACGTGCGCGGCAAGTACGGGTCCCAGGGCGACTACGTGATGACCCGTCCGCTGCGCGGGCCACTGAATTCGAGCAAGGTCGATCACGCCACCGACGCCTGGGACACCATCGACTGGTTGGTCAAGCACGTGCCCGAGTCCAATGGCCGGGTCGGCATGCTGGGTTCCTCCTATGAAGGCTTCACCGTGGTGATGGCGCTGACCGATCCGCATCCGGCGCTGAAGGTGGCCGCGCCGCAAAGCCCGATGATCGACGGCTGGATGGGCGACGACTGGCTCAACTACGGCGCGTTCCGGCAGGTCAATTTCGGCTACTTCACCGGCCAGCTGACCAAGCGCGGCAAGGGCGTCTCGCTTCCCGGCCAGGGCCTGGACGACTACACCACCTTCCTGCGCGCCGGCTCGGCCGGGGATTACGCGCGCGCCAACGGGCTGGAACAGATTCCATGGTGGCGCAAGATGACCGAGCATCCGGCCTACGATGCGTTCTGGCAGGAACAGGCGCTGGACAGGAAGATGGCCGACACGCCCTTGAAGGTGCCGACCCTGTGGCTGCAGGGCCTGTGGGACCAGGAAGACATGTGGGGCGCCAACCACAGCTACCAGGCGATGGAAGCGCGCGATACCGGCAACAACCTCAACTACCTGGTGATGGGACCGTGGCGGCACAGCCAGGTCAACTATGAAGCCCGCAACCTGGGCGCGCTGAAGTTCGACGGCGACACCGCCTTGCAGTTCCGCCGCGACGTGCTCAAGCCATTCTTCGATCAGTACCTGGTCGAAGGCGCGCCGAAGGCGGATACGCCGCCGGTGCTGGTCTACAACACCGGCGAGGACCACTGGGATCGCCTGACGCAATGGCCGCGCAGCTGCGCGCAGGGTTGCGCCGCGCCGGCCCGGCCGTTGTACCTGCGCGCGGGCGGCCAGCTTTCGTTCCAGCCGCCAACGGCCGGCGAAGGCGATTTCGAGGAATACGTCTCCGATCCCGCCAAGCCGGTGCCGTTCGCGCCGCGCCCGGTGCGCTTCGGCGATCGCGACATGTGGACGACCTGGCTGGTCAAGGATCAGCGCTTCGTCGATGGCCGGCCCGACGTGCTCACCTTCGTCACCGAGCCGCTGACCGAGCCGCTGCGCATCGCCGGCACGCCGTGGGTGAACCTGCAGGCCTCGACCAGCGGCAGCGACAGTGACTGGGTGGTCAAGCTGATCGACGTCTATCCGGACCAGATGGCCTCGACACCGGAGATGGGCGGTTACCAGTTGGCGGTATCGCTGGCGATCTTCCGCGGACGCTACCGCGAGAGTTTCGAGCGCGCCAAGGCAATCGCGTCCGACCAGACCCTGCCCTACCGCTTCGCCTTGCCGGAAGCCAATCACGTGTTCCTGCCGGGCCACCGGGTCATGGTCCAGGTGCAGTCGACGCTGTTCCCGCTGTACGACCGCAATCCGCAGACTTTCGTGCCGAACATCTATTTCGCCAAACCGGCGGACTACCGCAAGGCGACGCAGCGGATCTGGCATACCCCGGAAGCGGCGAGCGCGATCGAATTGCCGGTGTATTGAGCAGGGCAAGCGCGGGGCGTGCTGCCCCGCGCTTGTGCCGGTGCGCTCCGGCATGCGCCCGGTCATCCGGCCGGGCAATGCGGCGCGGCGCTCACCGGCGCTGCGTCGCGAGGTCTTCCAGGATGGGGCATTCCGGTCGATCATCGCCGTGGCAGCGCTGGGCCAGGTCCAGCAGGGTTTGCTGCATGGCCTGCATCTCCTGGATCTTCCTGCCCAGATCGTCGGCATGCTCGCGGGCGAGTTTCTTGACTTCCGAACTGGCGCGCGTGCGGTTGTCCCACAGGCCGAGCAGCAATTCGATCTGCTTGATGGGAAAACCGAGCAGGCGCGCGCGCTTGATGAAGCGCAGGCGGTGCACGTCGTTGTCCGGATAGACGCGATAGCCGGCGAAGGTGCGACCCACCGGCGCCAGCAGGCCGATGCTCTCGTAGTGCCGGATCATCTTGGCGCTGACCCCGCTGAGCGCGGCGGCCTCGCCGATGTTGTGCAGCCCTTGCTGGCGGGCTTCGGCCAGTTCCGGCCGGGGCGTGGATGCGGGTCTGGGCATGGGAGTCTCCTAGGCGTTCAAGGTGGGATGCCAGCGACGCAAAAGCAAGGTATTGGCGAGCACGCTGACCGAGGACAGCGCCATGGCCGCGCCCGCCACGATCGGGTTGAGCAGGCCGAAGGCCGCCAGCGGAATGCCGACCACGTTGTAGGCGAACGCCCAGAACAGGTTCTGGTGGATCTTGCGGGTGGTCCGGCGCGACACCTCGATGGCCGCCGCCACCAGGCGCGGATCCGGACGCATCAGGGTCACCCCGGCGGCATGCATCGCCACGTCGGTGCCCGACCCCATCGCCAGGCCCACCGAGGCGGCGGCTAGCGCGGGCGCGTCGTTGATGCCATCGCCAACCATTGCGACGGTGCCCGTCCGCTGGAGTTCGGTGATCACCTCGGCCTTGCCATCCGGCAGCACGTTCGCGCGCACCTCGTCGATGCCCAGCTTGCTGGCGACCGCCTTCGCCGCGCCGGGGTTGTCGCCGGAGATCATCACCGTGCGCAGGCCCATCGCGTGCAGTTGCGTGACGGCCTCGGCGGCGCTTTCACGCGGCTCATCGCGGAACGCCAGCAGGCCGCGCAGGCGGATCCCGTCGCCCTGCTCTTCCGCCAGCCAGGAAACCGTATGCCCGGAGCCGGCCAGGCGTTCGGCCAGCCCATCCTGCGCGGACAGATCGATCCGCAGTTCGTGCATCAGCTGGGTGCTGCCCAACCACGCCGCGCGCCCGTCCACCCGGCCGGTCAGGCCGCGTCCGGCCAATGCCTGGACTTCCTCGGCACGGGCCGCGCCGGGTCCGCCGGCCGCCGCCAGCACCGCCTTGGCCAGCGGATGTTCGCTACCGGCCTGCAACGCGGCCGCCAGCGACAGCAGATCCGCGGTCGAACCGTGCGCCGGGATCGCTTCGGTGAGCACCGGGCGTCCCTGGGTCAGGGTGCCGGTCTTGTCGAACGCGACGATCGAGACCCGGCGCGCCACTTCCAGCGCTTCGGCATCCTTGAACAGGATGCCGGCCCGCGCCGCCACGCCGGTACCGGCCATGATCGCGGTCGGCGTCGCCAGCCCCAGCGCACAGGGACAGGCGATCACCAGCACCGCCACCGCGTTGAGGATGGCCTGGTTCCAGTCGCCGGTGATCGCGCCCCATCCGACCAGCGTCAACAGGGCAACGCCGATCACCACCGGCACGAACACCGCGCTGACCCGATCCACGACGCGCTGGATCGGTGCCTTGCGCGCCTGTGCGTCCTCGACCAGGCGGATGATCCGCGCCAGCGCGCTTTCCGCGCCGACCGCCACGGTGGTCAGCGCAATGGTGCCTTCGCCGTTGACGGCACCGCCGGTCACGCGATCGCCCGGGTTCTTCGCCACCGGCAGCGATTCGCCGGTGATCAGCGATTCATCGGCGTGGGTCCGGCCTTCCAGCAGTTCGCCGTCCACCGGAATCTGCTCGCCCGGACGCACCAGCACGACATCGCCCAGCTGGACCTGTTCGATCGGCAGTTCCACTTCGCCCTGCGGTCGGCGCACGCGTGCGGTCGCCGGCCGCAGGGCCTGCAGGGCGCGGATCGCCTCGGTGGTCTGCCGCTTGGCGCGCGCCTCCAGCCACTTGCCCATCAGGATCAGGGTGATGATCACCGCCGATGCCTCGAAGTACAGCGGTTGCGCCCCGTGATGCGAACTGCCCGCCAGCAGGTGGTAGACGCTCAAGCCATAACCGGCGCTGGTGCCCAGCGCGACCAGCAGGTCCATGTTGCCGGTCCGCGCCTTCAGCGCTTTCCAGCCCGCCTTGTAGAAGCGTGCGCCCAGCCAGAATTGCACCGGCGTCGCCAATGCGAACTGCAGCCAGCCCGGCAACATCCAGTGTTCGCCCCACAGCAGCGCGACCATCGGCAGCGCCAGCGGAAGCGAGAGCAGCACCGCGAAACGCAGATGCCAGACTTCGCGGGAGTTGGTCTTCCGTTCGCTGCCCGGCTTGGCGGCAGCCTGCGATGTGAGGGACGCACCGTAACCCGCGGCCACCACCGCGGCCACCAGGTCGGCATCGCTGGCCTGCCCGGTGGCGCGGACGCGCGCGCTTTCGGTTGCCAGGTTGACGGTCGCCTCCGCCACGCCCGGCACACGGGCGAGCGCGCGTTCGATGCGCGACACGCAGGACGCGCAGGTCATGCCCTGCAACGACAGTTCGACCACGCGGGTGGCGACTTCGTAACCGGCCTGGCGCACCGCGGCGTCGAGGGTTTCCAGCGCCAACGGCCGCGCCGAGCGCACTTCGGCGGTTTCGGTGGCCAGGTTGACCGATACGTCGGCCACGCCCGGCACCGCGCGCAGGCTGCGTTCGACGCGACCCACGCAGGACGCGCAGGTCATGCCGGCTATGCCAAAGCGGAAGCGTTCGTCGGGCGTGTTCCGGGACGTGGCCGCGGCAGGGTTCAGGGAGGCGTTCATCAGGGCAGTCCTTGGTGGGAATACCCGCAGGTTGGAGCTTCCCATCGTGGGAAGGTCAACCGCCCCGCCGCCGCCGGGCAGGCCATTGACCTTCCCATGGGGGCAAGCCTGACAGTGGCCCCGCCGGCGATGGGCCGGTCATCTCATCCGAGCCACCATGAAACTCATTGTTGAAGGCATGACCTGCGGGCACTGCGTCCGCACCATTACCTATGCACTCCAGGCGCTGGATTCCAACGCGCTGGTCTCCGTGGATCTGGCCGGCAAGACCGTCATGGTCCAGGGCCGGATAGGACTCGCCGAAGCGACCGAGGCGCTCGCCGCCCAAGGCTATAGCGTGGTCGGCAGCGATGCGTCCGACAGCGCCGAGCCCGCGGCCGCGAGCCAGTGCTGCGGCAGCTGCAAGGCGGCCTGAGGTCCTTCCCCGCCCGGGATCTCCGACAGGATGCGGCGGTCCCGGGCCTCCCGCGCCGTGCATGCAAGGCGTCCGGCATTCGCGCGACGGGCGTCGCGCCTTCGCGGTGCTGCAACACTACTTTCATCTGTGGCCCCTAGCATCGCCGGGATTTGCCGAGCGGCGGACGAGGGAGGGGCCTGGGTGTCTGATCGAAGCGGGACAGGGGAACGCAGGGAAAGCGCCCCGGGTGATGTCGAGAGGACGCGCTGGTTCATGCACCACATCCTGCCGCACGAAGCGGCGCTGCGGCACTGGCTGTCGCGCCGGAGCGCGCCGGACGTCTTCGGCATCGAGGACATCGTGCAGGAAAGCTATGCGGTGCTCGCCGAGCGCGAGCGGGTGGACGACATCCTGAATCCCCGCGCCTACCTGTTCCAGGTGGCCCAGTCGCTGGTCGTCCGCAACATCCGCCGCGCTCGCATCGTTTCCATCCAGGCGGTCGAGGATCTTGGCACGATCGACTTCGCCGACGAGGCGGCCACCCCGGAGCAGAGCGCCATCGCCCACGACGACCTGCGCCAGCTGGCCCGGCTGATCGCGAGCATGCCGGGCCAGACCCGCGAAGCCTTCATCCTGCGGCGGATCCGCGAATTGCCCCAGCGGGAAATCGCCGCGCGGATGGGGATTTCGGAAAACACGGTCGAAAAACACATCGTCCGCGGCATCCGCTGGCTGGATCAGTGGTTCGCCAGTGGCGGAAACCCGCCCGCCAAAACCTCTAGTCAATTGGAGCGGGAAAGAAGGCGTGCCAGTGGAAGAGCGCGAAACCAGCCAGAACATTGAAGAAACCGCGGCGCGCTGGGTGGCGAGGATGGACCGCGAGCCGTTGTCCGGGCCCGAAAGCCATGCGCTGAACGACTGGCTCGCCGGCGACCGGCGGCGCCTGGGCGCGTTCATGCGCGCGCAGGCACTCTGGATGCGCAGCGAATCGGCGCGCGCGCTGGGCCCGCAGTACGACCCGGCGGACTTCGCGCAACCGGCTGCCCTGCCCCATCGCGCGATCCCGCGACCACGGCGATGGATGGAATGTGGCGGTGCGTTGGCCGCCTCGCTGGTGCTGGTGGTGGCGCTGGCGGCGACCCTGCAGGCGCCCAGCGCCTACGCCACGGCCAAGGGCGAGATGCGCATGGTGCCGCTGGGCGATGGCGCCACGGTGACGCTCAATACCGACACCCGCATCCGGATCCATGACGAACGGGGGCGCAAGCGGATACAGCTGCTGCGCGGCGAGGTGTTGATCGAGGACGCCAATGCGGCCACGCCGACGCTGGTGGAGGTCGACGGGCGGCAACTGGTCGCCAATCGCGCGAGTTTCGTCGTGCGCCGGTTCGATGGCCAGCCGGCGCAGGTGCTCGTGCAGGAAGGCAAGGTGGAGGTCAGCGGCCCGGCTTCCGCTACGCACGTGTCCTTGAATGCCAATACCGGCATGGCCCTGCGGGCACGCGGCAACGATATCGGGCGACCGGCGCCCCTCGCCGCCGGGCAGATGGGACGCGAGCTGGCCTGGCGAGAAGGCAAGATCGCGCTGCAGGGCGAAACCCTGGCCGAAGCCGCCGCGATCTACGCGCGCTACAGCGACACGCCCATCGTCATCGCCGATCCGGAACTGGCGCGCATGCAGGTCACCGGCCTGTTCGCCACCCACAACCCGATGGGCTTCAGCCAGGCGATCGCCGACGTGTTCGACGCGCAGGCGCGGCGCGAGCGTGATCGGATCGTGGTCACGCGCGCGCATTAAATTTTTTTGACAGATAGCGGAAAGCGTCTCCGCCACGGCTCTTTGTTCTCAGTACCGCTCTTCAGCCGATTGCCGAGAACATCCTGACCATGAACCGCTACCAGAAAGTCCTGTTGACCAGCGCCATCGCCACCGCCCTGGCCTGCTCCCCGCAGGCGATGGCGCAACAGCGCACGTTCGAAGTCCCGGCGCAGCCGGCCGTCACCGCCATCCCCGAACTGGCGCGGCAGGCGCAGGTGCAGATCATCGCGCCGGCCGGCTCCCTGGAAGGCATCGAAACGCCGGCGATCACCGGCGAGATGGACGCGCGCGAGGCCCTGCGCCGCCTGCTGCAGGACACCGGCCTGGAAATCAAGTCCGACGAGGGCGGCATCATCCTGCTGCAGAAGGCCGGCGCGGGCGATGCGGATCGCAGCCGCACGGAGCCGAAGCCGGGCAACGGCAGCGTGCGCGGCCGCATCCTCAACACCGCCACCGGCGAATACGTGCGCAATGCCGAGATTCGCGTGGAAGGCACTCCGCTGGTCACCTACTCCGGTGACGGCGGCAACTTCCGCCTGACCGGGCTCCCGGCGGGCGAAACCACCCTGGTGGTCCGCTATACCGGCCTGCAGGACGCCCGCAGCACCACCACCGTCACCGGCGGCGAAATCGCCACCCTGGACTTCGACCTGAAGGTGCCCTCCTACGCCGCCAACGGCGGCGAGGCCACCGAGATGGACATGATCATGGTCACCGCCAAGCGCGAGGGCCAGGCCAGCGCGATCATGGAGCGGCGCGCCGCGATGAACGCCAAGAACGTGGTGGCCGCCGACAACTATGGCGCGCTGACCATGGGCGATGTCGGCGAGTTCATGAAATCCATGCCGGGCATTTCGCTGGACTACACCGAAGTGGACGCCACCGCGGTACGGATCGGCGGCCTGGATCCGAAGTACTCGACCTTCACCATCGACGGCGCGCGCATGGCGACCGCCACCTCCAACAACAACACCGGCCGACAGAACTCGTTCGAGCAGATGTCCATCACCGGCATCGAATCCATCGAGCTCAACAATACCCTGACCGCCAGCATGGACGCCGACTCGCCCGGTGGCCAGATCAACCTGCGCAGCAAGTACGCCTTCAACCGTACCGGCCGCCAGATCGTGGCCCAGCTGGGTGGCGTCGGCACCTCCGATTCCACACTGGCGCGCAAGTATTTCCCCGACGATCGCAAGCATTCCACCCTGTACCCGTCCGCCCAGTTCGGTTTCGGCGACGTGTTCATGGAAGGCCGGCTCGGCGTGGAGTTCAACACCAGCTACAACGCCAACTACGTCCAGCAGGACCGCATCCAGACCGACTGGTCCTACCTGCCGGACGGGCGCGTCATGCCGTACCGGGTGATGTGGCGGCCGGGCCCGAAGATGACCAGCCGTACCGCCGCCAACCTGAGCACCGACTACCAGATCACCGACGAGCTGGTGTTTTCGCTGCGCAGCACCTATTCGTTCTATGACGTCGAGTACTTCAACCAGTACACCTTCCTCTACTTCGGCACGCCGACCGCGTCGTATGCCACCCCGGACTCCACGCCGACCCATATCGTGGTGAATCCCAATGGCAACAACACCCGTCTGCGCACCGAATATTCGCATCGCTACGCCGGCACGCCGACCTACACCATCGCGCCCAAGCTGGAGTTCAAGGGCGAGACCCTGGAGGCCACGCTGCGCGGCAGCTATTCGCGTTCGGAGTTCAACTTCCGCGACAACAGCGAGGGCTTTTTCCAGCGCACCGACAACTGGCTGACCGGTATCGGCTTCACCATGGACCGGCCCAACGAGGGCTCCAACGCCTGGAACCTCAACCAGACCGCCGGCCGTCCCTGGGGTGATCCGACCAGCTTCAACCGCGACGCCGACATCGGCAACAACATCCGTACCGCCGAATCCGATGCAGTCAACGACCAGTACGGCGCCTATCTGGATCTGAAGCAGCAGCTCACCATCCGGGACGTGCCGGTCACGCTGATGGGTGGCCTGGGCAGCCGCAGCAACGACTGGCGGACCAACGAGGGCTCCTACCAGCAGTTCCAGTACGTCGGGCCCAACGGCGATCTCAGCCAGCAGGATCCGGCCGCGGTCATTCCCTGGACCCACCACTACCAGTTCGCCATCCACGGCTTCGACGCCGGCAACATGAACGCGCAGAACTGGCGTGCCGACAGCCACTACGCGATGTACGACATCTACCAGTCCCATCCGGAGTACTTCGTCCCGGACACGGTCGGCAACCTGAAGCGCGTGCTGGACAACAACAAGCGCATCCAGGAGCAGGTCGACGCCGCCTACATCGAGGCGCAGACCCGCATCGGCGCCGCCCGCTTCGACCTGGGCCTGCGCTACGAGAAGACCCGCACCGCCGCCCGGGTCGCCAGCGTCCGGCCGGTCAGCGAGGTCACCGACGCCGGTCTGGCGGTCAACACGGTCGAAGGACTGCTCTACCAGTACAACAACGGCGCCTACTCCATGCGCCGCGGCGAGTACGAGGACTGGTTCCTCAGTGGTGGCGTCAAGTACGACTTCAGCGAACGGCTGGTCGGGCAACTGGCCTTCAGCCAGTCCATCCTGCGTCCCGACTACGGCAACCTGGGTGGCGTGGTGTCGGTGAACGACGACACCCTGATCGTCACCGTGCCCAATCCGCTGCTGAAGCCGGAACACTCCACCAAGTACTACGCCAGCCTGCAGTACTACCTGGAACCGTCCGGCATCGTCGGCCTGTCCTACTACAAGCTGGACATGACCGACATGCAGGTCACCGGCATCACCGTGAATCCCGAGGATGTCGGCTTCGACCCCGACGAGTACGCCGGCTACACCTTCCGCAGCGCGCAGAACCTGCCCGGTACCAGCACCAACGAAGGCCTGACCCTGGAGTACAGCCAGCAGCTCACCTTCCTGCCCGGCGCGCTGCGCGGCCTGAGCCTGTATGGCTCGTACACCAAGGTCAAACCCGATGGCGTGCGCCAGAACATGCCGGAGCAGGCGGCCAACTGGGGCATCCGCTACAACTACGGCCGCTTCGACCTGCAGATCAACGGCAACCGCCAGGGCGACTACCGGGTGAGCGCGCTTAGCAATACGCCGACCACCGCCAACAACGGCGTGCTCTACCACACCGCGCGCGAGCTCTGGAACATCAGCGCCAGCTACAAGCTCACCGACAACATCGAACTGCAACTGGCCGGGCGAAACATCTTCAACGAACCGGACATCATCTATTCCAACGTCCCGGGCCGGGTCCAGCAGTACACCGTCTACGGGTCGATGTGGAATTTCGGCATCAAGGCCCGGTTCTGAGGTCCGCATAGCGCCCCACTCCCCGCCCGCGGCGAAGCGTTCCGTCAGGTCGCACGCCGCGGGTCCCCAGAACCCGCGCGTTTCGTGCAGCCCCGGTCATCCCATGTCGACGTTTCCTTGCATCCACCTGCCCAGGCCCACCCGCATACGCAGACGACCAGTGGCCCGCGCGGTCGTCTTCGCCCTGCTCCTGCTCGGACCCGCCGCCACGCTGCTGGCCGCCGCGCCGGCCGAAACGAAGGCGCCGCGGCTGCCGCTGGCACAGCACGGCGGTACCTGGCCTTCCGGTCACGTGCAGGGCATCGCCGTCGACCTGCGCGGCGGCTACATCTACTACTCGTTCACCAATCTGCTGGCCCGATACGATTTCAGCGGCCGGCTGGTGGGCACGCTGGTGGGCTGGACCGGGCATCTGGGCGATCTCGACTTCAACCCGGCCGACGGCAAGGTCTACGGTTCGCTTGAATACAAGGCCGATGAAGCCTTCTATATCGCTGTCATCGACGTGGCGCGCATCGATCGCGTCGGCATCGACGCGGCTACCGCCGATATCCTGCGCACGGTCCATCTGCAGGAAGTCGCCCGCGACTATGCGGCGGACCTGGATGGCGATGGCCGCTTCGACGGCGACGTCGCCGATACCCGGGATCATCGCTACGGCTGCTCCGGCATCGACGGGGTCGGTTTCGGTCCCGCGTTCGGACACCCGGACGGCCCCTCGCTGCTGACGGTCGCCTATGGCATCTATGGCAACACCGAACGCGCCGACAATGATCACCAGGTACTGCTGCAGTACGACGTGGGCGACTGGGACCGGCTCGCCAGGCCGCTGAGCGAGACCGCACCGCATCGCAGCGGCCCGGATGCGCCATTGGGCAAGTATTTCGTCCGCACCGGCAACACCACCTACGGCGTGCAGAACCTGGCCTACGACGAGACCCTGCGGCGCTGGTTCCTGGGCGTCTATCCGGGCAGGAAATCCGGGTTTCCCAACTACCGGCTGTTCGCGGTCGATGCCGCGTCGGCGCCGGTCAATGGCGATCTCGTTGGCGTGCCGGATGCCGATGGCGATGGCTGGGAACAGGGACGCCTGCTCGCGCTGTCCGGTGGCGGTCTGGAAGACGCCGCGACCGGCCAGCGCGGCTGGCAGCAGAAGGCCGACGTGGGCCTGCAACCGGTCGGGCGTGGCCTGTTCTATCTAGCCAGAAATGGAGGCGGCAAACAGGCCCAGACCGCCGACCTCACCCTGATGCGCTGGACGGGAAATCCCGGAGCGCCTTTCGTGCCGGCAACCCTCGAGGACCTTCCATGACGATCAACATCGAACGCCGGCGCCTGATCGTCGGCGGTACCCTGGGACTGGGCATGCTGATGCTTCCCGGCGGACGCGGTCTGGCCGCGGAGCTGCTGGGCGCCCGTGGCTTCACCCACAACGTCGCCAGCGGCGAACCGGGAATGGATTCGATGCTGCTGTGGACGCGTTACGTGCCGCCGGGCGGCGTCGACGAGGTCCGGCTGGACGCGGAAGTCGCGCTGGACGCCGGCTTCTCACGGGTGGTTTCCGGGGGCAGCCTGCGCACCGGCGCCTATCGCGACTGGACGGCCAAGCTGACCGTGGACGGGCTGCGTCCCGGCACCACTTACTGGTATCGCTTCATCGCGCCCGACGGCAGCCGCTCGCCGATCGGCCGCACCCGCACGCTGCCGGAGGGTCCGGTCGACCGTTTCGGGCTGGGCGTGTTCTCCTGTTCCAACCTGCCGATGGGCTGGTTCAATGCCTATGCCCACGCGGCCGCGCGCGATGATCTCGATCTGTGGCTACACGTCGGCGACTATCTCTATGAATACGGCATCGCCGCGTACAAGGCGCACGATCGCATCGCCACCCGCGAAGTGATGCCAGCGCACGATCACGAGATGATCAGCCTCGCCGACTATCGCCTGCGCTTCGCCTGTTACCGGGCCGATCCGGATCTGCAGCAACTGCACCGGATGGCGCCGATGGTCGCGCTCTGGGACGATCACGAAATCACCAACGACAGCTGGGAAGGCGGCGCGCAGAACCACCAGTCCTCCGAAGGTGACTGGAACACCCGGCGTGCGGCGGCCATGCAGGCCTACCGCGAATGGATGCCGGTCTCCGAGGAACCGTGGAAGCGCTATCCGATCGGTTCCCTGGCCACGCTGTACCGCACCGAATCGCGGGTGCTGGCACGCACCCGTCCGGCGGCAGCGGAACTGGCGGCCGCGCACCAGGCCGCGGATCCGGACACCGCGCTGCGGCATTTCCGTGACGGCGCCTGGCAGGATCCAAGCGTGACCATGCTCGGCTCCGAACAGGAATCCTGGCTGGCGCGCGAACTCCGCCGCGACGCGGCTGGCTCGGCCTGGCAACTGGTCGGCATGGGCACGATCATCGGCCGCACCCTGATGCCGGAACAGATGCCCGGTTGGGTCCGTCCGGAAGCCGGCGAGCGCGTGGCCGACAAGTTCCGCCGGGAGGTGCGCGCCTCCCGGCAGGGCGTGCCGATGTGGATGGATCGCTGGGATGGTTATCCGGCGGCGCGTTCGCGCCTGCTTCGCGCCGCGCAACAGGCGGACGCGGATCTGGTGATGCTCGCCGGCGACAGCCACAACGCCTGGGCCTACTCGCTCGCCGAGTGTGGCCAGGCCGCGGGCGTGGAGTTCGCCGGGCACAGCGTGACCTCGAACGGCATGGAGGGGCAACTGGCCGCCGATCCGGCCGATGTCGCGCGCGCGTTCGTCGCCACCAATCCGGAACTGGCCTGGGCCGACACCCACCAGCGCGGCTACATGATGATCGACATCACTCCGCAGCGGGTGACCGGGGAATGGGTATTCATGCGCACGATCAAGGCGCGCAGCCTGGAACTGTCCGGCACGCACCGGTTGTCGGTCGAAAAGGGACGGCGCCGGTTCGACGCCTGATCTCAGCGATGGCGATCCAGCGTGGCGCGCAGATCCTTCGCCAGGCGCGACGCCTGATCCGGTAGCAGCGTGGAGATGGTGATGCGCAGCCCCGGGGTCGTGTCGGTGATGCCGAAGGCATCGCCCGCGCGGATCAACCATCCCCGCCGCGCCAGTTCGCCGGCAATGGCTTGCCCGTCGCCGGCAAGCGGCAGCCACAGGTTGAGGCCGTCGGCGGTGTCCGTGATGCCAATGCCTTCCGCGCGCAACGCTTCGGCCAGCAGACGGCGGCGGCGCGCATAGTCGGCACGGGCATCGGCCAGCGGGTTGCGCCGAGGATCCAACAGGCAGGCTTCGGCGATGTCCTGCAGGATGTGGCTGACCCAACTGGTTCCCCCGGCCAGCCGTAGCCGCAGGCGGTTCGAGGTCTGCGCATCGGACGCGACCAGCGCCAGTCGCAGATCCGGCCCCAGCGCCTTGGACAGGGAACGCACCAGCGCCCAGCGCTGCGTCTGCCGGGGAATGACGTCGTGATACGGCGACGACGCCAGCAAGGCGAAATGATCGTCCACGATCACCAACACGTGCGGATGGCGCGACAGCACGCGCCGCAACGCCCGTGCGCGGGTCGCGCCCAGGCTGCAGCCGGTCGGGTTGTGCGCGCGCGGCGTGATGATCACCGCCTGCGCGCCCCGCTCCAGCGCCGCTTCCAGCGCATCGGCGCGCATGCCCTGCGCGTCGATCGCCACGCCCGTGGCTTCGAATCCGGCCGTTCGCAGCGTATTGATGCTGCCCAGGAAACAGGGATCCTCCACGGCGACCTGATCACCCGATGCCAGATAGGCGGACAACAGGCGCTCCACCGCGTCCACCGCGCCGTGGGTCAGATCGATGGCGAATCCATCGGGACAATCCGGCGCGAACCAGTCACGCGCGTACCGCTCCAGTTCCGGGTTGATCACCGCCGCGCCATACAGGCGTGGCGAACGCGGACGCACCGCCAGCATCGCGGCGGGGTCCGGCAGCCATTCCGGATTCGGATTGCCGCCCGCCAGATCGACCAGCGGCGAGTCGACATGCGTGCCTTCCTGCTCGCCCAGCACGTCGTCGCCACGGATGACGGTGCCCAGCCGCCCCTGGGTGGCGGCGATGCCGGCCGCGACCAGGCGCTTGTACGCGGCGGCGACGGTATTCCGGTTCACGTCGAGTGTCGTGGCCAGCTCGCGCACCGGCGGCAGCGCGTCGCCCTGCTGCAATTGCCCCGTGCGCACCAGCATGCGGATGCGGTCGAAGATTTCGGCCGAGGTGGTTCCGGTGATTTTCATATTGTCCTATGACAATATAGAATCTGGCCCGTGTCAATGAAACCCATCGCCGTGGCGACCCCGTGCCGGCGAATCGAAAGGAACCGGACGTGAACATCCCTTCCCCCCTCGCACCGCTCCCCACCACCACCCAGCACGAGCAGCATGGCCGCTACCCCCGGGCCGAAAGCGTGGAGGACTTCCGACACAACCTCGCCGCCGTCGCGGCGCGCATGCAGGCCGCCTGCCAGCGGGTGGGACGCGACCCCGCCGGGGTGCGGCTGCTGCCGGTGAGCAAGACGATGGACGAGGCGCATATCCGCCTCGCCCACGCCGCCGGATGCCGGCTGCTCGGTGAGAACAAGGTGCAGGAGGCCTATCGCAAGTGGGAAGCAATGGCGGACCTGGCCGATCTGCGCTGGTCGGTCATCGGCCACCTGCAGACCAACAAGGCCAAGCTCGTGGCCCGTTTCGCCGCCGAGTTCCAGGCGCTGGACAGCCTGCGGGTGGCCGAGGCGCTGGACCGTCGCCTGCAAATGGAAGGCCGGCCGCTGGACGTGTTCGTCCAGGTCAACACCTCCGGCGAAGCCAGCAAGTACGGACTGCCGCCGGAAGACGTCGCCGCCTTCCTGCGTGGACTGCCCAACTATTCCTGCCTGCGCGTGCGTGGCCTGATGACCCTGGCGATATTTTCCGGCGACGCGGAGCGCGTACGCCATTGTTTCGTGTCCCTGCGCGAGCTGCGGGATCGCCTGCGCGACGGCGTGCCGGATGGCGTCGGCCTGGGTGAACTGTCGATGGGCATGTCCGGCGACTACGAGATCGCCATCGAGGAAGGCGCGACGGTGGTGCGGGTGGGCCAGGCCATCTTCGGTGCGCGCAGCCTGCCGGACAGCCATTTCTGGCCCACCCCGGGAGGACCGGCGTGACGATGCCGGCTGCGCGTGCACCCTCGCTGTCCGATCGACTCGGGACGGTGATCCACCAGGTCGACGCCGGCCTGGAACCCCTGCAGTTCGATGTGGTGTCCGTGCAATCGCAGGTGATCTACGGTCGCGTCGGCAACGCGGTCGCGGTGCCCGCCCTGCAGGCGCATGGCCTTCGCGTGGCCGCGGTGCCCACCGTAGTGCTGAGCAACACCCCCCACTACCCGAGCTTCCACGGTGGCGCCGTTCCGCTGGAATGGTTCAGCGGCTACCTGTCGGATCTGGTTGCGCGCGGTGCGTTGCGCCATCTGCGCGCCGTGGTGGTGGGCTATCTCGGCGAGCCTGCCCAGGCCACGGCGCTGGCCGCTTGGATCGAGCGCCTGCGCGACGGCCTGCCGGATCTGCAGGTGTTCGTGGATCCGGTGATGGGAGACGTCGACAGCGGCGTCTATGTCGCTCCCGGCATGGCCGATGCCTATCGCCGGCACCTGTTGCCGCAGGCCGATGGCCTCACGCCCAACGGATTCGAGCTTGCCCAACTGGTACCGGACTCGCCGCTCGATCTGGAGGGCGTGATCGCCGCGGCCCGCGGCCTGCTTCACGGCCGCACGCGCTGGGTGGTGGTCACCAGCGCGGTTCCCGACGCCTGGGAAGCGGACGGCATGTGGCTGGTGGCGGTGACGGCGCAGACCGCCCGGGTCATTCGCCATCCGCGCCTGGCGGCGGACAGCAAGGGCACCGGTGATCTCTTCAACGCCGATCTGGCCGCACGCGTGCTGGCGGGCGTACCGCTGGAGGAAGCAGTCGCGCAAGCCGGCGAGCATGTCGTGCAGGCACTTCGCCATACCCTCCGCCAACGCAGCGGCGAGCTGCTGCTGCCCGATCCCTCCCCCGCGTTTTCCGGATGATCCATGCCGCATTACCGTCTTCTCGTCCATCGCCACGACAAGTACCTGGGCCATTTCGATGCCGATACCGGCGATGCGCTGCACGCGGCCAGGGAGATCGCCGCGCGCCTGCCCGCCGGTGACGGTTACCGGCTCGAATGGCTCGTCGCGCACGCGGAGCGCCGGCTGCTGGACAGCGGTCCCGACGGCCTGCGCGTGCTGAGTCGCGAGCCGCTGTTCAAGCCCGTCCGGCATTTGCCGACGAACGGTCATTGATTCAAATTGGTTAGGACTCCTACCATATTAGAATGAGCGATGATCTTCGCCCCTGCGAGCAAGCCGCCGCCGGCCTCGAACAACTGGCCGCGCTGATGCGCGCGCAAGCCTGGCGCGGTGAAGCGGGCACGCCGCCGCTGCCGCCCACCCAGGCCCAGGTCCTGCGCATGCTCGCCGCCGCCCCGCAGGGCCTGCGCGCCCGCGACGTGGCCGGGCGCCTGAGCATCTCGCCCGCCAGCCTGAGCGATTCCCTCAAGGCAATGGAAGCCAAGGGCTGGATCCGCCGCACCGTCGATGCGGACGATCGCCGCGCATGGGTCGTGCGCCTGAGCCGCGCGGGCCGCAGCCTCGCCACCCGACTGCAACATCCCGCACAGGGCATGACGGGCCTGCTGCGAGCCCTGGACAACGAAGATGTCGGCGCGCTGTTGCGGGTGACCCAACTGCTGGTTGCAGAAGCACAGCAACAAGGCATGGCCACTGGCCTGCGTACGTGCCTGGGTTGCCGCTTCTTCCAGCCTTTCGCCAGTGGCGATGCCGCGCGACCGCATTTCTGCGGCTTCGTGGGCGCCGCCTTTGGCGATGCCGAATTGCGCGCCGATTGCGCCGAGCAGATTCCGGCCGACGAGGATCTGCTGTCCGCGAACCAGGAACGGTTCCGGCTCCGAAATCCGCCCTAGGCGGAAAAGTGGGCGGCGGCCGACTGCCATCGGCCGCCGCCCGGTTCCCCCACCCACCCTGTGAAGAGCAGCAAGAGGAGATTCCAGTATGCGCCAGAAAGCCGTTTTCTATCACGCCGGATGCCCGGTCTGCGTCGATGCCGAGCAACAGCTCGCGTCCTCGCTGGATCCGTCGCGGTACGACGTGGAAGTTGTCCACCTGGGCGAACAGAAAGCCCGCATCGCCGAAGCCGAGGCCGCGGGCGTGCAATCCGTGCCGGCGCTGGTGCTGGCCGGTCTGCCGTTGCACATCAACTTCGGTGCCGCCCTGGCCGATCTGCGCTGACCGGACGGTCTTCGCGTTTCAATGCCCTGCCGGGCGGGCTTCGGCCTGCCCGGTCCATTTCCCGAAAGGAGATTGGCGTCCGCGCCCCGCATGGACAACACCTACCATCCCCTTGCGCCTGACTGGCAGGTGCAGCAGTGGTTCAACACGCCCACGCCGCTGACGCTGCCGGCGCTGCGCGGCAAGGTCATCGTGCTGGAAGCCTTCCAGATGCTCTGTCCCGGCTGCGTCTCCCATGGCCTGCCGCAGGCGGTCCGCGTGCATGCCGCTTTTCCTCATGACCAGGTCGCGGTGGTCGGGCTGCATACCGTCTTCGAGCACCGCGACGTAATGACCCCGGCCGCGCTGCAGGCGTTCCTGCACGAGTACCGCATCCCGTTTCCCGTGGGCGTCGACCAGCCCGCGCCGCGCGGTCCCATTCCGGTGACCATGCGCGCCTACGCCATGCAGGGCACCCCCACACTGACCCTCATCGATCGCCAGGGCCGGGTTCGCCAGCAGCATTTCGGCCAGGTCAGCGGTCTGGTGCTGGGCGCGCAGATCGGCGCACTGCTGGGTGAGGCGCCGGCCAATGCCGGGGAGCCCACCGCCATCGCCGGATGCACGGGCGACGGTTGCGCCGGCCCCTTCCCCCCTGCCCCGGCCGGGACCGCCGAATGAAGAATGCCATCGTCATCCAGCATGTCGGTTTCGAGGATGCAGGCCACCTGGCGCCGCTGCTGCGGGAACGCGGATACCGCATCACCACCTATCGGCCTCCCGCCGACGAGGTGTGGTCCATCGATCCCTTGCATGTCGATCTGCTGGTCATCCTGGGCGGTCCCATGAGCGCCAACGACCATGGGCATGATCCCGCCATCGCCGACGAACTGCGGCTCGCTTGCGTGGCCGGCGAACGCGGCATCCCGCTGCTCGGCATCTGCCTGGGCGCGCAGATCATCGCGCTGGCCCAGGGCGGCAAGGTCGCGCCGATGCCGGCGCGGGAGATCGGGATGGCGCCGCTGCGTCTCACCGATGCGGGGAGGGACTCACCGCTGCACCATCTGGCGGGCGACCAGCCGGTGCTGCATTGGCACGGCGAAGCCATCGCCCTGCCGCCGCATGTCGAACGCCTGGCGGAAACAGACGCCTGTCCGGTGCAGGCCTTCCGCGTGGGAACGCGCATCCTCGGCCTGCAATTCCATATCGAGACCGAGCTGCATCGACTGCGCGAATGGACCGAAGGGCATGCCGGCGAAGTGCGCGAGAGCGGCGTGGACGCCGTGGCGTTGCAGGAAGCCGGCCGACGGCAGGCCGACGCCGCGCGCGACCTGTGCCGGCGGATACTGGGGGAATGGCTGGACGCGCTGCCGGCCTGATCCGCGCGGTCGGGCCGGACTCAAGCGCACCCGGCCATCAGGGCGTGCGCTGCGCGTTCCATTCCGCCACCTGGCGTTTCGCGTCGGCCAGCATCCGATCCAGATCCGCACGGTCATGCACGGCGCCGCGCAGCACCACCGCGTGGATCGCACGGGTGGCCTGGATGTCTTCCAGCGGGTTGCGATCCAGCAGGACCAGATCCGCGGCCTTGCCCGGCGCGATGTCGCCATAGCGATCCAGGCGGTCGAACCAGGCCGGGCCGGCGCGCGTGGCCGAGGCCAGCGCCTGTGCGGGCGTCAGGCCCTCCTTGACGTACAGCGACAGTTCCTCGTGCAGGCCGATGCCGGGATAGTTGTACGAATTCAGGAAACCCGCGTCGGTGCCGGCCATGAGGGTGACGCCCGCCTGCTGCAGCAGCGGCAGCACCGCCGCCAGCTCGCGGTAGTGCTCATGCCGCGCGGTGATCTGTTCAGGCGTCGCCTTGGCGGCACGCTCCACCCGCCAGGCGTAGGTCGCGCGCAGGCCCGGGCCGATGTAGGCGAGATAATCATCGGCCTTGTGATCGTCGACATCCAGGAAATCGATGATGCGGCCCCCATTGAGGGTTGGCGTGACGTATACGTCCTTCGCGGCCAGCTGCCGGTACGCGGCCAGCGCGGCATCGCGGTCGAATCCCTGCCGCAGGCGCCGGTTGGCTTCGGCGCGGTCGATGCGACCGGCTGCGAAATCGGCGGCAATCCCCGCCTCGTCCTTCACGCCGGCCTTGTACGCGTAGTCGATGTGCTCCAGCGAACGGATGCCGGCGTCCACCGCCTGCGAAACGGTCAACGCCATCGGGATGTGCCCGGAGGTGCGCAGGCCGGCTTCGCGCGCCCGCGACAACGCATACAGGAACAGCGGCGGCGTCAGCGTGCTGTCGGTGATCTTGACGAAGTCGACGCGGTCAGCGCGCAGGCGGGCGAGCGCCGCGTCGACGCCGGCCTCGTCGCCCACCTCCAGGGTGCCCTTCCATACCGGGCGCAACCCTTCGATCTTGGCGCCGGAGGTGAACAGCTGCGGCCCCGCCAGGGAACCGGCGCGGATCGCCTCGCGCCACGCCAGCACCTGCTCGGGCAGGTCGCCGGAGGCGTCGCGGATGCTGGTGATGCCATGCGCGACGTACAGCGGCAGCAGCGCCTTGTTCTCCTCGACCAGCGCGGGGCCGCCACCGAAGTGCACATGCATGTCCCACAGGCCGGGAATCAGGAACCGTCCGCGACCGTCGATGCTGCGCCTGGCCTGCCAGCGACCGGCGAGTTCCGCGTCCGGGCCGACCGCCACGATGTCCTGCCCACGCAGGACCACGGCCTGATCCGGCAGCACCCGCGCCTGGGCGACATCGACGACCGCGGCATGGCGGATGACCACGTCGGCGGACTCGGCGGCGAAGCCCGGCAGGGCCAGCGCGAGGGCGAAGGGGAACGCGGAGAGCAGTGATCTGAGCATGGGGTATCCGGTAGCTTCGAAGCGGGCGCGCTCGATGAAAACGCGCGTGGAAATCGGAAAGGTTGGCTGCGCGAATGGAGATGCGCGCAGCCAACCGGTGCTGGAAAGGGAACAGCAGGCCGGACCACCCGGCCGATCCTGCTATCCGCGTGCGCCAGCCCGCACGAGGAGATTGACGATGCCGTGGTAATGGCGCCGGCGCGCATGCTGCAACGGGGTGACGCCCTCGCCGTCGGCGAGGTTGACGTCCGCGCCCGCGCCGATCAGCGCTTCGACGATGCGGACATGGCTCGGTCCGCCCTGCCCCAGAATGATCGCCTCCAGCAGCGCGGTCCAACCCAGCCGGTTGACGTGGTCGACGTCCACGCCGGCCTCGATCAACGCCCGCACCGTTTCCACATGGCCGCGTTCGGCGGCCGGAATCAGGGCCGTGCCGCCGTAACGGTTGGTGCTGCGCAGATCGGCGCCGTGCGCCAGGGTCATCCGCAGGATATCCAGGTGGCCACGGGCGCCGGCATAGAGATAGGGACTGTCCTGGATGGCGTCCTTGGCGTTCACGTCGGCGCCGGCCCGGATCAGGACGCGTGCCGCCTCGACCTGGTTGGCATGGGTGGCCAGCAGCAGCGCGGTGCGGCCCTCGCCGTCGCGTGCGTCCACGCTGGCTCCCTGCCCCAACAGGACGTCGATCGCCCGCGCGTCGCCCGCGGCGGCCGCTTTCCACAAACGGTTGTCCAACTCTCCTCCTTTCGCGCCGACACATGCCGCCAGCAGGAGCGAGACGGCGAGCAGGCAACCCGCGCCCACGCGGTACACCATCGATGACATCGGGAACTCCAGGCTGACGCCGGGAACTGGGCCGCGGGCGTGCGGCCCCGGGACGGCATCTTCCTGAGTCCCGGCGGGGTCGGGGCACGCTTGCCCGGACCTGGTGCTGATGCTAGAACGCCCGCCATCCATCGGGAAATTAAATATTCAAATGGCCGGAATCCAGAAAACGAATAGACCCCTGATCGAACTGGACCTGCTGCGCGCCCTGCTGATGGTGGCCGACTGCGGCAGTTTCACCACCGCCGCGACCCACCTGCATTCGACCCAGTCGACCATCAGCCAGAAGATACGCCGGCTCGAGGAACTGACCGGGCATCGGCTGCTCACCCGGGACACCCGAGACGCACGGCCCACCGAGGCCGGCCAGGTACTGCTGGGCCACGCGCGGCACATGCTCAACGTCAACGATCAGTTGTTCGACAGCCTCGCGGGTGTCACCGTGGCCGTGACCATCCGCCTGGGCGTGCCGGACGATTTCGCCGGAACCCGCGCCACCCGAATGCTCGCCGCGTTCACCCGCCGGCATCCGCAGGTGAAGCTGGAAGTCACCACCGGCCTGAGCCGGGACCTGACGCAGGCCTACGATCGCGGCGAACTGGATCTGGCGCTGGTCAAGCAGCGTCGCAATACCCGCGAAGCCGTCCGCTGCTGGCCCGAACCACTGCACTGGATCGACAGCCCTGCCCGTCCCAGCCTGCACCAGGATCCGGTTCCCTTGGTGACATTCCCCATGCGCGGCCTGTATCGGGAAGAGATGATCAGCGCCATCGAAGCGGGTGGGCGGCGCTGGCGCATCGCCTTCTCCAGCTCGTCCCTGGCCAGCATCCAGGACGCGGTCGCCGATGGCATGGGCATCAGCCTGCTGCCGAAGCGCGCCATCACCCGGCACCACAAGGTGCTGGATCGTCGCCACGGATTGCCGTCGGTGGACAGCTATGAAGTCGCGCTGTTCCACCGCCCCAGCGCCGACGCCCTGGTGCAGGCTCTGGCCGCCGAACTCGGGCGCCTGGTCGCCACGCCGCGCACGCGGGGCTGATCGCGTGCAGCGCCTTCCGCGAGCGGCGCTGGCCCGCCGCGCGCGCTCATACGTCCGCTGATTTGCAGTAGCGGGCGATGAAGTCCTGGTGCAGGGGCATCGCTTCCACGGCCTTGGCCAGTCCCTGGCGCACGCGCTCGACGAAGCTGGCCAGTTCATCCTCCGGCATTTCGTCCACGATGGGGTGATAGCCGCGCGGCACGATGCGCTGGCCGAGCATCACCTGGACCCAGCTCGGCAGCGCGAAGAAATCCTCCCCATTGCGGAAGTAGCGCCCATCCAGGCGGAACAGCTCGACCGTCTCGCGCAGCGTGTCCGGTATCGCCATCGTGCGGCAGTGATTCCAGAACGGCGTATCGTCGCGTTCGGTCGCGTTGTAGTGCAGGACCAGGAAATCGCGGATCCTCTCGTACTCGAAGATCGAGTCGCGGTTGAAGCGATCGATCAACAGGGGATCGAAACCCAGATCGGGAAACAGGCCGAGCAACCGCTGCAGGCCGGACTGGACCAGATGGATGCTGGTGGATTCGAGAGGTTCCATGAAGCCACCCGCCAGGCCCAGCGCGACCACGTTGCGGTTCCAGAACCTGCGCCGGCGGCCGGCGGTGAAGCGCAGCGGGCGCGGGTCGATCAATGCCGGACCATCGAGATTCGCGAGCAGGGTCGCGGCCGCCTCGTCGTCACTGAGATACCGGCTGGAGTAGACGTAGCCATTGCCGACGCGATGCTGCAACGGAATCCGCCACTGCCAGCCCGCCGCGCGCGCCGTGGAACGCGTATAGGGAGTCAGCGGTCCCGCGCTTTCCGACGCCACCGCCATCGCCCGGTCGCACGGCAGCCATTCCGACCAGTCCTCGTAGCCGGTTTTCAGTACCTGTTCGATCAACAGGCCGCGGAATCCGGAGCAATCGATGAACAGATCGCCCTCGATGCGTTCGCCGCTCTCCATCACCACCGCTTCGATGAAACCATCCCCGGCGCGCTGGACGGCATCCACCACCTTGCCCTCGATGCGGGTCACGCCTCGCCGCTCGGACAGGTTGCGCAGGTAGCGCGCGTAGAGGCCCGCATCGAAGTGGTAGCCGTACGCGATGTCCGCCAGCGGCGATCCGGCGGGCGCCTGTTCCGAGCTGGTCATGAACCTGTGCAGCGGCGCGGCCACCGTGGGCAGCGAGTAGGCGCCGATGCCGGGGACGCGGCCGGACTGGAACAGCTTGAGCCAGAACTGGTGGAACGGCAGTGGTCCGAGCGATCGCCCGATGGTGCCGAAGCCATGGATGTAGCTGTCGCCGATGCGCGCCCAGTCGTTGAACTGGATGCCCAGTTTGAAGGTGCCGCGGGTCTGGGTGACGAAATCGGCTTCGCGGATGCCCAGCACCTGCGCATTGAACAAGCGCATATGGGGGACGCTGGCCTCACCCACCCCGATGATGCCGATCTCTTCCGATTCGATCAGGCGGACCTCCGCGCCCCGGCCGACGAAGGTGGCCAGCGTGGCCGCCGCCATCCAGCCGGAACTGCCTCCGCCGACCACGACCACGCGCCGGATTCGATTGTCGGTATCCGTCATGACCTGCCCCTCCCCGGGAGTCTCCTGCGGCTTGCCAAAGAAAATCCCCCTCGCCCGGAGGCGAGGGGGATGGATGCCACGACTCAGAACTTGTAAGTCAGGCCCAGGTACAGGATGCGGCCGGAGTACGTGTTGGAGTAGGTGCGGGCATCGGTGTCGTTGCCCAGGTGCTCCCGCTGTTCCGACTTGGTCGCATTCAAAACCGAACCCGTCAACGTCAGGTAGTCGGTGATGTTGTAGGCGGCATTCAGATCGAGTTGGTCATAGGGCTCGCTGTAGATCGTGAAGCCATTGTTCAAGTTGCCGATGACTTCACCGCGACGGTTGTAGGAGGCGCGGGCCAGGAACCTGTCGTTCTCGTAGAACACCGTGAGGTTTGCCTGGTTCTTGGCGCTGCCCGCCAACGGCGAGTCACCGATGTTCTCTCCGTCAAGGACGATCGAGGCCAGGTTGGTGTCGTTGTAGGTGTAGTTGGCCTGGAAGCCGAAGCCGGTGTCGAAGGTGTGCTGCGCATACAGCTCCACGCCCTGCGATACCGCATCGCGACCATTGGCATCGGTGCTGTAGCCCTGGATGGTCACCGTTTCCCCACCCACCACCAGCTGCTGGTCGCGGACCACTTCGACGGTGAAGTTCTTGACGTTCTTCCGGAACAGTCCGGCGCCCAGCACCGAGCCGGGCTTGTAGTACCACTCCAGCCCGACATCGAACTGGGTCGCCTCGAACGGCTGCAGGTCCTTGTTGCTGCCCGAACCGTACCAGCCCGGGTTGGTGGTACCGCCCGCCACGCGCCGATCGTTGCTGTACTCCTCGCTGTAGAACTGGAGACCGCCGGGATAGGCGATGCTGGTGTAACCCGCGCGTGAAATGACCTTGGACGCGGCGGCGCGCAGCACCAGGTCGTCCCTCAGGTCATAGGCAATGTTGAAGCTGGGCAGCACGTCGGTGTAGGACTTCTCCAGCGAGGCCAGCTCGTAGGTCTTCTCGCGCACGTCGCGGCGGACGAAGCCGGATTCGCAGACGGTTCCCGCGGGCGGCTCGCCGGCCGGGCACGCCAGCGGGTTGCCGTCCGGACCGTCGACGAAGTAGTCCATGAACCGCTCGACCGAATCGGTGGATGCGGCGCTCTGCTTGGTCCTGACGACGCGCACGCCGATGTTGCCGCGCAGGCGATCGGTGCGGAAGTTGGCCTGGAAGTAGCCCGAGTAGATCTTCTCGCCGACGTTGTAGATGAAATCCGGTTCGCGCCGGTTCTGCATGCCGCCATAGCGGCTGTTGAGGTAGTTGATGTAGGCCGGGAAATTGATGCCCGGGAAGACGTTGGCGTTGAAACCGCCGGCGATGTTGCCGATGGGTTTCGAGTAGAAGAAGCCGGGCTGGGCGATGCCCTTCTCCGGATCGTCGCAACCGCCGGACTGGTAGCGCGCCTCGTAATCGTCCGGCGAGGCTCCCTGGCAGACCCAGTAGGTGTTGCCGGTATTGCGATGGACCTTGCCGTCCCGGTACTTCGCGCCGAACTGGATCGAATCCAGCCAGCCGTCCTCGAACAGCTTGGTGAAGTCGGCCTGGAAGTAGTTCTGCTCCAGTTCGGTCTCCATCCAGGACGAGTCGGTGGAGCCGGTGTCGATCTCCGCCACGCCCGCCATCAGCATGTCCTGCAGGTTCGGCGAGAAGGTCGCCGTGGGCGTACCCGTCAAGTCCCAGGCGCTGTAGGTATTGCCCGCCTGCCAGACGCCATCGACCTGGCGACGCGGCTTGGCCGACATGCGGAAGTTCATCGACGGACCGCCTTCCGACCAGGTGCGCCCTCCCTTGAACGAGGCCTTCCAGAGCGGGCCGATATCCCATTCGATCGCCAGGTCCGCGGTCTGCGAAAGCGCCTTCTCGCGGCTGTAGCCGCCGGTCAGCTGCGGGGTCGGGATGGTGCAGTCGTCCGGTCCCCAGCCGCCCGGTTCCAGGCCGGCGGCGGCGGCTTCGTCCTCGCTGCAGTAGTAGGTCTTGCCGGGCAGCTTTTCGTACTCGGCGCCGGTGACGATGGTGCCGCTGCGGTCGAAGGTCAGCCCGTTGAGCAGCCGGCCGCCCGGCCAGTTGCCGTCGCCCGAATAACGCGCCAGGTTCCATTCCGGAATCTTCAGCATGTTCAGGGTGTAGTCGCCCTGCAGCTCGAAGCGGAAATAGTTGGCGGTCAGGGTGAGGTTGTCCGTCGGCTTGAACTGGAAGGTCAGCTGCGCGCCCTCGCGCTCGCGCTCCTCTTCGCGGACGGCGAAGTTGACCGAGGTCGGCATGAAGAAATTCGAATAGTAGTCGCCTCCCTGGTTGTAGAAACCGGACTGGCCCCACCAGTAGTGGATGCCGTCCTGGGTCTGCGGACGTCCGTTGACGTCGACCGCGGGCGAGCCCTCGTAGTCGTCGCCATACCACTGGTAGTCCTCGGTGGTGACTTCCATGCTGCGGTTGGTTCGTTTCTGCTTGGTCACTCCCACCAGGACGCCGAACCGGTCGTCATCGCTGTGCCAGGAATACATCGCCGACAACTGCGGATCGGTGGTCTTGCTGGTGTCGGAATAGGTGCCTTCGACGGTGGCGAAGCCCGAGTTGCTTTCCATGTCCAGCGGGCGGCGGGTGTGCAGGATCACCGTGCCGCCGATGCCGCCTTCGTCGATCCGGGCTTCCGGCGTCTTGAACAGTTCCGCGCTGGACAGCATGTTGGCCGGCAGCAGGGTGTAGTTGAACGAGCGCGACGCTTCATCGTTGGTCTCGGACGAGGCGATGTAGTTGCCGTTCAACTGGGTCAGGGTGAGGTCCGAGGACAGGCCGCGCACGCTGACGGTTTTTCCTTCGCCGCCATCCCGGGTGATGATCACGCCGGGCACGCGCTGCAGCGCATCGGCCACGTTCTTGTCGGGGAACTTGCTGACGTCCTCGGCGGTGATGACCTCGACCACCGCGTTGGCGTTGCGTTTCTGTTCGAGACTCTGCTCGATCGAGTAGCGGTAACCGGTGACCGTGACCTGGTCCAGGTCGGTGGCGGTGGCGGGCGTGCCGGTCTGGGCCGGGGGTGCCGCCTGCTGTGCGAGCACGCTGCCCGGCAATGCGGCCGTCGCGGTCAATGCGATGGCGATCGCCGTGGACAGCGAATTCCTGATGCGCTTGCGTGGAACCTGTTTCATTTCAATCACCCTCTCCTGGATTGAATCGGTTACTGACGCTGGATTTTGTATCGATCTAAATTTTTCGGAACCTTTGCCTCGTTCAAATACGCGGAGATCACCCCGTTGCCGGAATGACTGGATACGTCGGTATCGCCCCGCCAGTGCTTCCCACTCGTGACCGCTTCCGTACTTGGATCGATTCAAGCGAGGGGCGGCAGATTATTAGCACAGGGATTTCCCGGGTGCATGCTGCCCCGCAGCATCGCCCGTCCAGCCTTTCAGAGGTGCGCTCCACCCGTCATGCGGGTCGCGAATCGGGAAAGCCATGCCGGCCCTGTCATCCCGCAGGAACCTGCCTCCGGATACCGAACGGAACCCTTCAGGGGTTCCGGCCGGTCCAGGCCAGGGGATGCAGCGAGGCGTGCGCGACCTCGATGCGGACCATGTCGCCGAAGCCACGCGATTCCACCAGGCATCGCAACAGGCGAATGACCGCGCCGTGGGTCACGACCAGTGTCCGTCCGCCATGGGTTCCGGCCTCGCGGGCGATCTCGTCCAGTGCGGCGCCGAGGCGATCACGAAATGCGCCGAAGGCTTCCGCTCCCGGTGGCGCGTGATGCTCCGGATCGCTCCAGTAGCGCTGCAGGGTGTCCGGCGAATCGCGCTGGAGTTGTTCGATCGGAACACCCTGCCATTGGCCGAAGTCGTACTCGACCAGGCGCGCGTCCAACCGCAGCGGCAGGTCGCGACGCTCCGCCAGTTCTTCGGCGAATGCCGCGCATCGCTGCAGGGTGGAAGACACCACCCGATCCCAGTGACGCGCCGCGCAAGCCTCGCGCAACTGCGCCCAGCCCAGGGGCGAGAGCGCATCATCCAGTTGCCCGCGATAGCTGACCTGGCCGGTGTCGCCGTGGCGCATCAGTTCGATGCTGGTGCCGACGTGCCGGCGCGTCACGGCAAGGTTCCCTTCAGTGCCAGCGGCAGTCCCGCCGCCACCCATGCCACCCGTCCGCAGACCTGCGCCAGGTCTTGATGCAGGCGACCGGCCTCGTCGACGAAGCGGCGGCTTAGTTCGCCCATCGGCACGATGCCACAACCGACTTCGTTGCTGACCAGCAGGATCTCCCCCGGCAGGCCGGGCAGCGTCGCCAGCAATGCCCCGCGCTGCCGATCAAACATCGCGCCGTCGGCGTCAAGCAGCAGGTTGTTCAGCCACAGGGTCAGGCAGTCCACCAGCAGGCAGCGATCCTCGGCCGCATGCCGCGCCAGCGTCGCGGCGAGCGCGGTGGGTGCCTCGATACAGGCCCAATCCGACGGCCGTCGCGCGCGATGGTGGGCGACGCGCGCCGCCATTTCGTCGTCGCCGATGCGGGCGGTGGCGACATAGGTCACCGGCAGGCCGGAGTCCTTCGCCCAGCGCTCGGCCAGCGCGCTCTTGCCGGATCGCGCGCCTCCCAGGATCAGGCTATGCATTAAACCTCCCCCGTTCCAGCAGATGGAGCAGCGTCGTGGTATCGAGATGCGTCTCGACCGCGTCGGCCAGCCGCTCGATGGCGGCTTCGCGCAACGCATGAACGTCCGTGGCGACCGGCCTTTCCAGCCCGGCCCAGCGCAGCAATGCGGCCAACGCCGGCGGCGAATCGAACAGGCCGTGCACATAGGTACCCAACACCTGGTCATCCGCCGAACACGCGCCATCGGCATGCCCGTCCTCGAGCAGCAACGGAGCCGAGGCAAGCCCGCCGCCCTGGCTGACACCGCAATGGATTTCGTAGCCCGTGACGGGCACCTGGCCATCGGCGAGGCGAAGAACACCCCGGACATTGCGCAGCCGTTTCTCCGGCGCCAGCGTGGTCTCGATGTCCAGCCATCCCAGTCCCGTGCTGGCGCCGGGAGTGCCTTCGACGCCCCCGGGATCGACGATGACCCGGCCGAGCATCTGGAAGCCGCCGCAGATGCCGATCACCTTGCCGCCGTAGCGCAGATGCCGTGCCAGTACCGGTTCCCAGCCCTGCGCACGCAACCAGGCCAGATCCGCGCGGGTGGACTTGCTGCCCGGCAGGATGATCAGATCGCAGGGCGGTGGTGTTTCGCCAGGGCCGATGAAGCGGAAGTCCACTTGCGGATGCGCGCGCAGCGCGTCGAAATCGGTGTGGTTG
This sequence comes from Pseudoxanthomonas sp., assembly GCF_024710765.1. Lineage (GTDB taxonomy): Bacteria > Pseudomonadota > Gammaproteobacteria > Xanthomonadales > Xanthomonadaceae > Pseudoxanthomonas_A. The sequence continues at coordinate 29,786 of NZ_JANJUE010000234.1, forward strand.
CTGATGCGTGGCAGCGCCGGCGCCACGATCCGCAGGCACGCATCGGGCTTGTCGGCAACGGACGCCGGCAAGGCGTCTTCGGCCTCCAGATGCAGGCCGTGCAGATACGGCAACACGCCCAGCACCGGCTTGCCGGTCTCGCGTTCCAGCCAGGCGAGACCGGGCTCCAGCAGCGCCCTGTCGCCGCGGAACCGGTTGATGACGAATCCCCTCACCCGCCGCCGCTCGCTTTCCGACAACAGCGCCAGCGTGCCCACCAGGTGTGCGAATACCCCGCCGCGATCGATGTCGGCCACCAGGATCACCGGGCAGTCCACCGCTTCCGCGTATCCCATGTTGGCGATGTCGTTCGCGCGCAGGTTGATTTCCGCCGGACTGCCGGCGCCCTCCACCACCACCACCTCGTGGGCCGCGCACAGCCGCGCATGCGAGGCCAGCACGGCTTCGCGCGCCACCCGCTTGTAGTCGTGATAGGCCGCGGCATCCAGTCGGGCCACGGCCTTGCCATGCAGGATCACCTGCGCACCGGCGTCGCTGTCCGGCTTCAACAGCACCGGATTGAAATCGGTGTGCGCGGCGAGCCCGCAGGCCTGCGCCTGCACCGCCTGCGCACGCCCGATCTCGCCACCGTCGATCGTCACGGCCGAGTTGAGCGCCATGTTCTGCGGCTTGAACGGCGCCACCCGCACGCCCCGCCGATGCAGCCAGCGGCACAGTGCGGTGACCAGCGTGCTCTTGCCCGCGTCCGAGGTGCAGCCCTGCACCATCAATACCCGCGCGTTCATGCGATGGCCGCCGCGTGGATATCGCCCAGGGCCAGGCGCAATCGCTCGAAGCCGGATTCGTCGGCGGGTAAACCGAAGCGCAGGCTGGACGGTGCCTCGAACAGGCGGGTCAGGATCGCCCGCCGCGCCAGGGCCTCGTGCAGTCCGCGCGCGGCCGGAAACCGGCACCATTGGAACAGCGCGCAGCCGCCCGCCGGCGCCAGTCCCGCGCCATGCAGCGTCCCGGCCAGGCGCTCGCCGGCGGTACGCAGGCGGGCGCGTGCCATCGACTGCCAGTCCGCATCGGCCAGGGCCAACCGCAACGCATGCCGGCTCGGGCCGCTCAGGGTCCAGGGGCCCAGCCGTTCGCGCAAACGATCCAGCAACGGGGGTGCCGCGCACACGAAGCCGGCGCGTGCGCCCGCCATGCCGAAGAACTTGCCGACAGAGCGCAGCACCACCAGTCCCTCGCGCCCACTTTCGGCACACAGGCTGGCTTCCGGTTCCACGTCGATGAATGCCTCGTCGACGATCAGCCAGCCGCCCCGGCGCGACAGATCCGCATGCAATGCAAGCAGATGCTCCATCGTGAAGCGTTCGCCGCCCGGATTGTTGGGATGGATCAGCACGATCACGTCGAACCGTTCCACCGCCGCCCGCAGCGCTTCCGCCGGCAGGGTTTCCACCGCGTGCCCCGCCTGTCGCCAGGCGTGCGCGTGTTCGGCATAGCCCGGGGCGATGACGCCCACCCGCGACGCCGCGCGCAGCTGTGGCAGCGCCTGGATCGCGGCCTGCGAACCGGCGACCGGCAGCAGCGCCGGCGCGCGGTAGTACGCGCGCGCGATGTCAATCAGACCGTCGTCGTCCTCCGGCAGGCGGTGCCAGGCCGACGCCGGCAGGGCCGGCACCGGCCACGGAAACGGACTGACGCCGGTGGACAGATCCAGCCATTGGTCCGCGGGAATTCCATACTGCCGCGCCGCGCGCAGCAGGCGGCCACCATGTTCAAGCATGCATCACCTCCCAGCCGATTCCGATCAGCAGCGCGATCGACAACCACATCGCCACGCCACGATTCACCAGCATCCGTGCGGCCGCGATTGCTTCCACGTCGGCCGCCCTGCCCTCGCCCAGCGCCGGGCGCGCCTGCCAGACGCCGTGGTAGGGCGCCGCTCCTCCCAGCTGGACGCCAAGCGCGCCGGCGCCGGCCGCCATCACCGGGCCGGCGTTGGGACTCTTCCAGCGCCGCCCCTGGGTGCGCCAGCAGTGCAATGCGCGCGAGGTGCGTCCAAGCAGCGCGTACGTCATTGCGACCAGGCGCGCCGGGACCAGGTTGAGCAGATCATCCACGCGCGCCGCGGCCCAGCCGAAGCGTCCATGGCGCGGCGTGCGGTAGCCCCACATCGCATCCAGCGTATTGGCCAGCCGGTACAGCACCACGCCGGGCGCACCGAGCACCGCGAACCAGAACAGGGCGGCGAACACCGCATCGCTGCCGTTTTCCAGCACCGATTCGGTCGCTGCGGCGGCCACCTGCGACGCATCCAGCCCGTTGGTGTCGCGGCTGACCATGTGCCCGACCGCGTGCCGCGCGCCATCCAGATCGCCGGCGACCAGCGCCGCCTCGACGCCGCGCGCATGCTCACCGAGACTGCGCTGCCCGATCGCCAGGTACAGCAGCACCGCAGCGAAGCCCGTGGCCAGGCCCGGCGATAGCCGTTCCAGCCAATCCCGGATCCAGACGACCACCGCGACCACCGGCAGGACCGCCAGCGCCCAGGCCAGCATCCCGGTGATCCGCGCATCGCGATACAGGCAATGTTCCAGCCGGTTGGCCCACCGACCGAAACCCACCAGCGGATGCCAGCGCCGGGCCTCGCCCAGCCACGCATCCAGGCAGACACCGGCGAGCATCGCCAGCGCCAGGCTCACGGCAGGAACAACCGCAGCGCGGCCTGCGGATTCGAGGGGAAATAGAAATGCACGAAGCTGGCGGTCAAACGGCGATCGCGGTAGACCGCTTCGCGGCTGGGACCGCCGTTGGGATTGATGGCTTCGGCCAGTGCCGTCGCCTCGATATCCGCCTGCGCATAGTGGAACGTGTGGCCGCGCAATGTGCCCTCCGGCAGGTCCACCGATTGCAGGCCCAGCGCCGCCAGCCGTGCCTGCAGCACCGCCTCGCCCGCAAGCAGGCCTGCCATCGGCGCACGCTGGCCATCCTTGCCGGTCAACGCACCCAGCGCATACAACATGCCACCGCATTCGGCCAGTAGCGGTTTTCCGTCGTCGCGGTGCGCATGCAGGGCGGCTTTCAGATCCTGTCGTTGCGACAGGGCATCCAGATGCAGCTCGGGATAGCCGCCCGGCAGCCAGATCGCGTCGCAATCCGGCAGCGGGTCTCCGGCCAGCGGCGAGAAGAAGCGCAGTTCGGCGCCCGCCGTCCGCAGCAGATCCAGGTTGGCCGGATACAGGAAGCAGAATGCGGCATCGCGCGCCACGGCGATGCGTCTGCCACGCAGCAGATCGGGCACGGGTGCGGGCGCCGCCGCGGCGAACTCCACCGCCGGCGGCAACACCGTACTGGCATGGCTGGCCCACGCGTCGGCCAGCGCGTCCAGCCGCATATCGATGTCGTCCAGTTCGGCCGCGGCGACCAGGCCCAGGTGCCGCTCCGGCAACGCCAGCTGCATATCGCGTGGCAGTGCGCCAAGCCAATGCAGGTCGGCCGGGAGGCTGCCACGCAGCAGATCGGCATGATGGGCGCTGCCGATGCGGTTGGCGGCGACGCCATGCACGGCCAGGCCTTCGCGGTAACGCGCCAGCCCGACCGCCAGCGCGCCGAAGGTCTGTGCCATCGCGGAGCCGTCGATCACCGCCAGCACCGGGATGCCGAGTGCATGGGCGAGATCCGCGCTCGAGGGCACGCCGTCGAACAACCCCATGACGCCCTCGATCAGGATCAGATCGGCCTCGCCCGCCGCGGCGTGCAGGCGCGCACGCGCGTCCGCTTCGCCGGTCATCCACAGATCCAGCTGATAGGCCGGTGCCCCGCTCGCACGCGCCAGCACCATTGGATCGAGGAAGTCCGGACCGGTCTTGAATACCCTCACCCGCCGGCCCTGGCGGGTGTGCCAGCGGGCCAGCGCGGCGGTCACGCTGGTCTTGCCCTGCCCCGATGCGGGAGCCGAGACGAGCAGCGCGGGACAATGGTGGGTCATGGCATTCATCGCTAGAGTTCGATCCCGTGCTGGGCCTTGATGCCGGCCTTGAACGCATGCTTGACCAGGCGCATCTCGGTGACCGTATCGGCGGCGTCGATCAGCGCCTGCGGCGCGCCGCGCCCGGTGATGACCACATGCTGGCGCGGGGGCCGCCCGGCGAGTGCGGCCAGCACGCCTCCCAGCGGCACGTAGTCCTTGTTCAGCGCGATATTGAGTTCATCGAGCAGGACGAAATCATAGGCCGGATCCGACAACATGCGCGCCGCCTCGTTCCAAGCGGCGGTGGCCGCGGCGATGTCGCGCTCGCGATCCTGGGTTTCCCAGGTGAAGCCCTCGCCCATCACCCTATAGTCGAGGTCCTCGCCGAAACGACGGAAGAACGCCTCCTCGCCGGTGGAGAAACTGCCCTTGATGAACTGCACCACCCCGCAACGGAAACCATGCCCCAGGCTGCGCGCGAGCATGCCGAAACCGGAAGAACTCTTGCCCTTGCCGTTGCCGGTGTTCACCACCAGCACGCCACGGTCGATGGTGGCGCGGGCGATGCGGCGGTCGACCAGTTCCTTCTTGCGCCGTGCGCGTTCGCGGTAGTGCGCGTCCTCGTCCAGGCCGCGCCGTTCACTGCCCCGGCTCATGCCGGCGTGCCCGACCGGCTGGCGGTCCGCATGAACAGGCCACGGATGCTCGCCCGCAGGATGAAAGCGGCGCCCACGTAGCCGGCCAGCGTACCGAGGGCGCGCGGATAGTAATGCGGAACACGCGCCAGGAATCCGGACAGGGTCGGCTCCGGGTAGCGGCCGGAGAAGAAGTAGAAGCCGCCCTTCGACAGCAGGTACGCCGTGCTCGCGGTCACCACCAGCACCAGCGCCAGGCGCGGCACCGTGCGCCAGTGATCGCGGTGCAACCCGCGATACACATGGCCGCCCAGCCACAGTGCCGCATAGGCGAACGCCAGCGCCCAGTACGCGGGCGACAGGCACCAGTCGGTGATGGTGCCGTTGGCGAGACTGCTGAAGTCCAGCAGCGAGGACAGCAGGAAGAACGCCGGCAGCGTCCACATCGGGCGCAACAACGCACCGGCCAGGAAGAACACCGCCCACGATGCGCTGGGCAGCGCATCGACGCTGGCGAAATGCTGGCCGCGGGTGGCGATCATCAGCAGCGCCAGCGCGATGCCCGCGATCACCTGCGCGCGGGCGGAGGGCAGCGGCAGGACGGAAGCGGAAGGGGAAAGCGAAGTCATGACGTTCTCCTGATCAGGCGCCGATGGCGCGACGGCGACGGGCCATCACCACCAGCGCGTGGGCCAGCAACGCGCTGGCGACGTAAACCAGCGTGATGCGCACGAACAGCGGACCCCATTGCCAGACCCGCGCGAAGTACTGGGACCATTCCGGTTGCGGGTAACGACCTCCCAGCCAGTAGAAGGCGCCGTTGGAAATGGCGAACGACAGCAAGGCGCAGACCAGCGCGACCAGCAAGGCGCCGGACAGGCCACGCCAGTCCGGACTCATCCGCGGCGCCCACGCGCGGCCGCCGTACCACAGCACCGCGTAGGCGGGCAGCAGGAAGGCATAGGCCGGCGTCACGCAGAAATCGCTGACGCCGGCCAGTTCTATCGCGGCCCAGTCGATGACCACCGCCAACGCCAGCAGGCCCACGAATGGCAGGTGCCCGCGCAGATACAGACCGCCCAGGAAAAACACGGCCATCGACGCATCCGGCAGGTGCAGGGCATCGCCGAAATGATGAAAGCGCGTGGCGACCATCAGTGCGGCGAAGGTGCCGAGCAGGCCGAGGTGGATGGAACGCGACAGAGGTTTCATCAGATTCTCCGCTCAAGGGGTGACGGGCTGGTAACGCAGGGTCAGCAGCCAGGTGCGGCCGGGCTGGTTGTACAGCGCGGCGGTTTCGTAGCGCTTGTCGAACAGGTTGCCGCCCGACAACTGCAGCTTCCATGCGGGAGCGAATGCGTAGCCCACGCGCAGATCCAGCAGGCCATAACCGCCCAGCCGGGTCGTGTTGGTCAGATTGTCGTAACGCTCCCCCACGCCGATGACGCTCGCGCCCACGCTGAACCGGTCGAAGCGGCGATCCGCGTCGATGCGCCCGCTGGCGCGCGCGCGGCGCGGCAGGACGTTGTCGTGGTTGGGATTGTCGCCGTCGTTGCGCGGGTCGAGCCGGGTCAGGCTGGCGCGCAGATCCCAGCCGGCCACCTCCAGGCCGCCTTCGGCCTCGAACCCGCGGATGCGGGCGCGATCGATGTTGTTGGGGCCGCCGAAATCGCCCAGCGAGGCATCGAAGGCAATCATGTCGTCG
>NZ_JANJUE010000243.1 GCF_024710765.1 Pseudoxanthomonas sp.
GTTTCTGGGCCGTGACCGAGGTGGAGAAGGACGCCCTCACCGTGCTGATGCACCGCGTGGCCATGCCCGCCGACGAGCGCAAGCCCGAACTGGCCGATGCCGCCGAGAAGCGCCTGCGCGTGCCCCTGCGGGTGCTGGAGCAGCACCTGGTGCAGCAGCAGGCGCACGGCCAGGCGCATGTGGCGGCCGAGCGCTTCACCGTGGCCGACCTGTGCCTGGCCAGCGTGCTGGGCTGGGCGCGTCCGGCGCGTGCGCTGATGGAGGAGTTTCCGGTGACGTCCGGGTGGCTCGCGCGCTGCCTGGACCGGCCGGCGCACCAGGCGCTGCGGGCGCTGGCGCGCAAACACTGACCGCAGGCTTTACCTGCACTTCACACGCCGGTCGCGGTCCTGACAGACCGGCCCGGCACAATGGTCTTCAGTGCCCTTTTCGATGGGGGCGCCCGATTGTGAATCCATGACCATGCCTTCTCCTTGTTCCCGCACGCGCCCGCCTCTGGCCGCCGGGCTGCTGGCCGCGCTGGTGTTGCTCACAGGCTGTGCCGCCATGGCACCGCCCGGCACGTCTGTGCCCGACCTGGCCGTTCCGACGGCCTGGGCGTCAGCACCGGTGTCCACGGGCGCACCCGGCGCTGCCGCCACGCCCCTGACTGCGTGGTGGCAGCGTTGGGGTGATGCGCAACTGACCGCGCTGGTCACCCAGGCGCTGCAGGCCCATACCAGCGTGCGCAGCGCACGGGCGGCGCTGCAGCAGGCGCGTGCCCAGGCGGATGTGCAGGGCGCGGCCCTGCTGCCCGGTGTGGATGCGTCGGGCTCGGCCCAGCGCAGCCGTTCCGGCGGCAGCACGGGCAACAGTTTCCAGCTGGGGTTGGACGCGCGCTGGGAGCCCGATGTGTTTGGCCGTCTGGGCGCCGGCGTCAGTGCCAGTGCGGCCGATGTGCGCGCTGCGCAGGCCGGCCTGGAGCAGGCGCAGGTGGTGCTGGCCGCCGAAGTGGCGGTGAACTACCTCACGCTGCGCAGCGTGCAGGAGCGCCTGGCCATCGCGCGCCGCAACCTGGCCAGCCAGCGCGAGACCCTGCAGATCACCGACTGGCGCGTGCAGGCCGGTTTGAGCACCTCGCTGGTGTCCGAGCAGGCGCGTGCCGCCGCCGAGCAGACGGCGGCGCAGATTCCGCAACTGCAGACCAGTCTGGCGCAAACCCGCCACGCACTGGCCGTGCTGACGGGCCAGGCGCCCGGCGCGCTTGATGCGCAGCTCGACGCCCCGCAGGCCACGCCCGCCCCGCCGGACGATCTGGCGCTGGCCTTTCCGGCCGAAACACTGCGACAGCGCCCCGATGTGCGCCAGGCCGAGGAGCGCATCAGCGCCGCGCTGGCCCGGGTCTCGCAGGCCGATGCGGCCCGCTATCCGAGCTTTCGCATCAGCGGCTCGCTGGGGCTGCGGGCGCTCACGCTGGGGGCCTTGGGCAACGGGGCTTCGGTGGCGCACGCGCTGCTGGGCGGCATTTCGGTGCCGTTGTTCGACGGCGGCGCAGCCCGCGCCCAGGTGCGCGTGCAGGAGGCCGCGCTGGAGCAGGCGCGTGTGGGCTACGAAGCCACCGTGCTTGCCGCCCTTCAGGAGGTGGAAGACGCCCTGGTGGCCCTGCAGGGCGAGCGCGAGCGTCAGGTGCGCCTGCAGGCCGCCGCACAGGCCGCAGGCAACGCCGCGCTGCTGGCACAGAACCGCTACCAGAGCGGCCTGATCGACTTCCA
>NZ_JANJUE010000009.1 GCF_024710765.1 Pseudoxanthomonas sp.
CCTATTCCGTTGAAAAACTCTGTTGAATCGGCCGGCTGATGCTGATTCACTGACGTCCCATCGATCGAGCGGAAGTTCACGCGATGATGGGACGTCAGGAAGTCGGCCAAGTGCCGCTGTTCTACGCCTTCAACCTGGAAGACCACGTTCCAGCGAACCATCTGCTCCGCAGGATCGATCAGTTCCTGGACCTCGGCGAGCTGCATCGGCACCTCGCCCCGCACTACAGCCACACCGGCCGCCCCTCCGTTGATCCGGCGCTGCTGATTAGGATGCTGATCGTGGGCTACTGCTTCGGCATCCGCTCCGAGCGTCGGCTGTGCGAGGAAGTGCATTTGAACTTGGCCTACCGCTGGTTCTGCCGGTTGGGGCTGGAGGATGCAGTGCCGGACCATTCGACCTTTTCAAAGAACCGGCATGGACGGTTCCGCGACAGCGACACGCTGCGCTTCGTGTTCGAGAAGGTGCTGGAGCGCTGCTTGGCTGAGGGCCTGGTCGGAGGCGAAGGCTTCGCCATCGATGCCAGCGTCATCAAGGCCGACGCAAACCGCCAGCGCGGCGTCCCGGGCAGCGATGCCAGCTGGGACCGGGAGTCGTCGCTCACGCGCCCGGTACGCGAGTACCTGGAAGCGCTGGACGCCGCAGAGGAAGCGCGTAAGCCTCCGAAGAACGTGTCGCTCACCGACCCGGCTGCGCAGTGGACCGCCGCGCCCGGCGGCCCGGCGTTTTACGCCTATTCGACCAACTACCTGATCGACACCAAGGCCGGCGTCATCCTCGACGTCGAGGCCACGCCCGCACACCGCACGAACGAGGTGAACGCCACCAAGGTCATGGTGGATCGCGTCGAGGAACGGTTCGAGATCAAGCCGACGCATCTGATCGGCGATACGGCCTACGGCACCGCCGAGATGCTGGGCTGGATGGTGGACGAGAAAGCGATCGAACCGCACGTTCCGGTGTGGGACAAGGCCGAGCGCAAGGATGGTTCGCTGGGACGTACCGACTTCCGCTGGGAGGCCGAAGCCGACGAATACCGCTGCCCACAGGGCAAGCCGTTGCGCTCAACTGGCAAGCCTACGGCGGACGACACGCTGATCTATCGCAGCAGCGTCTACGACTGTGCCGGCTGCGAGCTCAAGTCGCAATGCTGCCCCAACACCACGCATCGGAAGATCGCCCGCCAGGTCAACGAATCCGCACGCGACGTGGCCCGCCAGTTGGCATCAACACCTCGATACGCACGATCGCGGCGACATCGAAAGAAGGTCGAGATGCTGTTCGCACACCTCAAGCGCATCCTGCGGCTGGATCGCTTGCGGCTTCGGGGCCTGAAGGGTGCCCACGACGAGTTCCTATTGGCGGCGACTGCGCAGAATCTACGAAGAATGGCCGCGTGGTTGATGCCGAAAGGCCAGGAAGCGGGAATTGCGATACCCATCTAAAGGCATCATGGCGCTTGCGCGCCCCATTTTGCTTCATCCCTTATCGAACAACCTTGGCTCCAGCTGCTTGGTCACATGGCACTCCGCTCAAGAACAGAGTTTTTCAACGGAATAGACCCTAAGCGGACATTTTCGCTATTACATCCGCAGCGCATCCACGACCAGCGAAAACGCCGGCGAGTGCTGGCGTCGGCTCGGGTAGTAAAGGTGGTATCCCGAGAACGGCGGACACCAGTCCTGGAGGACGCACACTAAGCGACCTTCTTCGATGTGAGGCGCAAATTCTTCCTCCGGTAGGAACGCGATGCCCGCGCCGCCGAGGGCTGCCAGCACGATATGCGGCGAGGTATTGAAGATCGCCTGGCCCTGGACACGCACGTTCACTTGTCGGCCGCGGCGCTCGAATTCCCAGACGTACACGCCGCCGGAAGGGAAACGGATGTTGATGCAATTGTGTCGCGTCAGGTCCTCGGGAACCTTTGGCGCGGGATGCTTGGCGAAGTAGGCAGGCGATGCCACAGCCGCCATACGCAGCTTGGGACTGATCGGTATCGCGATCATATCCTTGTCGATGCTCTCGCCCAGACGCACACCGGCATCGAAGCGGTCGGCGACGATGTCGCGGAGCCCATAGCTGACGTCGAATTCGATGCGGATGTCCGGATAGTGATCCATCACCGGCATGAGCTTGGGCAACAGGATCGTGCGCAGAACCCAGTCGCCGCAGGTGATGCGTACCGACCCCGCGGGTTTGTCCCGCAGTTCGGTCAGGGCGTCCAGTTCCGCCTCGATCTCGTCGAATCGATTGCCGATGGCCTGAAGCAGTCGTTCGCCGGCTGGCGTCGCCGACACGCTGCGCGTGGTGCGGGTCAGCAGGCGGATCTCCAGCCGCTCTTCCAGGGCCTTGATGGCTTGGCTCAGTGCCGACTGGGATACCCCCAGCACCGCGCCGGCGCGGGTGAAGCTCCCTTCCCGGGCAACGGTGACGAAGGTCAGCAGGTCATTAAGGTTGCGTCGCGCCATGGGCCTAGTCTGGCACGGCCAATTAATTAGTAAAGCTAATATGGTCTAAAAGCATTAATCCACTAATCAAGCGAATCGCGCGAGGGGAGAATTTCCGGACCCTGCTTCCTGGCCCGGAGAAACCCCATGTCTGTCAAAGCGTACGGCGCCTACGCCGGCGACAAGCCCTTGGAGCCGATGGAGATCACCCGTCGTGCGCCCGGTCCGCACGACGTGCAGATCGAGATCGCCTTCTGCGGCATCTGCCACTCCGACCTGCACCAGGTCCGCGCCGAATGGGCGGGTACCCGGTTTCCGTGCGTACCTGGCCACGAGATCGTCGGATGGGTCTCGGCCGTGGGCGCGCATGTCACTGGCTTCCAGCCCGGCGACCTGGTCGGCGTCGGCTGCATCGTCGACAGCTGCAAGCACTGCGAGGACTGCGCCAGCGGCCTGGAGAACTACTGCGATGGCATGGTCGGGACCTATAACTTCCCGACGCCGGACGCCCCCGGCTGGACGCTCGGTGGCTACTCCCAGCAGATCGTCGTCCACGAGCGTTACGTGCTGCGCGTGCGCCACGCGGAAGAACAACTGGCGGCGGTCGCGCCGCTGTTGTGCGCCGGCATCACCACCTGGTCGCCGCTGCGGCACTGGAATGCCGGTCCCGGCAAGAAGGTCGGCGTGGTCGGCATCGGCGGCCTCGGGCACATGGGCATCAAGCTCGCCCATGCGATGGGCGCGCACGTCGTGGCCTTCACGACCTCCGAGTCCAAGCGCGAAGCCGCCATGGCCCTCGGCGCGGATGAAGTCGTGGTTTCGCGCAACGCAGGCGAGATGACCGCGCACGCGAAGAGCTTCGACCTGATCGTCAATACGGTGGCCGCGCCGCACGACCTGGATGCCTTCCTCGTCCTGCTCAAGCGCGACGGCGCGATGGTGCTGGTCGGCGCGCCTGCCACGCCGCATCCGTCTCCGGGCGTGTTCAACCTCATCACCAAGCGTCGCACGCTGGCCGGCTCGATGATCGGCGGCATCCCGGAAACCCAGAAGATGCTCGATTTCTGTGCCGAGCACGGAATCGTGGCCGACATCGAACTGGTCCGGGCCAACGAAATCAATACCGCCTACGAGCGAATGCTCAAGAGCGACGTCAAGTATCGCTTCGTGATCGACAACGCCACGCTTGCCGCTTGATTGCGGCACAACTCGAAGGAACCGCCATGAACAAGCACAAAGTCGGACGCCGCGGCCTGATCAAACTGGCCAGCCTGGCTGTCTTGGTCGGCGCGTCGCCGGCCTTTGCCCAATCCAATCCGTCCGTAACCGGAGCAAGCACCATGCAATTGACTCAGGAGTGGGACAAGGTCTTCCCCAGGAGCAACAAGGTCGACCACCGGAAGGTGACGTTCAAGAACCGCTATGGCATCACCTTGGCGGCTGACTTGTACGTGCCAAAGAATGCCGATGGAAAGCTGGCCGCGATCGCCGTGGGTGGCCCCTTCGGCGCGGTGAAGGAGCAATCATCCGGCCTGTATGCGCAAACGATGGCCGAACGCGGTTTCGTCACTTTAGCGTTCGATCCGTCGTATACCGGCGAAAGCGGCGGCGAACCGCGCAACGTCGCCTCGCCGGACATCAACACCGAGGATTTCAGCGCTGCCGTCGATTTCCTGGGCCTGCAGCCCAATGTTGATCGTGAGCGCATCGGCATCATCGGCATATGCGGCTGGGGCGGCATGGCGTTGAACGCCGCCGCCGTGGACAAGCGCGTCAAGGCCATCGTGACCAGCACCATGTACGACATGACCCGCGTCATGTCCAGAGGCTACAACGACAGCGTGACCCTCGAGCAGCGTACGCAGAGCCTGGAGCAACTGAGCCGGCAGCGTTGGCAGGACGCGGCGAATGGAATGCCCGCGTACGGCCCGCCTATGAACGAACTGAAGGGCGGCGAAGCGCAGTTCCTGGTGGATTACCACGACTACTACAAGACGCCGCGCGGATTCCACCCGCGCTCGGTCAACTCGAACGGATCGTGGACGCTGACCAACCCGCTGTCGTTCATGAACATGCCGCTGCTGACCTACATCAAGGAAATCTCGCCACGCCCGATCCTGTTCATCCATGGCGAGAAGGCCCACTCGCGCTACTTCAGCGAAGCCGCCTACGCGGCCGCAGCGCAACCGAAGGAGCTGATGATCATTCCCGGCGCCAATCACACGGATCTGTACGACCGGGGGGACGTGATTCCGTTCGACAGGATGACGGCCTTCTTCCAGCAGAACCTGGCCGCGAAATGACTGCGCCGGTGGATATCCGTGTAGGTGCTGGCCAATACGAGGCTGCGACGACGCCCGCCCGCTGGGGCGGCGTTTTCGCGATGTCGCTGTGCGTCTTCGCGCTGACCGCGTCGGAGTTCATGCCGGTCAGCCTGCTGACGCCGATCGCCGCCGACTTGCGCGTCAGCGAAGGCCTGGCAGGGTATGGCATCGCCATTTCCGGTGCGTTCGCGGTATTCACCAGCCTGTCCATCTCCACGCTGGCCGGCAGCATGAACCGCAAGGCGCTGCTGCTGGTGCTGACGGGATTGATGGCGCTGTCCGGCGCCGTGGTCGCGCTGGCGCCGAACTACTTCGTCTACATGGTCGGGCGTGCCCTGATCGGCGTGGTCATCGGCGGTTTCTGGTCCATGTCGGCTGCGACTGCGATGCGACTGGTGCCGGCAGCGCATGTGCCGCGCGCCTTGGCGATCTTCAACGGCGGCAACGCGCTGGCGACGGTGATCGCTGCGCCATTGGGGAGTTATCTCGGATCGGTGATCGGCTGGCGCGGTGCCTTCTTCTGCCTGATCCCGGTGGCGGCCATCGCCCTGATCTGGCAGTGGGTCAGCCTGCCGAGCATGACCGTCGACCGCACCGGTAATTCCGGCAACGTGTTCCGCCTGTTCAAGCGCCGGTCCGTCGCGCTGGGCATGGCCGCCTGTGGTGCGTTCTTCATGGGGCAATTCGCGTTGTTCACCTATGTGCGGCCTTTCCTGGAAACGGTGACGCGGGTAGACGTGTCCACGCTCTCGCTCATCCTACTGGGCATTGGCGTGACAGGCTTCGTCGGCACCTTGGTCATCGGCAATTTCCTTGGAAGGGGCCTGTATCGCACCCTGATCGTTATTCCCGTCCTGATGGCAGTGATCGCGCTGGCGTTGATCCCCTTGGGCCCGTGGGCGTGGTCTGCTGCAATCCTCTTCGCGTTGTGGGGACTTCTGGCCACCGCGGCGCCCGTGGGCTGGTGGAGCTGGATCGCCCAAGCGCTGCCGGCCGATGCCGAAGCTGGCGGTGGGTTGTTGGTGGCAGTGATCCAGTTGGCCATTGCCCTGGGCTCCACCGTGGGCGGGGTGCTGTTCGACCACAGCGGCTACCGAAGCACCTTCGTGGCAAGCGCGATGGTGCTGTTGCTCGGCGCCTTTGTGACCTTGCTGACCTCGCGCGCGCAAACGCCGTGCGCAGTCTGAGCGCGATGCCGATCTTCGAGGAGCGTCATGACTCATAACCACCTTTGTTCACGCTTCGGCCTGCCATCCAGACACCGACTCATGCGTGGGCTAGGCTTGGCGCTCGGGCTGTTGGCGTTGACCGGGTGTAAGGCCAGTCAGCCGGCGGCGTCCGCAATTGCGGCCCAGGATGCTGGCAGAGCATCCACCAATACGGAGGAAACCCGGATGTGGATGACTGTCGGCGAACGTCGCTTCGCCATCAATTTGGCCGACAATGAAACCGCCCGCGCGTTCGCGGCTCACTCGCCGTTGACGCTGGAAATGGCCGAACTCAACGGCAACGAAAAGCATGCCGACCTGTCAGAGCCGCTGCCCACCCATCCGAGTCGGCCTGGAACCATCCGCAACGGTGATCTGATGCTTTACGGATCGAGTACGGTGGTCATCTTCTACGAGACCTTTCGTTCCTCTTACGCCTACACGCGCCTAGGGTGGGTGGATGAGCCGGATGACCTCGGTCGAATATTGGGCCGTCATGATGTTCGAGTGTTTTTTTCAGAGCAGTAGATGCGGGTTGTCAGCCGGGAATTGGCCCGGCGAGGAGAAATGACCATGCCTATCCCGAAGCAGCGCTTGCTGCGCTCAACGTTTTCCATTCTCTTGATCAGCGCGGCGATTATTCCACTCTCGCTTGCATCAACCAAAGGAGCTGGCACTATGCACATAGATCGAAACGGATCTCTGCCATCCAGCAAGGGTCCTCCGGAATATTTCACCGGAAATGTCAGGATCGACATGCAATTCCAGCGGGCAGCACCATCGCGCGTTGCCGGGGCCACGGTGACCTTCGAACCGGGCGCGCGCACCGCCTGGCATACCCACCCGCTGGGACAGACTCTGATTGTCACGTCCGGGAAAGGGTGGACGCAGTGCGAAGGTGGCCCCGTCGTCGAGATCAATGCCGGGGACATCATATGGTGCCCGCCCGGCCATCGTCATTGGCACGGCGCGACGCCCACAACCGCCATGACACATATCGCCATCCAGGAGGCGCTAGACGGAAAGGTGGTCACATGGATGGAACACGTGAGCGATGAGCAATACCGCGCGAGATCCTCAACGCCTCTCGAATAGGTCGGGTTCGAATGGTCGCTTCTGGCCGAAAGCCGCCCTCAGATCTGTTTGTCCTGCATCGACCGGCTGGCCCTGGCGGATCGGTCTTGGTGATCAACCCCACTGGCGCGCGCGGGAGTCGGCGAGAACCGAGATGTACGGGCTGGGAGGCGGGTGCTGTTGCCGTCGAGTTCGCAGAGCACCCACGAGCGACACTGGCGTGCTTGGCCGCAGGTGGCTTTGCCCTCAAAATGTCCGAGGTTGTCCAATGAAGTCCGATTCACACCGACCCAAAAGTGAGTCAAAAAGTGAGTCGGATTTCAAGTGATTTCAAGACAATTCTCGCCAGAACAAGTAGATGCGTTATCTATTCGTGTGCTGGTGGGCCACCAGATAGACACCAGTGTTCCCGTCAGTTTTTCTTGGAACCATAAGTTGGCCGTTCGCCGTACGGAGAACGAGCGCCAACCCTTCAGACAGTCGGTTACTGACCCAGGAAAAAGGGGAACGGGTCAGCCCTGGCGAAGGTTGCTTTTGTCTATCCAATGAGTCGTACGGCTGGCGCGAAGTTGGACCTGGATTGGGCTCCATCACACGCTCGAATACCTCCCAGGTTTCATGTGGCAGGAGTCCGGGCTAGGGAGTCGGGACTTCTTTAGGATCGATCGAGCGAGCAACATGGATTGGCATGGTTGCAAGCTGGGGCACAAGCCTATCAACTGCCGCGCAGTCATGTTTCGTCAAGGGTAAGCTAGCGTGCGAATAGCAGCGATTGCCCCGCCGGTTCGACCTCCCCGCCTCGCCTATGCTTCCATTCCCGGTACTTGTGGGAAGATGAGCAAGAAGGCGGTAGTTTTACCATGCGCCTCTTGTTGATGAATTTCTTGCGCCTTGCGCCTAGCACCGCGCAGGAGGTGCCAATGGACATTTTCCACGCCGATGGCAGTGCGACTCGAACTGTCGAGGGCTGGAAGAATGGTGCGGCGGACTGGCTTGGGGGAAATGCAGGTGTCAATCAAGTTCTGGTCGAAGCAGCTGTCTCTTCTTGTCTTTATCGGGATGATCGCCTACCTGCCGGCGCGCATTTCTGGCGAGCTATTTTCCATTGTCGCCAGGCATTACGGGCCACCGGAAAGTGACGTGGCGTTTTCCATGGTGGGTACGTTGTTTGGGTTCTGCGTAATCTCTCTGCTTCTGATAGGGGTAATTGCCATTCCGGGAGAGCTGTCCGGCTTGATTAGGTCGTACAGGCAAGCGGACTCGAATGTTGCGGAGGCCCGGTCGATATCGCGCAAGGTCCTTCTTGTCGCGGTGTCCGTGCTTGCCTGGGGGGCGTTTCTTACGCTTGTGGTATCGGTGTTCTACTTCCGACGTGGATGATGGTTGGCCAGGTCAGTCCGACAGGGTTTGGCCGACGCATCCGCAAGACAGCCACCCGGCATGGCGCACGCTACCGGACAGCGGCACGCCCGCCACGGCCTGCGGTCATGTGGTGCCGCCGCCGCGGATTTCGCCGAGGACCTTGGAAAACATCGAGATGAACTGGGTCGCCGCCTTGGACGGTGGCCGGTCCTCCAGGTACACGCATTGCACGTTGAAGCGCAGCGGGGGCGCGAACGGGCGGAAGTCCATCGTGTCGTCGACGCTGGCGCGCGCGGTGAATTCATCCACCACCGCCATGCCCGCGCCGCAGCGGGTCAGCGCGGCGGCCACGTAGAACGTCTGGTTGGAAACCACTTCGCGCACGCTGATGCTCTGGCGCTGGATTTCGCGATTGAACAGTTCGCCGACCGGGCCGCCCATGGTCAGGCCCACCATGTCCTGGCCATCGAGCTGCTTGAGCGAAACGCGCTCGGCGACGTGCGGCATGCTGTCCTTGCGGAACAACAGGGTCAGTTCCGCGCTATCGAGGTCGCGCCGGCGGACGCGGGGATGCGAAGGCGGGTCGTAGGCGATGGCGATGTCGCAGGTGCGTTCGTACAACGATTCGAACAGGGCATCGTGGTGCAGCGTCTGCACCTCGAAGGTCGCGTCGGGGTATTGCTTGCGGAAACGCGCGATGGCCAGTGGCGCGGCGTGCAAGCCCAGGGAAGGCACGACCGCCAGCCGGATGTGGCTGGCCGTGAGGCTGCGCAGGTTGCCGACGGTCTTCTGCAGTGACGTCAGGCGGTTGAACACTTCCGAGACTTCGATGAACAACGCGTGCGCTTCGTCGGTGGCGATCAATCGCCCGCGCACCAGCCGGAACAGCTCCAGCCCAAGCTGCTGCTGGGTATGGTGCAGCACCTTGCTCACCGATGGCTGCGAGACGTGCAGTGACCGCGCCGCCGCGCTGATCGAGCCGGTGGTGTAGACGGCGTGGAAGACTTCGATCTGTCGAAAACGCATGCTTTTTCCGAAGAAGGACTGGATGCCAGTATCGCCGTCGCGTCCGGCGATGTCCCGTGCCTAGAGTCCTGCCGCGACGCCCTCTCGGCGCGGATCGGCGGCGCCGGCCAGCTTGCCGTCGCGCCATTCCACGCCATGCAGGCCCGAATCCTCGCCCGACCCGGCGACGATGTCGACGCCCAGCTTCGACAACGCCTCGCGCAGGCCGGGTGCAAAGGCATCGGCTTCGCCGTTGAAGTTCTTCCCGCGCGCGACGAGGTTTGGCAACGCGACCGCCTGTTGCAACGGCATTTCCCAGTACAGCCAGCCGACCAGGGTCTTGGCCACGTAGGCGGGAATGGCGTTGCCGCCGGGTGAACCGAGCGCACCGACCAGGCGGCCCTCTTGGTCGAGCACGATCACCGGCGACATCGACGAACGCGGGCGCTTGCCCGGCGCGATCGCGTTGGCCGCGCCGGCGGCCTCGCCCCATGAAAAGTCGGTCAACTGGTTGTTCAGGAACATGCCGCCGACCGTGCGCCCCGAACCGAAGAATGATTCGATGGTCGTGGTCATCGAGACCGCGTTGCCCGCCGCATCCACCACCACCAGGTGGCTGGTGCCGGCGGGCTCGTCGGTGGCGTCGCCACCACGCCAGGGCGCGCCACCGGGTTCACCATGCAGGGGCGGCCTGGCGGCGGCATGCGAGCCGATCAGTGCCCGCCGCGCGGAGATGTAATCCGGCGCGAGCAAACCGTCGACGGGCACGTCGACGAAGCCTGGGTCGCCGACGTAATGGTCGCGGTCGGCATAGGCGAGTCGACTGGCTTCGGCGAACAACAGCCACGCGCGGGGATCGTCCGGGCCGCGGTCGGCGATGTCGGTGCCGTCGAGGATCATCATCAGCTGCAGCAAGCCCACTCCGCTGGCCGGCGGCGGTGGCACGCAGACCGTGTAGACGCGCAATGGGCGGCAGATCGGGGCAGTGTGTTCGGCGACCTGCTGCTGGAGGTCTTCCGCGGTGACGCGGGCTCCGTTCGGCGCCTCGGCCAAGCGCGCGATGAGCGCGTCAGCGAGCGGACCGGTGCGCAGAGCCTCGGCGCCACGCGCGGCCACCACGCGAAGGCTTTCCGCATAGGCGGGATTGCGGAAGGTGTCCCCGGGCTGCAACTGCGTGCCGTCTTCGCGCGCAAACATCGCCTTCACGTCTGGCGCCGACGCTTGCGGGAACGTGCCGGCGATGTGCCGGTGCATGCGCGGCGTCACCGCGAAACCCTGTTCGGCGCGTCGCTCGGCCGCACCGAACAGGCCCGACCATGCCAGCCTGCCGTGCGCCGCGTGGGCCATGGCCAGCGCCGGCAAGGTACCGGGCACGCCGGTCGCGTGGCCGCTGAGCATCGCGTCGCCGCGCGACAACGGTCGGCCTTCGGCATCGTTGAACATCCCGGGTCCGGCGGAGGCCGGCGCGCGCTCGCGGCCGATGTAGCTGTCGACGCGCCCGGAGGTGGCGTCGTAATGCAACAGGATCGCCCCGCCCATCAGGCCGGAGCTCTGCGGTTCGACCAGGCCCAGCATCGCCTGTACCGCAACCGCGGCATCGATCGCGCTGCCACCGCGCCGCAGCACGTCCAGCCCGGCTTCCGTGGCCAGCGGATGCGCGCTGGCAACGAAACCGGTGGTGGCCGGGGCTGGCGGGACCGCGGACGCCGACGGCACGACGGGGGGGCGTGCGCCACCGGCACAGGCGGCGAGGGTGGAGAGCGCGACCGCAACGAGCAATCCGTGCAGTGCGCGGGGGAGGTTGGAAGTGAAGGCCATGAACGCGGGTCCCCGGTGGAACGGATATGCGCGTCGGCGGGTGACGCGCATGCGACAGGGTATCTCCGTCGTCGCGCGCGCACCCGACCTTTTGATGAGGTCCAGGATAGCCCGGGGTTATGGCATGAATCTTCCGCCGACGCGTCCCGCGATTGCAGGACGCGTGCAGTGTTCTCCAGCGGATTCATGGGGCGAGGTGCTTTCCACCACCTGCCCCGGGCCCGTCATCGACAATGATGCGGGACAGCGATCGCCGGCCATGGGAGGTCCGTGGCGGACGCGGCCTGCCCCAAGCCGTCGTTTGTGAACCGGAGTGCCCATCCCATGATGGGCCTGGGCGGGTTCAGTGAGCTTGTACCGGAACGATCTGCTTCCATGCCCAACGGAAAAGGTCCTTGCTGTCCGTGAAGCGGGATTGGTCCGAGGAGGAGCCCAGGGTGACGACGATGAGGCGCCTGCCCGCATGGGTCCCGCTGGCCACCAGGCAGTTCTCGGCCAACTTCGTACTGCCGGTCTTGATGCCGTCGTAGCCGTCGATTTCCAGGAGACGATTGGTGTTCGCCCAGGCCAGCCGACGCAGGCTGCCGTCCGGTAGATGGACCCTGATGGCCTTGTCCGTGGTGGCCACCACTTCGCGGAACAAAGGGTGCTTGCGGGCGGCCACCGCCAGGGTGACGAGGTCGCGGGCGGTGGTGGTTCGATCCTCCGGGGTGCCCCCGTCCCCGTAGGGGCTGCGGTAGTGCGTACCGTTCATGCCAAGCCGCCTGGCCGTGCGATTCATCTCCGCGATGAAATTCACGCGCGTTGCGTTGGCCTCCGTCTTGGCGTTTTCCGGAGTCTCGTCGCCGGGCGCCGCAAGGCGCGCATTGAAATGCTCGGCAAAGGCGTTGCCCATGTCGTTGCCCGACGGCAGCATCAGGGCATACAGACCGTCGCGGATCCCGATTTTCTCGCCTTGCCTGAGTCCGGCAATGGAGCCGGTGGTGGATGCGGCCAGCGGTGAAACCTCTATCTGTTCGTCGAGCACCGCGGCATCCCGGGCCAGTTCCAGGACCACGTAGGCGGCCATCATCTTGGTGGTGCTCGCCGCCTTGCGTGGTTCATCGGGCAGGTGCGCCCAAAGCAGTTTGCCGCTGTCCGCATCGGCGATGGCCCAGGAACGGGCGGTGACCACCGGCGGTGCCTCCGGATTTCCCGCCGCGTAGGCGATATTCGCGACGGCCAGCAGGCCGGTGACCAGGGTGACGAAAACGTGTCGGATCATGTGATTCAGGCTCGTGGGAAACAGGGAAGTGGACGGAAATTCGGGCGAGTGCTTATTGCGATCCTGCCGTCTGCCACCCCCGTATCCATCCGATCTGGCCACTGAACTGGAACTTGTACCAGCCGTTGCGGGTGCCGGTGACGGTGATTCCACTTCCCAGGCCAAGGGTGCCGATGATGGTGGATAGATCGCGCATGTCCTCGCCGCCGACCACCTGGTTCGCATAGACGGATATGCTGCCCCTTATGACCCTGACGCGGAAGTTGTCCGTCAGGGTGGCGGGTACCCCGACCCAGCCATACTTGTTTCCGTAGTAGCCGTTCGAGCACCCGCCCACGTCACTCGCGTTGTCCGACGCGTCGGTGCTTCGGTTGCTCGTGCCGTTGCACCACCACTGCACCTTGTACCATTCGCTACCTGAGAAATCGAACCCCGTCAGCAACGTGCCCGCGGGCACCACGCCGATCTCGGGATGCGCGGCGCTTGGGCCTTTTCTGATGCTGATGACGCTCGCGCTGGTGACACCGAAGATATTGGATCGGGAAGGGACGGTGGAGGAATGCGTGATCCAGCCCAGGCTGTTGTCAGGCAGCATCACCTTGTACGCACCAGCCTGGCTGTCGATGACATCCAGATCGGTCCCGTAGGCAACGGAGCCTGTGATCGTGGACAGGGCGCTCGAGGAGTAGATGCTGGCGCCCAGGGGTTCCGACACGACCACATCGAACGTTCTGGCCGCTTCCCCCGCCAGGGGCGCCAGTCCGGAGAACACGCCGGGAATGAACTTGCCGTTCTTGATCCAGTCGCCCCGGCTGATCGCGGGAATCGACATGAGCTCGCTGGTGGTGCTTCCGTCCGGTGTCCGCCTGATCGAGAAGTGCACGTGGGGACCGCCGAGATCCGCGTTTCCAACCCGTCCCACGTAGCCGATCACCGTGCCGCCGCCGGCGGTGGCGTCGACGACGTCGTTGACCTGGACGACCGGCTGCTCGATGAAATGGGTATAGCTCGTCGTATACGTGTATCCAGTCCCGGGATGGCTGATGGTGACACTCCATCCGCCGTTGTTGGTATAGGCGACCTTGGTGACGGTGCCGGACCGGGCCGGTCGAACGGGCGTGTAATGCGGTGCGGACAAGTCGGCGGTGCCGTTATGGGGCTGGCCGCTTTGATAGGTATCGCTCGTCGCGACCCATCCATCGATCGGCCACAGGAATTGCTCTCCGGCACCCGGGTCCGCGGGGACGTGCTGGGAAAAGCATACTGCCGGCCAGGACATCGCCGTCAGTGCAAGTGCGAGGACGACGCGATTCTTCATGGTGTTTCTCCAGTTGTCTGCGCGGGTATCGGGTCGTGCGGTATTCAGATGCTTGCTGGATTTCCTGGCGGTTCTGATCGAGATTGCTTTGCGGGACCGGCTCCGCCGGACCGGTCGATTTCGATATCGGATCGTGCGCGCTGCAAATGAGGCCAACGCAAGGGTCTGGGATGGCTGGGGAGAGGCAGGCATACGCGGCAAACTTTCGTGGCCGCGGCGGGAAGAATTTCATCTTCCATCCTGTGTACGCGCTCCGCCATTGAAAAAATGGACGTCGGGCATAGCATCAGGCTATGTCATCGTGCCTAGGGCCACGCGTGCGCTTCTCCGCCCGGATCATTGCCGCGGAAACGGCATCCTTCGCGCCCATCCGGCTGCCAGCGCACGATGGGCTGTCGCCTGCGATGAGCGTCGCATGGGGAAGTGGATGATCGCGTTCGCCGGCGGCACGACGGGAAATGGCCCCCGCAGCTCCAGTACAGGAAAACGCGCGGCTGACAAGCTGCGCGGAATCATCGTCCAGGCGCGCTCGTCGATCAGTCCGACCATAGCATAAGGCTATGGCCTGGCAATGCATTTGTACTGGTGGCAATGGGGATAACGTCTTAGCGTTCGGCCATGGGAGCAGAAGCTCCAACGAGGCTCGGCCGTGACGCGAAGTGCGGCCGACCGATTCCAAATACATTCAAAAACGGTCGGGGGTGGTCGTGATGCGCGGATTGAAGGGTTCAAGGAAACATCTCGGCAACACCCAACCGCGTCGCGCCCGGCTGGCCCGGTGTTGCCTGATCGCGATGGCGGTGATGTCTGCGGAGACGGCCGCGCAAACCGCACCGGAACAGCCGGTTGGCGATGCGGTGAAGGAAAAGGCCACGGAACTCGACAGCGTGCAGGTGACCGCGTCCCGGGTCGCGCGCGAAGGCTTCTCGGCGCCCACGCCGACCACCGTGCTCGACCGCGAAGCACTTGACGTGGCCGGCAATGCCAACATCGCCGATACCATCAACGAGCTGCCTGCGGTGCGGCCGTCGATGACCCACACCAGTACCACCAACAATACCGAGTTCACCGGTGGCAATTTCATGGACTTGCGTGGTCTTGGCTTCCGTCGCGCGCTTGTGCTGGTCGACGGCAAGCGCTTCACGCCGACCAGTGCGCAGGGCGCGGTCGACATGAACATGATTCCGCAGGGCCTGATTTCCAAGGTCGAAGTGGTGACGGGCGGCGCATCCGCGGCCTGGGGTTCCGATGCCATCGCCGGCGTCGCCAACATGGTCTTCAACCACGACTTCATCGGCCTGAAGGGCACCGTCCAGGCGGGCACGACAACCTACGGCGACCGCAACACCCGCGGGCTGTCGTTGACCTGGGGCAACGAGTTCGCCGATTCGCGCGGCCATTTCATCATTTCGGCCGACATGGACAAGAACGACGGCATCCGCTGGATGCGCGAACGCAAGTGGGGTGGCTGGAACAAGATCGCCAATCCGGCCTATACCGCGACCAATGACGAGCCCCGCCAGTTGCTGGTCTACGGTGGTCGTTCCTCGGCAATGGCTTACGGTGGCCTGATCAACAGCGGGCCGCTGGCGGGCACCGCCTTCGATGCCAATGGCAATCCGTACCGGTTCACCTACGGCGACCTGCGGACGTCTTCCACCATGCGCGGCGGCGACGGCAGTGCCGACATCGAGAACCTGCCGTTGCAGGCGCCGGTCGATCGCTATACGGCCTATTCGCGCGCCTCGTTCGATTTCACCGACAAACTCACCGGCTATCTGGAAGCGTCATGGGGCAAGTCCAGCGGCGTCAGTCCGTCGCTGACCCGCACGGATTCGGGCCTGACCATCCGCCGCGAGAATCCGTTCATCCCGGACGCCATCGCCGAGCAGATGGACGACCTGGGATTGGCCTCGATCCGCGTCGGCCGCTACAACCGCGACTACGGCACTTCGATCGTCGATCGCAGCACCGAAACCAAGCGCGTGGTCGCCGGGCTGGAAGGCGCGTTCGGTGACAGCTGGACCTGGGATGGCTATTACACGGCCGGCAAGACCGCCATCGAGCGCAATACCCGCGATCACCGCATCACGGCCCGGCTCGCGCCCGCCGTCGACGCCATTGCCGATCCGGTGACCGGGCAACCAATCTGTCGCAGTGCCGCGGCGCGCGCGGAGGGCTGCCATCCGATCAACCTGTTCGGCGAACACCAGATGTCGCAGGAATCCCTCGACTACCTGCTGGGCACGGCGTGGACCCGGGTCAAGCTGCGCCAGCAGGCGGCGGCGTTCAGCCTGCGCGGCGAGCCGTGGACGCTGCCGGCGGGCCCGGTATCGGTCGCCACGGGTGCCGAGTGGCGTCGCGAGACACTGGATCAGGATACCGACCCGATGTCGCAGACGCAGGCGTTCGCCACCGGCAACGCACTGCCGTATTCGGGCTCGGAATCCGTCAAGGAGGCATTCGGCGAAGTCGTCGTGCCGTTGCTCTCCGGCCGCGCCATGGCGAAGAACGTCGAACTCAACCTGGCCGCGCGCATCACCGACTACGGCCTGTCGGGAACGGTGAACACCTGGAAGGCGGGCCTGACCTGGGCGTTCAACGACGTGTTCCTGCTGCGCGCGGCCAAGTCGCGCGACATCCGCGCGCCTTCGCTCAGCGATATCTATTCGCGGGGCTCCACCTCGCTGCTCAGCGTGTTCGACCCCCAGCTCAACATCCAGTACCAGGTGAGCAACGTGTCCTCCGGCAACAAGGACCTGGTGCCCGAAGAAGGAGACACGCTGACGGTTGGCATGGTCATCACGCCTAGCGAGGCCTTCGGCTTCTCGCTGGACTACTACGACGTGAAGCTGGACAAGGCGCTGATCACCCTGGCGGCCGCGGAAACCGTCGAGCGCTGTTACTCGACCCAGCCGCAGTTGTGCGGGCTCCTGGATCGCGACCCGACCACGGGGCGCATTACCGCGGTCCATGTCACCCCGCAGAACCTGGAGCAGTTGCACCTGAGCGGCGCCGATTTCGAGGCCACCTGGCGCATCCCCCTGCCCAAGTCGCGCCTGACCCTGCGCAGCCTGATCTCGTACATCGACACGCTGACCATGGATGACGGCATGACATTGACCCAGATGGCCGGCCAGACCACCCAGCCGACCGTGAGCGGTATCGGTGGCCAGCCACACTGGCGCGGCAGTGTTTCGGCCAGCTATTCCCGTGGCCCGCTCCACTTGAATGCGAGCGCACGCTATGTGGGCGGTGGCGTGATCGACCATACCTACACCCACAAGGATCTGAACATCCTCGAACATTCGGGCCGCACCTATCTCGATCTGGGTGCAAGTTACGACTTCATCCGCGACCGTGAAGGCCGCCGGCTCACCGCGTTCGTCACCATCAAGAATGCGGCCAACAAGGATCCGCCGATCAACGGCGTGGGCGGTTACGCGACCACGCGCGCCTTGTACGACGTGATCGGTCGGCAGTACCTCGCCGGAATCCGCTTCGGATTCTGACCCGGGGCGAAGGAGGGGCCGGGCGCCCCTCCTTTGCGCTGATTGCAGCGGGAGCTTCTGCGGACGGATGCGCCGAAGGGCGCGTGCATGCGGAAGGCCAATAGACGCGACTGTGCGGGGAGACAAACGTGGGATCCATCAAGCGCCTTGAAGCGGCCTTGCACCGGTACGCAGTGCTGCTGGCATTCGCGCTGCTCCCCTCGGCGGCGGCCACGGCGCAGACCGTGCAGTTGCTCAATTACGAAGAGATCCACAAGCCGGTGGTCTCCGAAGGCGGCATGGTGGTCAGCCAGAGCGGCTACGCCAGCGATGTCGGCGCGCAAGTGTTGCGTGACGGCGGCAACGCGGTCGACGCGGCGGTGGCGATGGGCTTCACCATGGCCGTGACCTTGCCGCGCGCCGGCAACATCGGCGGCGACGGCTACCTGTTGATCCGCCTGGCCGATGGCCGTGCCGCGGCGGTCGACTTCCGCTCGATGGCGCCGGCACTGGCGAAGCTGGATTTATATGTAGACCAGACGGGCAAGCTGCAAGGGCACAACGCCGGTATCCGTACCGCGGGCGTTCCGGGCACCGTTGCCGGCCTCGCGCTGGCGCACCGGAAGTACGGACGGTTGCCATGGAAACGACTGCTGGCGCCGGCGATCCGGTTGGCGGACGAAGGCATGGTGCTGACGCCTGACGAAGCCTTCGCCCTGGACTGGGGCAGGCGGCGTCTGGCGCGCAGTGATGCCGGAGCGAAGGTGTTTCTGCACGGGGACGGTTCCGCGCTGCGCGCCGGCGAGCGGCTGGTGCAATCGGACCTGGCGTGGTCGCTGCGGCAGATAGCCGAACACGGCGCGGATGCGTTTTACCGCGGCGAGATCGCCAATCGAATCGACGCAGGCATGCGCGCGAACGGCGGTCTGCTGCGCAAGGAGGATCTTGCCGCCTATCGCGCGATCGAACGCGAGCCATTGCGGTCCAGCTACCGTGGCCATGAGCTGCTGACCATGCCGCCATCCAGCGGCGGCGGGCCCGGCGTGGCGATGACCCTGAACATCCTGGAGAACTTCGACCTGGCATCGATGGGCGCGGGTTCGGCCGATGCCCTGCACCTGATCGCCGAGGCCAGCAAGCGCACATGGCGCGACCGGCAGGCTTATGTGCGCGATCCGGCGACCGGACGGATACCGCTGGAAGGTATCGTGTCCAAGGCCTATGGTGCGTCACGAGCGAAGGAAATCCGCATGGATCGCGCGACGCCGGCCAGGCAGGTGCGCGCCGGCGACCTCTGGGACCAGGAAAGCCATGAGACCACGCAGTTCTCGGCGGCGGACCGCGAAGGCAACGTGGTCAGCGCGACCTATACGATCGGTGCGGACTTCGGTTCCGGAATGATGATGGAAGGCACCGGTTTCCTGCTCGGCAACTTGATCGGCAATTTTTCGCTGCAGGCGCAGCTGGACGCCGCCCACGCGGGAAGCAAGCCACCGGCGAACGCACTGCGCGCCGGCGCCCGCCCGGTGTCGAGCATGTCGCCGACGATCCTGCTGCGCGACGGCAAGCCATGGCTGGTCACCGGCAGTCCGGGCGGCAACACCATCCCGGGCACGGTCGTGCAGATGATCGTGGACGTGGTGGATTTCGGCATGAACATCGCCGAAGCCACCAGTTTCCCGCGCATCCACCAGACCATGGGCGCGGACGGCGAACTCCAGATCGAACGCGGCTTCAGCCCGGACACCTTGCGCATCCTGCGCGGGCGCGGCCACGCCATCAAACAGGGCCAGACCATCGGCAGCACGCAGACCTTGCTGCTGACGGGGAATCACGTCGAAGGCGCGGCCGATCCGCGCCGGCCCGGTGCGGCGGCCGCGGTCCAGTGACGGGCCCCGGGGTTGCCGGGCATGCCGGATTCCGCCTCCCCGCTTCACGGTGCGCCCGACCGCGGCGACCGCCTGGCGGCGCCCCGGCACCGCGACTGATCGGCCCTTCATTGTGTTGTCGAACCACTTTGCGACGACAGCGCGGCGAGTGCCCTGCCATGCGGCGCATGCCGGTCGGCGCCGCGAACCCTCAACCCCGCCGGAGGTGACCATGAACCGATGCATCCGCCACGATCGCGCGCTTTCGCTGTGCGCGGCTTTCCTGTTGCTCCTGCTGAGCCTGCCGGCGCTGGCCGGCGAGATCGAGGACCGCCTGCACTCGCTGATGCGGGAATACGACACCGTCGGCCTGGCGGTAGTGGTGGTCCGCGACAACGGCATCGTGTATCGCAACAGCCTCGGCTGGAAGGATCGCGATGCGAAGATCCCGCTGGAACAGGACGACCTGTTCCGGATCGCATCGATTTCCAAGTCGTTCGCGGCCGTTTCGATCCTGCAGCTGGTCGAGCAGGGCCGCCTGTCGCTGGACGACGACGCCGGCACGCTGGTTGGGTTCCCGGTACGCAATCCCGCGTTCCCGGACACGCCAATCACGCTGCGGATGTTGCTGAACCATACCTCGTCGATCACCGACGCCCAGAAGTACAAGAGCCTGGACGTCATCAATCCGGACACCAACGCAAACTGGCGGGGCAGCTACGCCGGCCGCGCGCCGGGCGAAACCTACGAATACTCCAACCTCGGCTACAACATGATCGGCACCATCGTCGAACGCATGTCGGGCCAGCGCTACGACGCCTACGTCAAGCAGCACGTGCTGGATCGGCTCGGGCTGCGAGCCGGCTACCTGCCCGAGGCGCTGGACGCGAACCGCTTCGCGCAGATCTACCTGTGGAACGGGGAGCGGCAGGCGTACCTGCGTTCCGAGGCGGCCTATGCGCCGCTGGGCAAGCGCCTGGACGGTTATCGCCCGGGCTACGACACGCCGATGTTCTCCCCGACCGGCGGACTCAAGATATCCGCGCCTGACCTGGCCACCTGGATGCTGCTGCACATGAACCGCGGCGAGTGGAACGGCGTGCGCCTGCTCTCGGCCGAGCACTCGGCGCTGATGCAGACGCGATCGACCCCCTCCGACGAGAACGGCGACTACGGCATGGCCATCCGCCTGGACCGGGCGCTGATTCCCGGCGTGGAAATGATCGGGCACACCGGTTCGGCCTACGGCCTGTTCAGTTCCATGTATTTCAATCCGGAAAAGAAGTACGGCTTCGTGGTGATCACCAACGGGGCCCGCGACGTCCGGCTGCGCACCGAAGTCAATCGGGCCCTGTACCAGCACTTCATCGTCGATGCGGCGCCACCGGCGCAAGCATCGAACTGAGGCGATTGCGGATCGGGCCTTCGCCGACCCGATCCACTCATGCGTTCTGAGGTGAGCCGGGATCTCCGGATCCGCAGGCGATGGTTTGCCGCCCGCGCGTGCGCGCCGCTTCCCGGCCTGCACGGAAAAGAACCGATCACGACGGTCCTGCGCCCCTCATTTCCAGAAGTTGATGAATCCGGTGATGATGAGCGCGTTGGTGAAGTCGATGAAGAACGCGCCGACCAGCGGCGCGACGAGGAAGGCGCGCGGAGCGGCGCCATAGCGCTCCACCAGGGTGCGCATCACCGCCATCGCATTGGCGGTGGTGCCGAGCATGAAGCCGATGAAGCCGCCGCCCATCACCGCCGCGTCGTAATCGCGGCCCATCACCCGGAAGATCACCCCGCAGAACGCCACCACCATGATCACCTGCAGCCCCAGGTTGACCATCAGCGGCAGCGCCAGCCCGGCCAGCTCCCATAGTTTCAGGTTCATCAGCGCCACCGACAGGAACAGCGCCAAACAGACGTTGCCGATCAGGTCGGTGGTCGGCACCGACATGCCGATCCAGCCGGTCTGGTCGTCGATGTTGCGGATGACCGCGCCCACCAACATCGCCCCGACGTAGGCGGGCAGGGTGACGCCGAAGGACGAGATCAGGCCGCTGACCCAACTGCCCGCCCACATGGCGACCAGGATGACGACGATGCTCTTCAGCGCGCCGAATTCGCGCTGCGCATCGGTCTGCATCGGCAGCGTGGTTTCTTCACCGGGCGCGGTATGGTCCTGCGGCCGCGTGGATACCAGCCGGAAGCGGCGGATCAGCACGGTGATCGCGGGGCCACCGACCAGTCCGCCCAGCACGATGCCGGCCATCGCCGCGGCCACCGCGACCGATTCGGCGCCTTTCACGCCAGCCGCCTCGAACAGCGGCGCGAACGCCAGGCCGGTGGCGGGGCCGCCGGTCAGCGTGGTCGAGCCGGCCAGTACCCCGAACAGTGGATGCAGGTCGAAACCCGTCGCGACCGCCATGCCCAGCAGGTTCTGCGCCACCGCGAACATGCTGGCCAGGATCAGGAACACCAGCACCTGCTTGCCGCTGATCTTCAACAGGCGCAGGCTGGCGTTGACCCCGATGGTGGTGAAGAACGCGATCATCAGCGGGTTCTGCAGGCTGGTGTCGAGCACGAACAGGGTGGCGCCGCGATGATGCGCGAACCAGGCCGCCAACGCGAATACCAGTCCGCCGATGACCGGCGGCGGCAGGTTGTAACGCCCCAGGACAGGAATGACGCGGCACAGCGCGTAACCCAGGAACAGGGCGAGCCCGGCGAAAGCCAGGGTCTGGACGGCATCGAGTTGCAGCACGGAACCTCCTCGGTCTTACGTGGATGGCGCCCGCGCGCGGCAGGCGACCGTCACGGGCAGGTGCCGGATGGCGGACGATGCTGCAGCACCTTCCCCGGCAATGCATCGGTCGCCTGGCCGTCGACGATCATCGGCGTGCCGTTGACGAACAGGTGGACGACACCTTCCGACAGGACGTGCGGATGCACGTAGTCGGCCTTCGGCGCATAGGTGTCCGGGTTGAACACCAGCACGTCGGCGAATTGCCCGGCGCGCAGGAAGCCCCGATCCTCGATGCCGAAGGTCGCGGCCGTCAACCCCGAGGATCGGTGGATGAACGCGGCCAGGTCGATCACGTGGTCGGTCTTCACGAAGCGCGCGTACTTTTCCGGGAAGGTGGCGTACTGGCGCGGATGGCCGTCGCCGCCGTCCGACGCGGTCATCACCCACGGTTGGCGCATGAGCCGGTCCACGTCGTCGCGCCGCATGTTGAACGAGGCGATCCGTTGCGCCGAGCCGATCGGACCGGTGCCGCCTTCGCCGATGATGCGCAGCGCGGCTTCGATGGGATCGACGCCGGCCTGGTCGGCGTAGCGTTGCAGGGTGAGCGCGCTCCACGGCCAGCCGGTGCCGGTCATGAGGATCGAATCGGCGCCGCCACGACGCTTGAGGTTGTCGCGCATCTCGTCGCGGATGCGCTGGGCGGTGGCCGGGTCGGCGAGGCGCTTGAACAGGGCCGGACGTCCGCCATCCACGGCCCAGCGCGGCAGCAGCGCGGAGCCGAGGCCGGTCGAGGACGCCAGCCAGGGATACTGGTCGGCGGTCACCGCCTGGCCTTCGGCGCGCGCGCGCTCGATGCGCGCGATCACGTCGACGGATTGGCCGTGCACGTCCGCGCCCAGCGCCTTGATGTGGGCGAAGTGCACCGGCAGGCCGGCGCGCCTGCCGATCGCCAGTGCCTCCTCGACCGAGCCCATCAGGCCGATGCTGTAGTTGGATTCGTCGCGCTGGTGGCTGTCGTACACGCCGCCGCGCACGGCCGCTTCGCGGGCCAGCGCGACCACTTCGTCGGTGGTGGCGAAACTCTGCGGGGCATAGAACAGGCCGGTGGACAGGCCCAGCGCGCCCTCGCACATGGCCTTGGCGACCAGGTCGCGCATGGCCTGCAGTTCCCGTGCATCGGGCGCGCGCGCGTCCTGGCCCAGCACCCGCGCACGTACGGGTCCCAGCCCGACGTAGGCGGCGACGTTGATACCGATGCCCGCGGCCTGCAGCCTGGCGCGATCCTCGGCGATCTCGGGTTTGCCGTTGCCGTCGATGCCGATGAAGACCGTGGTCACGCCCTGGTGCAGCCACGGCAGGATGCGCCGCATCGCCGGATCCCGCGAGCGCAGGTAGGTCTCCGGATGGGTGTGCGAGTCGATCAGGCCGGGCGACACGACCATGCCGGTGGCGTCGATCCGGCGTGCTGCGCGGTAGCGCGCGCGCAGGCCGGGGCCGACATCGAGGATGCGGTCGCCGCGGATGGCGACATCGGCCACGCGGCCCGGGCCTTCGCCACCATCGAACAACAGCCCACCGAAGATCAGCGTGTCCGCCTCCTCGGCGGGAACGGCCGGCGTGACCTGCGCCACGCGCGGACCGGCGCAACCGGCCAGCAGCAGCAAGACGGCAGAGACGGAGCGTGCCAACCCGCGTTGCGGCGATGCGATCTCCGGCGCGCGGGAAGGCTTGCGATCGGTCATGCGCTACCGGTCTCGTACAGGTGCTTGCCGCCGCCCCAGAGCGTTGCCGCCGGTGGTTGCAGCAGGCCGTCGCGCATCACCGCGCCGCCGGGGTGATCGTGCTTCAGCCATAGCGGGCCGTCGAGGTCGACGAATTCGGCGTGGCGGGCGATGTGCCAGGCGGGCGCGATCGCCAGCGAGGAGCTGATCATGCAGCCGACCATCACCCCGAAACCCTGCGCGCGGGCCGCGCCCAGCAGATCCAGCGCGGTGGTCAGGCCGCCGGTCTTGTCCAGCTTGATGTTGATCACCTGGTAGCGCCCCTGCAGGCGCGGCAGGTCGGACGCGACGTGGCAGGACTCGTCGGCGCACAGGCGCGCGACCGAGTCGAAACCGGACAGGGCTTCGTCCTCGCCCGCCGGCAGGGGTTGCTCGATCAGGTCGATGCGGGTTTCGGCCAGCACCGGTTGCAGCGAACGCAGCAGTTCGAGGTTCCAGCTTTCGTTCGGATCGACGATCAGGCGCGCGTTCGGCAATTCGCTGCGCACGGCGCGGACCTGCGCGGCCGGATCGACGGCATCGACCTTGATCTTGACCAAGTCGAGGTGCGCCAGCGCGCGCGCGGCGCTGGCCATGCGTTCGGGGGTATCCAGGCCCACGGTTTGCGCGCTGATCAGCGGCGGCAGGGTTTCCGGCTGGCCGAGCAGGGCCGCGACCGATACGCCCGCCTGTCGCGATTCGAGGTCCCACAGCGCGCAATCCAGCGCATTGCGCGCGGCGCCCGGAGGCAACAGGTCGCGCAACTGCCGGCGTTCGAAGCCATCGCCGATGGCCCGCGAAAGCGTGTTCGCCTCGTCGAGTACCGATGCCACGCTCTCGTTGTAGCGGGCGTAGGGCAGGGATTCGCCGCGGCCGGTGAACCCGTTGCTGCGGATCGTCGCTTCCACCACTTCGGCCGAGGTGCGTACGCCGCGCGAGATGCGGAAAGGCGTGGCGAGGGGGTGGCTGACGTGCGCCAGGTTCAGCACGGGAAGGCTTCCAGCAGCCGGTCGATGATGCGTGCGGTGCCGTCGCGCACGGGATCCTGCACCGGCAGGCCGAGCAGGTCCTCGGCGTCGCGGCAGGCGCGCGCGGCCCCGGCGTCGTCCAGTTTCGAGGTGTTCAACGCCACGCCCACCGCGATCACGGCCGGATTGGTCAGGCGCGCGGTGGCGAGGTTCGCTTCCAGCGTGGTGCGCAGGTCCGGTACCGGATAGTGCTTGAGGCCGCGCATGTGCGGGCGGCCCGGCTCGTGGGTCAACACCAGCGCGTCGGGCTGGGCGCCGTGCAGCAGGCCGGTCGACACGCCGGCGAAGGAGGGATGGAACAGCGAGCCCTGGCCCTCGATCAAATCCCAGCCGCCATCGTGGCGATCGGGCGAGAGCCATTCGATACCGCCGGAAATGAAGTCGGCGACCACCGCGTCGATCGGTATGCCGCGCCCGGCGATGAAGATGCCGGTCTGGCCGGTGGCGCGGAAATCGGCCTTCAGGCCGCGCGCGCGCATTTCGGTTTCCAGCGACAGCGTGGTGTACATCTTGCCGGTCGAACAATCGGTACCGACGGTCAGCAGCCGGCGCCCGGCGCGCTTGAGGCCATTGCCCACCGGCGTGGCCGGCGGATTGCGCGCATCGAACAGGTGCTTGCCGTTGCGGCGCGCGGCTTCGACGATCTGCGGATGCGCGGTCAGGCGCTCATGCAGGCCGGAGGCGACGTTCATGCCCGCGTCGAGCGCGGCGACGATGTCCGCCACCGTTTCCGGGCCGAACCGGCCGCCGGCATTGGCCACGCCGACGATCATGGTGTTGGCGCCGGCCGCGCGCGCTTCGGCGAAACCCATGTCCGGCACGTGCACGCTGGTCCTGCAGTCGGGGCCACGGAATTGGCCCACGCACCATTCGGGGCGGAACTGCACCAGCCCGCGCGCGGTCTTGGCGGCGAGATCGTCCGGTGCGTTGCCCAGGTACAGCAGGAACGGCGGCGGCCAGTGTGAATCGGCGAGGGAGGCAGACGGGGGGAGCGGGTTCATGGGGGCGAATGGGTCGAAAAGGGTTCATGGCCATCTTCGTGCCTGCCCGGTGCCGGCGCCATTGAAAAGACGCCGACCACGCATAACTGCAGGTTATGGCTGGGGCACGTCGCCGTGACGAACGGGCGGGTCGCCGGACGTCCACGCGCACGCCTGCGAGGGGTTGGGTCACTGCTGGCCTGAGTCGGGCACCGATGCGGGGACCACGACATATCAATATGCCCGTCGGAGATCGTGCCTGCGAATGAGCAGCCTACGTATCATCGTCCCACCCGGGCGGTGTGCTCCGGCGCGTGGGAGCGGTTGCCGGGTTCAACCGAAGTGTTCGGCCAGCGTTCGTCCGCGTGCATGCGCGGCATCCACGGCCTCATCGACCAGTTTCGCCCAGCCACCCTGGTCCAGGGCCTGCATGGCCGCTTCGGTGGTGCCGCCGGGGGAGGTGACCCGTCCGCGCAACTGTGCGGGTGATGATCCCGGGACCTCCAGCATGCGCGCGGCGCCCAGCAGCGTTTGCACCACGAGCTGGCGCGCGACCGCGGGCGACAGGTCGCGTGTGCAGGCGGCGTCCTCCATGGCCTCGGCCAACCGGTACAGATAGGCCGGGCCACTGCCGGAGATCGCCGTGACCATATCCATCTGTGTCTCGCGCGTGATCCAGACGGTCGTGCCCGCGCCACGGAACACCGTTTCGGCAACGGTCCGCAGGGTGACGTCCAGCGAGGGATCCGCATACAGCGCGGTGATGCCGGCGCCAATCGCCGCAGGCTGGTTCGGCATGCTGCGCACGAGGGTGTCGATTCCCAGCCATTGCTTCAACTGCGCGTGGGTGATGCCGGCCATGACCGAGATGACCAGCGGTCGCGTCCGCGCCGCTTGTCCGGCCAGCGCCTCGCACACCGCGCGGGCCACCTGGGGTTTCACCGCCAGCACCCACACCGGCGCGGTGGCGACGGCATCAATGCCCTGCTCGAACACGTTGACGCGCAACTGCGTGGACAACGCATCGCGGGTGGCGGCGACGGGATCGGCCACGGCGATCCGCGCCGGATCCCGACCCTGGCTCAGCCATCCCTCCACCAGGCAGCGCGCCATCTGCCCGCCCCCGACGAAGGCGACCTCACCGCCGGCACTCATGGCGACGGCTCCACTCGCAGTTGCAGATCCAGCCAGTCCAGCACGCGTTGCTGCACATCGCGGCCGTGCGCGGTTTCGAAGAACCAATGCGGTCCTCGCGGGTAGGTGACCATAGTCACCGGCGTACCGTTGAAGACCAGTGCGCGATGGAACATCTCGCCCTGCGACAGCGGCACGCGCTTGTCTTCTTCGCCATGCAGGATGAGCACCGGGACGTTGACCCGGTCGGCGTAGCGAATCGGCGAATGCGCGTCATAGCGCGCCCGCTGCGTGACGGGATCCCCGAAGTAACCGGGAAGATAGTCGGGCGTGTCGGTGGTCAGGGCCATGGCGCCGATGTCGATGACACCCGCGCCGACGATCGCGGTGCGGAAGCGATCGCTCTGCGTGACCGCCCAGGCCGCCATGTAGCCACCGTAGCTCCAGCCACCGATGGCCAACCGCTGCGGATCGGCCACGCCCTGCTTCTCCAGCATGTCCAGGCCGTCGAGGATGTCCTGGAAATCCCCGCCGCCCCAGTCGCCACGCGCCATTTCGGCGAAGGCATGGCCGCCGCCTTCCGAGCCGCGTGGATTGGGCAGGAACACCGCATAGCCGCGGGTCGCCAGCAACTGCGCCCAGTCATGCCAGGAGCCCAGCCAGCCCGACCACCAGGCCCAGGCCGGACCCCCGTGGCCCTGCACCAGCGTGGGCAGGGGCGTGCCCCGCTTCCAGCCCGGCGGCGTCACCAGCAGGCCGGTGATCTCCAGGCCATCGCGCGAGGACGTCCACGCCAGTTCCTGCACCTGGCCGTGCGCCCATCCGGCGACCTGCGGATGGGTGTCGGTGCGCGCGGCGAGTTTGCCGCCATCCAGTGTCCACACCTCGGCCGGCTGGTCGTCGCGAATACCGAGATAGGCGGTTCGGCCGGATCCCGTCGTGGTGAAGGAAGCAAACGGAATCTGCGGCCGCGCGATCTCGCGCACATGACCGGTCGCCGCGTCCAGGCGCAGGAAGGCGCCCCGGACACCACGCTGGCCCAGGCCCAGCAGGACGCGATCATCCTGCCAGCGCGCCAGCCATAAGGTGCCATTCCAGCCAGGCGCCAGCGCCGTCTTCCGATCCCGCGCGATGTCGTGAACGGTGACGTCGGCGACCATGCCGTATTCGCCCAGATGGCCATACAGCAAACGCGTCCCGTCGGGTGACCATTGCAACGGATGCGCCGACGCGCGTGCTTCCAGCACCCTGGCAAGCTCGCCGGTATCGGCGTCCACCAGCACCACGCGCGAGCGATACCAGTAGTCATTGAGGGTGGTGCCCTGGGAGACCCGCAGGGCGAGCCTGCGGCCATCCGGGGACCAGGCCAGATCGTGGACCTGGAGATCCGGCGCGGTCAGCGCACGGGCTTCGCCGCCGCGCAGGTCACGCAGCCACACACGCGAGAACCGGGTGGGGTGATCCGCCAGCACGGCGTCATCCTTGGCCTCGCGCGCGGCGACGCTGGTGGCCGTGGGTGCGTCCGTGGCCAGATAGGCGATGCGGCTTCCGTCGCGCGTCACGTCGAACGCACTGACGTCACTTTGCGAATGTGTCAGGACGGTTGGATGGTCGCCGTTCGCATCGACTCGCCATACCTGGCTAGCGGCCACGCCTTCCGCGACGTCGGCCGCAAACGAAGATCGATTGGAAATGAAATACAGGGAGCGGTCGTCCGCACTCCAGCGCGGATGCTCCTCGTGCGCGCCTGCGGGCGCAGGAATTTCACGGGCGCCGCCTTTTCCGGTCGCCGACACACGCCAGATGCGGCTGAGCGGTCGCTTGCCGTGGCTTTGGGGAGTGCCCACGGTATAGGCGATCCAGCGGCCCTCGCGACCGATCTGCGGATCGCCGACGACCTTGAGCGCCATGATCATTTCCGGCGTAGGAATCACCGGCGTTGCCTGCGCCAGGGCCAAGATCGGTAGCGCCAGCATCATCAGGCCGATGACGATCAGGCGGTGAAGCATCGGCCTCATGCGGAGAGTCCTTGCGAAGAGAAAACCTGGGTGTGCCGGCGTATCCATTCTGCCCCACGGGCGATGGCATCGCGCGCCTGCTCGGAGACCGACATCGCTTCGATGAAGCTGTGCGGCGCGCCGGGATAAACATGGGCATGCACCTGCACGCCCGCCTGCACCAGCCGTCGCGCCATCGCCTGGTTCTGCTCGGCCAGCACGTCGCGATCTCCCCAGAGCAGCAGCGCCGGTGGCAAATCCTGCAGTTCCGCAAGAAGCGGCGCCGACAACGGAGTGACAGCGCGCTCGGCCTCGGGTCCCAGATACGCGGTCCAGAATTCGTCCATCTCCGCGCCGCTGAGCATGTCCTCGGAGGTCCCAAGGCTCTGGCGCGCAAGCGCGGAAAGAACCGGCGTCCAGGCGCCGTAGTTGAGGACCAGCGCGGATACGCGCGCCAGTTGTCCGGCCAGGCGAAGGCGCAGCGCCGCCGCCACGGCAAGATTGGCGCCGGCGGAATCACCGCCCAACGCAATACGCTGGGCATCGATACCCGCATCCGCGCCGTGCTCGTGCAGCCAGTCCAATGCGATGACGGCCTGGTCGAGCGCCGCCGGGTAGGGATGCTCGGGGGCCAGGCTGTAGTCGATCGCAACCACCACCCGTTGCGACGCATCGGCGTACTCGCGCAGAAGACGGTCATGCGTATCGAGCCCGAACATGCACCACCCGCCACCGTGCAAGTACACCAGCGCGGGGGATGGCTGCGCCTCCAGGGTTCGCGGATACAACACACGGAGGCCGAATTCCCCGTACGGAGAGGCTAGGCGGTAGTCCCGCGTGGCGACCATGCGCGGGCCGCCTTCACGCCAGGGCGCGCGCGCCTGGGCGGCGATGAGCCGGCGTTCGGGCCAGTCGAGTTCGCGGCCACCGCGCAGGCGGGCGCCTTCCCGGCAGACGTCTTCGATGAAACCGCGGATCTGCGGATCCAGCGCCTCCAGGCTGCGGCTCATGCGCGCTCCTTCGCATCACCCGCGAACTCGCGCATCCAGCCCACCAGTGCGTGCTCGCCACCGGCCTCCAGTCCGATCAGGAGTTGGGCGAAGTCATGCCGCGCCTCGTCCTGGCCAAGCTTGAACGTGGCACGCGCCTCGAGCACCGCGCCGCGCAACGAAACCACGCCGGCGGCCAATCGCGCATAACGCTCGCCCATTTCATCCAGCGACCAGGCATGCGGACGACCGGACTCCATCTGCGCCGTCAGTGCCTCCAGTTCAGTGCGGATATCTGCTTCTTCCGAACTTACGCGGACCTCCAGATCGAAAACCGCGGCGGCATAGTTCCAGCTCGGCGCCTGGGTCCGGTCATCGAGCCAGCTGGGAGACACATAGGCCTGCGGCCCCATCACCAGCGCCTGCGCGCGGCCGTCGCGTTGCAGGCGGGCGACGTGCGGATTGCGCTTGGCCAGATGGCCACGCAGCGCCACCAGCGTGCCGTTGGCGTCGCATTCCGCCCGCAGCGGAAGCGGGGTAAACGCGGCATCCTCGCCGCCGGACGACACCAGCCAGGCTAGCGGTTGGGTGGCGAGCAGGCGCAGCACGTCTTCCTGCGTTCGGGCCGCGTAGCGGCTGTCACGGACATGTCCCATCAGCGCAACTCCTTCAGCGCGGTGGCGGTGGAAACATCGGGCCAGCGGTCGTGCCAGGGCGCCGCCTGTTCCAGCTCGGCGGCCAGCTGCAGCAGCAGCGGCTCCTGTCCGCGGTCGGCGGCGAACTGCACGCCGATCGGCAATCGATCGCGCTGTCCCAACGGCAGCGATATCGCCGGGGTGCCCGCCAGATTCTGCAGCGGGGTATAGCTCATCCAATGGAACATCGCGGGAAGCAATGCCTCGAAGTCGCGATCCGGCGTCAGTTCACCCAGCCGGGGAGGAGGGCTGCGGAGGGTGGGTGTCAGCAGTACGTCGACCTGTTGATGAAGCGCGGCGAACGCGGTGGGCAGCGCGGCCACGGTCGCGTAGGCCTGCTCCAGTTCCGCCACGCCGCAATGCGTGCGGTGGTAGTGGGCGAGGCCGTGCGTCCACGGTTCCAGCGACAGGGCGGCGAATTCATCACCGCCCTGCGCGGCGGCGATCTCCACGGCATCCAGGCCCAGCCTGGACCACAGCGTGTACAACGCCTGCCATACCTCCGGACCGGGCAGCGGATACGCGGTGGTCTCGACCTGATGGCCGAGCGAAGTACACAGCGCGACTGCCTTCTCCAACACATGGGAAACCACGGGGTCCGGCGCCAAGCCGGGCAAGGAGGTTTCAATCACGCCGATTCGCAGACGCCGGGGCGGGCGCGTCAGCCCCTGCACGCTAAAGTCCGCATCCGGGTAGGCGGCCGCGAATGCCCAGGCCGTATCGCGCACGCTGCGCGACATCAGGCTATCGGCGACGATCAGATCCTCGATGGCATGACGGCCGCGCACCGCCACGGTGGCGCCCCGCCCGGGCTTCAGGCCGACCACGCCGCAGGCCGAGGCCGGAATACGGATCGACCCGGCCCCGTCGCTGCCATGGGCCAACGGCACGATGCCGGCGGCGAGCGCGGCGCCCGCGCCACCGCTGGAACCGCCGGGCGAATGCTCCAGGCTCCAGGGATTGCGCGTGACCGGGCCGAGCAGCGGCTCGGTGGATCCCATCAGGCCGAACTCGGGCATGGCGCTCTTGCCGATGGCCACCAGTCCGGCCGCATCGAACCGCTGGACGAAGGGCGGCGCATCGGTCGCCGGGATGCCGCTGCGCGAACGCGAGCCGCCGCGCGTGGGCATGCCCGGATAGCGCAACGAATCCTTGGGCAGCCACGGCACGCCGGCCATCGGCGCATCGGCAGGAACGCGCGCGGCGCGATCCAGCGCACCCTCGAAGTCGGCATGACTGAGCGCGCCCAGCGTGGGATCCAGATGGCGTGCGCGCACGATGCCGGCCGCGGTCAACTCGCGTGGCGAGAGCTCACCGCGGCGCACCAGCGCGGACTGGTCGTGCGCATCCAGGCAGCCCAGCTGCAGCGCCTGGGCCAGGGGAAAAACGTCTGAAGTCATGCGTTGGAATCCTGCATTTGCCGGCGTGCCCGGCGCTGGCCATAACCGAGATAGAGCAGGGCGCCGGCCAGGATGTAGGCCACCAGGATGGTCGCGGGCAGCACATCGCCACGCCGCACCTGCGCCACCATGTCGCCAATGACCGGGGCCATCATCGCCAGGCACATCACGATGCCCAGCACGGGAACCACGCCAATCCACGTGCGGCCTATCCACACGCCACCCAGCGGCACCCGGAATCCGCCGCGCAGATCCGGGCGCCGGGAGCGCAGCCACATCACCGCGATGCACACCACGATGAAGGCCGAGGCGATGCCCAGGCAGATCAGATCGCCCAGGATGCTGATGGGCAGCAGCGCCGCCAGCAGCGCGCTGGCCGCGCCAAAGGCCACGCTGGCCAGCCAGGGCGTGCCCAGCTTCGGATGCACGCGGGTGAAGAACGCCGGCAGCAGACCGTCGCGGGCGATGCTCAGGCTGATGCGGGAGGCGCCATAGGCATTGGCCAGCAGCACCGAGCCCAGTCCGGTCAGCGCCCCGATCTTGATCAGCACGGCGAAGCCGGGCCAGCCGATGCGATCGACCGCCAGCGCCACCGGATCCGGAACGCCGAGTTCGCGGAAAGGCACCAGGCCGGTCAGCACCGCGCCCGCGGCGATATAGAGCACCGTGCAGACCACCAGCGAGCCGAGGATGCCCACCGGCACATCCCGGCGCGGTTGGCGCGCTTCGGCGGCCGCCATCGAGACGGTCTCGAACCCGAGGTAGGCGAAAAACAGCATGGCCGCGGCCCGCAGAACACCGGGCCAGCCATAGGCAAAACCGCCTTCGTTCGGCGGAAGGAACGGCCGCCAGTTGGCCGCATCGATGAACTGCGAACCCACCGCCACGAACGCCAGCAACACCGCGATCTTGATCAGCACCAGCACCAGGTTCGCCCAGGCCGAGCGCCCGACGCCGGCAATCTGCACGGCCGCCGCGGCCAGCACGGCCAGCAGGGCGACCAGGTTGATTCCACCGCTGAACGCCAGTTCGGTATGCCCGCCCTGCTGGCTGGCGGTGACGCTGGAGGTGGCCAACGCCAGCGGCACCGCGACGTGCCAGTCGCCGAGCAGGCTGGTGAGATAACCGGCAAACCCCGCCGCGACCGCCGCGGCGGCGAGCAGATACTCCAGGATCACCATCCACGCCAGCGCCCACGCCGCGCCCTCGCCCAGGGTCACGTGGCAGTACGAATACGCCGATCCCGACACCGGGATGACCGAGGACAGCTCCGCATAGCACAGCCCGGTGAAGCCGCAGGCCAACGCCGCCAGCACGAAGGCCAGCACCACGGCGGGACCGGCGAAGCTGGCCGCCGCCGTGCCCGTGACGACATAGATGCCGGCACCCAGAATGTTGGCCACGCCCAGCACCAGCAGGCTGCCGGCGCCCAGCCGCCGGTGCAGGCCGGCGCGCTCGCCATCGGCCACCACCGCTTCCAGCGATTTGCGGCGGGCGGCCAGCTGCCAGCGTCCGATCGAACGCGCTTTCACGACGGCACTCCCTTCCATCGCGTCAGTAGCGCCAATGCACGGTCACGCCGTAGGTGCGCGGTCGCACCACGCCCTGGCCAATGCCATTGGTTTCGGGCACGGTGCGGGTAATGCCGCGCTTGTCGGTGAGATTGCTGCCGAACAGGGTCACCTCGGTGTTGCCGAAGGTCATCCGGTAGCGCAGATCGAACAGGTTGTAGTTGCCCTGGCGATTCGGGGCGACGCCCGGCACCGCGGAGTTGAGATCGCTGATGCCGCCGCCGACATACTGATGCGACAGCGACACGGTCGGCGAGAAGCGCGTGTCGAAGTGGTAGCTCAGCAGATTGCTGACCGTCCAGTCGGCCGAACCCGGCAGCTGCGAGCCGGCCGGCGCGGTGCCGTAGTAGAGGATGAACAGATCCTCGTCCAGCCGCGCATGCTGCCAGGTGGCCGAGCCCTGCCATTCGAACGCATCCGTCGGACGCCAGGTCGCCGCCACCTCGATGCCGCGGCTGTAGGCCTTGCCGCCATTGCTCGCATAGTTGAACAGGTCCGGCGTCTGCAGACGCAACTGGATGTCCTTCCAGTCCACGTAGAACAGCGTCGCGTCCAGCAACAGGCGGCCATCGGCCCAGGTGGTACGCGTACCGAGTTCGTAGTTGACCAGGCTGTCGCTCCTGGAACCCGACGGCACCGGATACGCGCTGAGGCCGGCGGTGTTCGGCTCACCAAAGCGGAAGCCTTCCGAGACCAGGCCATAAACCATCACATCGGCGCTGGGCTGCCAGGTCAGCGACAGCTTCGGGTTGAACCCGTCCTCCTCGGTCTGCTGCCGGGAAATGATCGGGTTGCCGGGATAGGTCGAGAAGCCGACCTGGGTGCTCGTGGTGCGCACCTTGTTGCGGAACAGGCGGCCGCCGGCGGTGAGCTTCCATTGCGCGTTGAAATGAAAGCTGGCCTCGCCAAAAAGCGCGGCCTCCGAGCCGGCGAGATCGGTCAGGAAACTGTTGAATATCTGCCCGTCCGGCGCGATGACCGCACCGCTGCCCGGACCGAACAGCGGCGACCGGTCGAACGCTCCCGCCGCGCCTTCGGCGCCGATGCGCTCGTACAGATCCTTGTCCGAGTCGAAGTACATGCCGCCGATCAGCCAGTCCACGCGGCCGCCCGGTTTGGACGCCAGACGCAGTTCGATGCTCTTGCCCCGGCTTTCGCCACCGGACACGATGTACAGCGGCGTGCTCAGGTCCAGGCCCAGGTCGGCGTTGTAGGCCGCGCGGATCGGCGTGTAGTCGAACCGCCAGTCCTGCTGCTTCTTCTGGTGCGCCAGCAGCGCCGTCAGATCCGCAAAGCCCAGATCCTGGTCCAGCCGCAGGCTGTGCACGGCAATCTTGGTGTTGGTGAACTCCGGCAGCGCGGTGTTGCGCTCCAGATCGCCCAGGCCGACGATCTGATAGCTGTTGTCGTCGCTGTCGCTGTTCTGCAGCAGGCTCAGCCAGGTCAGGGTGGTCGCTTCGCTCGGGGTGAGCACCACCGACAGGCGGCCGCCCTCCAGCGTGCTGTCATTGGCGCCTTTCCGGCCCGTGCCTATGTTGTCGAGGAAGCCCGGCGCATCGCGGTACTGCGCCACCGCGCGCACCGCCAGCAGATCCTCCTTGAGCGGCACGTTCACCATCGCCTTGGCGGCAAAACCGACGTCGGCGTTCTTCGTCTGGCTGACGGTGAGCTCGGCGGAGGCATCAAACCCGCTGGCATCGGCCACGTTGGCCACGTAGTTGACCGCGCCGCCCATCGAGGCCGACCCGAACAGCGTGCCCTGCGGCCCGCGCAGCACCTCGACGCGGTTGAGGTCGAAGACATCCACATCGGGAATGGCGATGGTCCAACCCGGCTCGGTCAGCGGGACTTCGTTGAGGAAGTAGCCCGTGGTCGGCTGGCCCTGCACATTGCCCGCGCTGGTGGCGATGCCGCGCATCACCACATGGGACACGCCGGGCTGGTAGCTGTTGAAGACCACGCCGGGGGTGCGCTGGATGTAGTCGGCCAACGACTGCGCGCCCAGGTCCTGCAACTGCTGGTCGGTGACCGCCGAGACCGAACCGGCAATCTCGCGGACGGACTCGTTCAACTTGCCGGCGGTGACCACCACGGTTTCCAGGTTGGTGGCGGAGTCGGGGTCCGCCTGCGGCGCCGCGTCCTGTCCCCAGGCAGGCGTACTGGCCATCAGGCCGAAACAGCAACCGAAACGGATGGCGCGGGTGAGCTTGCGAAGACGCGGATGCGATGACATGACACGGTTCCCCGGGATGGCGATGGAAAGGGCCGGCGGCGGCTTTCGCGCCTCGGCCAACATGGCTGACCCGAGTGAAAGTGAAAAAGGCTACCGCTGTCCAGCAGAATCAACGGGCGCCAGAGTCGCGCTAACTGGTTGATTCAAATGATGCTGCTGTGCGGGAGGCCGAAGATGTGGTTGGTCTCCCGCAAAAAATATGCAGAATCTGCGGCGAGGACCGCCAAATGGTGAACAACCTGCGGCCCCCCCAACCACCGGACGCCCATGACCGCCAAAACGCCGGACCGCATCGACCTGAAGATCCTGGATGTGCTGCAGCAGGACGCCCGCATCACCAACCAGGCCCTGGCCGAACGGGTCGCGCTCTCGCCCAGCGCCTGCCTGGCCCGCGTACGCACGCTGGAGGCCAGGGGACTCATCCGCGGCTACCGCGCCCACGTCGCCGTGGACCGCATCCGCTCGGCGACCGTCGTGCTCGCCCAGGTCTCGTTCAAACAGCACGCCCTGGAAGAATTCACCGAATTCGACCGCCGCATCCTGGCCATGCCCGAAGTGGTGGAGGCCTGCCGGATTTCAGGCGCCTACGACTACCTGCTGCGGGTCATCGTCAACGACGTGCACCACTGGAAAGACATCGCCCGCCTGCTGCTCGGCGGCGACTACGGCGTGGAGAAGATCGTCTCGTACTTCCTGATGGACGAGGTCAAGCCGTTCAGTGGGTATCCGCTGGTGGAGGCGGCGACGACGCGGGGTGGGGGGCGGGGGTGATCTGAGGGATTCCAGAAATCAGCCACTTGCGACAGGTGGGTCGCCGGTGGGACCGAGCAGCTCGCTGAGGTTATTTAAAAGGATGTGCGAGGGGGTTGACAATTATTTGCTATATATCAAATATCGCAAATATGACAAATAAAGCCACCACCGCCAACACCCTGCGTGCCATCCGCGCCAAGTTCGATCTGACGCAGGAGCAGCTTGCCGACCGGCTTGGCGTCTCCTTCGCCACAGTAAACCGCTGGGAGGGCGCAGCCAGCAAGCCCCAGCGCGCCCAGGCGGAAGCTATTGCTGCGCTGGCTTTGGAGGCGGGTGTCGACGAGGAGGGGGCGGCCGCCGCCCCCGCTTTGGCGCGCCGCCCCCGTACCCGTGTCGAAACGGCCCCCT
The DNA here is from genome assembly GCF_024710765.1 of Pseudoxanthomonas sp. Lineage (GTDB taxonomy): Bacteria > Pseudomonadota > Gammaproteobacteria > Xanthomonadales > Xanthomonadaceae > Pseudoxanthomonas_A. The sequence goes on from NZ_JANJUE010000009.1 coordinate 36,865, forward strand.
CGACCAAGTCGATGGAGCAGATGCTCTGGGACGCGGCCTGCTCCATTCGGGGGGAGAAGGACGCCGCCAAATTCAAGGACTACCTGCTCCCGCTCTTGTTCCTGAAGCGCTTGTCAGACGTGTTCGATGACGAAATTGCGCGTCTGGCCGAAGAGTACGGTGACAAGGCCACTGCGCTGGAAATCGCCGAAACGGATCATTCGCTGCTGCGGTTCTACTTGCCGCCAGAAGCGCGCTGGACGGTGATCAGCGGACGCGAAACCTACAACTGGCCGGTGGACGACAAAGGTCGCCCCACGGCCCCACGCGACATTGGCGAGCACCTGACCAAGGCGGTGCGCGCTGTGGTCAAACAGAACCCCGACCTCTCGGGTGTCATCGATGTGGTGGACTTCGCGGCGGAGCGCAATGGCGAGCGCGATATCAACCCCGCCAAGTTGCGGGGTGTGGTCGAGACTTTCTCCGACCCGCGCTATCGCCTCGGCCTGGCCGATGTGCAGCCGGACTTCCTGGGCCGCGCCTACGAATACCTGCTACGCAAGTTTGCCGAAGGCTCGGGTCAGAGCGCAGGCGAATTCTTCACTCCGACCGAGGTGGGCTTCCTGATGGCGCACATCCTGCGCCCGCGCCCAGGCGAAACCTGCCACGACTATGCGTGCGGTTCGGTGGGTCTGCTGATTAAGCTGCAGCTCGTGGCGCGGGAACTGGATCCCACCAGCCGCGTGCCGCTCAAACTCAGTGGCCAGGAGCTGCAAGCCGAGAGCTTCGCAGTGGCGCGCATGAACGCCATCATCCATGACATGGAGGTGGAGCTGGCGCGCGGCGACACCATGATCAATCCCAAGTTCCGCGATGCCAGCGGGAAGATTCGTGGGCACGACATCGTGGTGGCCAACCCGATGTGGAATCAGCCGTTTGCGCCGGAGCTGTTCAAGAATGACCCGTTCGACCGCTTCCAAACGGCGGGGGGCATCACTAGCGGCAAGGGCGACTGGGCGTGGTTGCAGCACACGCTTGCCTGCCTGTCTGCCGATGGCCGTGCGGCGGTGGTGCTGGACACTGGCGCAGTGACGCGTGGCTCCGGCAGCAAGAACGAGGATAAGGAGCGAAACGTCCGTAAGTGGTTCGTCGACAACGACCTGATCGACGGCGTGATCCTGCTACCCGAAAACTTGTTCTACAACACCCCAGCAGCGGGCGTGATTGTTGTGCTCAACAAGCGCAAACCGGCGGCTCGAAAGTGGAAAATCACACTGCTCAATGCCAGTAAGCACTTCCGCAAGGGGCGGCCTAAGAACTATTTGCCAGAGGAAGAGATCAAGCTTCTGGCGGCGGCTTATCTCAATGGTGAGGCGGTGGATGGTGAAGTGGCAGTCATCACCATGCAGCAGGCAGAGGAAGCCGACTACAACCTGAGTCCAAGCCGGTGGGTAGGGCAGAACGATGCTGCTGAGCACCGTGACTTGCCGCAACTGATTGCCGAATTGATGAAGCTGGATGCGCAGGTGGCTGAGGTAAACAAGGCTCTCTACCAACTGCTTTCTGGGGTGGTCCAATGATGGAATTGCCGGAAAGCTGGACGGTCGAGCCGTTTAGTGATGTCGCACGCTACGCGACGGGGCGCACGCCTGCCCGTGCAAATCCTGCGTATTGGGCGGAGGGCGCTAATCAGGTTCCATGGGTGGCGATTTCGGACATGGAGGAATACGGCACTCTCATTGAAACGGCGGAGTCCATTTCGGAAGCTGCTTTCAAGAATGTTTTCCGCGAACGCATCGCTCCTGCGGGTACGCTGCTGATGAGCTTCAAGCTCACCATCGGGCGCGTGGCGACGCTTGGTGTTCCGGCATGCCACAACGAGGCCATCATCTCGATCTACCCGAGGCAAGGCGTCGATCAGCGGTATCTGGGGTATTTCCTGTCGCAGGTCGATTACACCGACCACCAAGACCGGCAGATCAAGGGCAATACGCTCAATCAGTCCAAGATCGACCAGATTCAGGTCGCGTTGCCGCCGCCCGACGAACAGGCCCGCATTGCGGATGTTCTCGACAGGTGCCGTCTCGGCATCGATACCGAGCGCACGGCAGAAGCAACCGCGCAAGAACTCAAACGCGCCGCCATGCGCGAACTGTTCACGCGCGGCCTGCGCGGCGAGGCGCAGAAGGAAACCGAGATCGGGCTGGTGCCGGAGAGTTGGGAAGTCGCTGAGTTCCAGTCGGTACGCGAGTGGTTGCAATACGGCACATCCATTCACTGCTCCGTTGAAAAGCGCCGCTATCCCGTGTTGCGCATCCCGAACGTCGAGCCGGGTCGCGTGAATGCCGCAGACTTGAAGTATTGCGACCTCACCGCTGAAGACGCCGCCAAGTACGTCCTTCAGAGCGGCGACCTTCTCTTTATCCGCACCAATGGCGTTCTGGAACGGCTGGGCTCTTGCGCCGTCTATCAAGGCGAACCTGCGGAGGCACTCTTTGCGTCCTACCTGATTCGCGCTCGCCTCAAGTCGGGTATCGAACCGCGATATGTCGCGTACTTCTACGCCTCCGATATGGGAACGTCCTTGGTGGCGGGCCGGGCAACCCCGGCCGCTGACGGCAAATACAACTTGAACACCGGCACGATTGATTCGCTGCCCTTGCCGTTGCCGCCCACACTCGACGAACAGCGCGAAATCGTCGCCATCCTCGATGCCATCGACCGCAAGATCGACCTGCACCGGCAAAAGCGCGCCGTGCTCGAAGAACTGTTCCAGTCCCTGCTGCAAAAGCTGATGGCCGGTGACATCCGCGTCGCCGACCTCGACCTGTCGGCGCTGGAGCAAGCGCAAGCCTCGGAGACCACAACATGAACAAGCCCCTCAAAATCAGCGAAGCGGGCACTGTGCAGTTTCCGATGGTCAAGCACGCCGCCGAAATCGGCTGGACGACGATCACGCCCGACGATGCCCGCGCCAAGCGCGGCGGCGACGCAGGTACCTTCTTTCGCGACGTACTGGAAGCCAAGCTTGCTGCCTTTAACCCTTGGCTGACGGCCGATGCTGTTCGTTCGATCGTCGAAACCTTGGACGCCTTCCCGGCGACTATCGACGGCAACCGCGAATTGCTCTCCTGGTTGCGTGGAGAGCGCTCCTGGTACGACGAGGACGAAAAGCGGCACCGTCCTGTCACGCTAATCGACTTCGATCATCCGGCCGCGAATGAATTCCACGTAACTTGGGAATGGAAGATTAAGCCGCCTGCACGACCCAAGGGCAACCGCGCCGACGTGATGTTTGTGATCAACGGTATCCCCGTGGTTATCGTCGAGCACAAAAACCCGAAAGACGGGGGCGCTATCGAGCGTGCGATCAAGCAACTGCGCCGCTACGAGATCGAAACGCCCGAGCTGCTGGCAACTGCTCAGTTGTTCAACGTCACTCATCTGCTGGATTACTGGTATGGCGTAACGTGGAACGCCACCCG
>NZ_JANJUE010000017.1 GCF_024710765.1 Pseudoxanthomonas sp.
CGCCGCCGCCTCGCAGGAGCAGTCCGCCGGCATCGAGCAGGTCAACCAGACCATCACCCAGATGGACGAGACCACCCAGCAGAACGCCGCATTGGTCGAGGAGGCCTCCGCCGCCGCGCGCAGCATGGAGCAGCAGGCGCAAGGCCTGGCCGGGGCCGTGTCGGTGTTCGCCATCCGGAGCGATGCGATGGACGCGCGGCTCGCGGACGCATCGCAGGGACGAACCACCGGCGCGCTCCCGTCGCGGCCGCCCGTCTCCGTCGCGAAGGGCGTGCGCGCTCTCCAGAAGAACGCCCCGGCGCGGCCCGCACCCGCGCAGCCGGTCGCCTTGCCTCATCCTTCGCAGCGCCCGCGCTGATCCGGTCAGGGGCCGGCGGGAACCGCGCGGCGGCGCGCTATCGCTCCGCCTGCCGCGTGGTCACCAGCCGCAGGAAGGCTTCGTGCTGGTAACGGCTCATCCGCAATTCCTGTCCGGTGTCCAGGGTGACCACGTGGTGGCCGTTGAACCATGGATGGATCGCCTTGACCCGGCGCACGTTGATGATCGCCGAGCGGTGGATGCGGGCGAAGTGCCGCGGGTCCAGGCGTTCGGCCAGGGTGGACATGGTCTCGCGCAGCTCGTGCACGCGATCGGCCAGGTGCAGTTCCACCGTGTTGCGACTGGCCTTGATCCAGACGATGTCGTCCACCGGCACCAGCACCACGTGCTCGTCCACGCGCACCGGAATCCGCTGCAGCCAGGCGTCGCGCTGGCGCAGGTCCTCCAGTGCCTGCAGGATCCGCCGGGATTCGCCGCCGTTCGGCGCGCGACCGGCCGATAGGCGCTCCTTGGCGCGCGCCAGCGTCGCCGCGAAGCGTTCGCGGCTGAACGGCTTGACCAGGTAGTCCACCGCGTTGGCCTCGAACGCCTTCACCGCGTACTGCTCGTAGGCGGTGACGAACACCATCGCCGGCATCCGCGCCTGGCCGATCGCGTCGACCACCTCGATGCCGGTCATCGCCGGCATCTGGATGTCCAGGAACACCAGATCCGGCGACTGCGCGCGGATCGCCGCCAGCGCCGAGGCGCCGTCGCCGCATTCGCCCAGCAGGTCGATGTCCGGATCCGCGCGCAGCTGGCGGACGATCGCATGCCGGGCGATCGGCTCGTCGTCCACCACCAGCACGCCGATGCTCATGCGGGCACGTGCTCCGGCACGTCGTCCAGTTCCTCCAGCGGCCGGTAGGGCAGGCGGATGCGGCAGGCCACGCCCTGTGGCCAGGTCATGTCCAGGCGCAGATCGGCGTCCTCGCCGTACAGTTCGCGCAGGCGCAGGCGGGTGTTGGACAGGCCGATGCCGTGGCCGCCGGGGCTGCCGCCTTCCTCCAGCGTGCTGTTGCCGTTGCGCACTTCCAGCAGAAGCTGATCGCCTTCGCGCCGCGCCTCGATCTCGACACGATCGGCGCCCACCCGCTGGCCGATGCCATGGCGGATGGCGTTCTCCACGATGGGTTGCAGCAGCAGGCTGGGCACCGCGCCATCGAGGGTGTCCGGAGCGATGTAGATCTGGGTGGTCAGGCGGTCGCCGTAACGCTTGCGCTGGATGCCCAGGTACAGATCCAGCAACGCCAGTTCGCGCCGCAGGGTGATCTCCTGGCCGTCGTAGTCCTCCAGGAACGCGCGCAGCAGATCGCTCAGCCGCAGCAGCATGTCCTCGGCGCTGATCTTGTCCTCGTCCAGCAGGGTGACGATGGCGTGCAGGGTGTTGAACAGGAAGTGCGGCTGCAGCTGGGTCTTCAGCACCTGCAGCCGCGACTGCGCCAGTTCGGTGGCCAGCTGGCTGGCTTCCAGCTCGCGGCGGGCCTTTTCGGCCTGGAAGCGCAGCGAGTGCTGGATGGCGACCAGCGCGCAATAGGTCACCACGCCGATGGTGATGTACTTGGTGAAGAACTGGAAGAGCTGTTCGCCGAAGGAACTGGGCTCGAAGAAGGTCGAGATGAAGGCGCCGGCCACCATCGACAGCAGGGTCAGGCCGCTGGCGGCGAACAGATGGAACAGCAGCGGCCCGGCGCGGTACGGCGGCTGCACGGGATGGCGTTCGGCCAGCCGGAACACCCACGGCGCCAGCGCGGCCCAGATGTACCAGACGATGATCGACCAGCGCAGGTAATCCGTGAGCGCCCACAGTTGGCCGGAGGCCAGGTCGTCGATGATGCCCTGCACGACAAACACCAGGGTCACCGGCAGCCACAGGGCCAGGTAGCGGGCCAGTCCTATTTCGATGGTTCCCAGGCGGATCTTCATGCGGGTATCGCGGCGGGCGGCTGGCAAAGGGGCAGGGCATCCTAAGCGCACTTCGGCGCAAACAAAAAGCGAGGGGCGCTTCACTACGATTGGGAACACGGCCACGACGATTCGTCCCGCATCCGTTGCCGGGAGTGCGCGGGACGCCGCCTGATGCACGCAACGGCGGCCATGGCGGCGGCCGGTTGCCCCCGGAGACTCCACCATGCGTCAGCGTCATTCCTTCCCGATGGCCGCGCTCGTCGCGGCACTGATGATCCTTTCCGCGACCACCGCATCCGCTTCGGAGCCCGCGGCGTCGACCGGGATCCGTTACCTGGCGCTGGTCAACCGCGCCCACGACGGCATCGACCGGCTGGAAGTGGCCGAACCCGGCAGCGGCGCGTTCCAGGAAGTGCCCCTGGGCGAAACGGTGCGCGGCGGCGGGGATTCCTCGACCGTCGAACTGCGCGGGACCGGATGCCGCTACGACGTGCGCTTCACCTTCCGTACCGGCCAGCGCATGGTCTACGAGAACGTCGACGTCTGCCGGCTGCAGGCGCTGCGCGTGCAGCCGCCGCCGCGCGACCGCCTGGATCGGCGCCAGGCCACCACGCCCTGAGCCGACGCGTGGTTCAGCCGGCCGGGAAGCGCGCCGCGCGCAGCCATCCGCGCGCGCTTTCGCGGGCCCGCGCGGCCTCGCCTTCCAGCCATTCGCCGAAACAGGCGATCTTGCGGCTGGCGTGTCGCGCCACCGGATAGGTGAACCAGAACGCGCGGCCATCGCCGGCGACGTGCGGATGTGCCGGCACCAGCCGGCCGGCGGCGATTTCGTCATGGAACAGCAGCGGCGAACCGATCGCGATGCCCTGGCCGGCGATGGCCGCGGCGATGTCCAGGTGTTCGGCGGACAACTGGGTGGCGAAGCGTTCGGGCGGCAGGGGCGTGTCGGCACCGACGCCGCGGAACCACAGCGCCCACCAGTCCGGCCGGCCCAGCAGCGGCACCGGCGACGATCGTTCCGGCCTCGCCAGATCGGCGGCGGCCTCGCGCAGCGCCGGCGCGCACAGCGGCATGAAGATGCTGGGGAACAGTTCGACGCTGCGCAGGCCGGGCCATTGCCCGTCGCCATTGCGGATCGCCGCGTCGAAACGGCCGCCGCTCAGATCCTCGGCCTGGGCCGACAGATCCAGCTCGATCGCGATGTCCGGATGGCGCCGGCGGAAACCGCCGAGTTTCGGGGTCAGCCAGCTCGCGCCGAGGGTCGGCAGGGTGGTCAGCGACAGGCGCGCCTCGTTGACCGCGGCCGCGCGGCTGAAACTCGCGCGCAGTGCGGCGAATGCGCGGATCGCTTCCTGGGCGACGATTTCGCCGGACTCGGTCAGTTGCACCCGGTTGGCGCCGCGCAGGAACAGCGGCGCGCCAATCTGCTGTTCCAGCCGGCGCACGTGGTAGCTGACCGAGGCCGCGGTGGTGTCCAGCTCCTCTGCCGCGCGCGCGAAGCTGCCCGACCGCGCGGCCGCCTCGAAGGCGCGGATGGCGGCTAGCGACGGAAAGCGATGGGGTTCACCGACCATAAGTGCGGCTTAGTCTGGGCACCGAGGTTCGCGTGGTCAACGTGCGCCGTGGCGCGCCAGCATGGCGGTGAATCTTCCTGCCACTGCCGGGGCCGCCATGCCGAACGCCACCTCCCTCGAATTCGATGCGCAACGCCGCCGGGTACTGCTGGCGTTCGCCGCGGGCACGGCCTGCGCGCTGCCTTGGCCCACGCCGGCCGGCGCCCAGGCCAGCGCCCGGGCCAGCACGCGGCCGGCCGACCCGCGCGCGGATTGGCGCTGGCTGGTCGGCAACTGGGACGTCCGCCATCGCCGGTTGAAGGAGCGGCTGGCCGGCAGCGATCAGTGGGAGTCGTTCGGCGGCCGCAGCGCGGCCTGGTTGACCCTGGATGGACTCGGCACCATCGACGACAACGAAATGGAACTGCCCGGCGGCACCTATCGCGGTCTGGGCATCCGCGCCTTCGATGCCGCCTCCGGCCAATGGGCGATCTGGTGGCTGGACGCGCGCAATCCCCGCCATATCGAGCCGCCGGTGCGCGGCGGTTTCAGCGGCGACGGGGGAAGCTTCATCGGGCAGGACACCCTGCGTGGCAAGCCGATCCTCATGCGTTTCCGCTGGCACGACATCCATGGCGCGCGGCCATGGTGGGAACAGGCGTTCTCCGGCGACGGCGGCGGCAGCTGGGAAGTCAACTGGCGCAACTGGTTCACCCGCACGGCGGCCGAGCCCACGCCGCTGCCGCGGTTGGCGGACGCGCCGGACGACTGGAATTTCCTGGCCGGCCGCTGGCAGGTGCGCCACCAGCGCCGCCCGCGCCTGTCGCGCGCGGATCGCTGGGACGAATTCGACGGCACGTTTCACAACTGGCCGGTGCTGGGCGGCTTCGGCAACGTCGGCGACAACCTGATGCGGATGCCGGACGGCGACTTGCGCGGCATGGGCATACGCGCGTGGGATCCGGCGCAGGGCGAATGGTCGAGCTGGTGGCTGGACGGACGCATGCCGGATCGCATCGGCGCGCCGCTGCGGGGACGGTTCCGCAACGGCGAGGGCGTATTCACCGGCGAGGAGATCGTCCAGGACCGCGCGATCCGCACGCGGGTGATCTGGTCGCGGATCACGCCGCGTTCGGCGCGCTGGGAGCAGGCCAGTTCCAGCGACGGCGGGACGAGCTGGGACACCGACTGGATCAGCGATTTCACCCGCATGGGCTGAGGCGACCGTGATGACGATGCGATGGATGGCGATGTTCCTGTGGACAGCGCTGGCCGGCGGTGGCGAACCACCGGCGCTGGCGATCACCGGTCAGGTCGAGCGTTTCGCACCGGGGGTCGTATCCACGTCCTTCAGCGAAATACGCCTGACCCTCAGTCCGGACGGCGGCACCGCGATCTGGTTCAGCCGGGATCGGCCGGGCGGCGCGGGTGGCTACGATCTGTGGATGTCGCGCCGCACGGGCGAGGGTTGGTCGGTGCCGGCACCGTTGCCGTTCAATAGCGCGGGCCGCGATTTCGATCCGGCGTTCTCGGCGGATGGGCGCCAGCTGTATTTCTGTTCGGACCGGCCGGGCGGCCTGGGCGGTGACGATCTGTATCGGGTTGCGGTCACGGGCGACGGGTTCGGCGCGGTGGAATGGCTGGGGCCGACGGTCAACAGCGCCGGCAACGAGTTCGCGCCGATGCTCTCGCCGGACGGCGGCCGCCTGCTGTTCTCCAGCGATCGCGCCGGCGGTGCCGGTCGCCAGGATCTGTATCTCGCCGCGCGGGACGGCAACGGTTTCGCCCCGGCGCATGGCTTGCCGGGCAGCATCAACACCGCCGCCGACGAGTTCGATGCCACCTTCCTCGGCGACGGCGCCACCATCGTGTTCAGCCGCGCGGCGGATCTGCGACGCGACCGCGTGGACCTTTACATCGCCGCCGCCGGGCCGGGGGGATACGCGGTGGGACAACGCCTGGCCGATGGCGTGAATCATCCCCGCCACGACAGCTACGCGCCGATGCTGGACTGGTCGCAGCCGGATCGGCTGCTGTTTTCCGGAAAGCGCGACGAGCATGGCGGCATGGATGTGTTCCGGGTGGCTTACGCGCTGCCGGCGACGCGGTGAGGTTCGATTCCATGGTCGCGCGCGGCCGCGTGGTTGGCAGGGCGGGGACAGCGGCCTAACCTGTTGCCTTCGCCGCGACCGGAAGGCTGCATGTACAGGGAACGTGTAGTGCTGCTGGGCGTGGGGCTGGCCATCGCCGCGAGCCTGGCCGCGCTCGCGGGAATGGGCTATCTGGGCTGGCAGTCCGGCCTGCGCCAGGAGCAGGCACAGTTGCAGCGGCATGCGGAACGCGCGCTCGGACATACCCGCGAGGCATTCGTGGAGGTCGGGGCAGCATTCGAGGAACTTGCGCGTTCCACCGCCGCGCCGTGTTCACCCCGGCACATCGAGGAGCTGCGCCGCGCCACCCTCGGCACCCGTTCGGCCGAGGACGTGGCCTACTTCCGCGATGGCCGGCTGCAATGCAGTTCATGGGGCAACCTGCGCGATCACATTCCCCGCGCCGTGGTCGAATTCACCACCGCCGATGGCATCGGCGTGAGCACGCGGGTGCAGCCGCGCATCCGCAACGCACCACCGATGCTGGTGCTGCATCGTGGCGACTACAGCGCGCTGGTCAATCCCGAGCGGCTGCTCGACGTGCTGGCCGAGGACGACGTGCGGATCGCGATCCGCGCGCCGGGTGAGCACCTGCTCACCGCCAGCACGCCATCGACGGCGTCGCTGCTGGCGCGGTGGACGAAGGATTCCAGCGGCACGGCGGCGGGCCAGTTGTATGGCGTGTCCCGTCGCGATGGCTGGCAGGCGATCGCCACCCGTCCGCTGGCCGGGACCACCGGGCGCCTGCGCACGGATCTGCTGAAACTGCTGCCCCTGGCGCTGATCGTGCTGGCGGCGCTGGCCGCGCTCTCGATCCGGCTGATCCGCCAGCGCCTGTCGCCGTTGGCCGAACTGGAGCGCGCGGTGCGGCGCCGGCAGTTCATCGTCCACTACCAGCCGATCATGGATCTGCGCAGCGGCGCCTGCGTCGGTGCCGAGGCGCTGGTGCGCCGGCACCACGAGGGCAGGCTGGTTCCGCCGGACGAGTTCATCCCCCTGGCCGAGGAAAGCGGATTGATCGAAGCGCTCACCGATCAGGTGCTGGATGGCATCGTCGGTGATCTGGAAGCGGAACTGGCCGCCGACCGGGCGCTGCACATCGCCATCAACCTGTGCGCGGCGGACATCCGCAGCGGCCGGTTCCTGCGTGTGCTCGAACAGGCGCTGCCACACACCCGGATCCGGCCGGAGCAGATCTGGCTGGAGGCGACCGAACGCGGCTTCATCGACATCGAGGCGGCGCGGGTGACCCTGGCGCAGGCGCGAGCGGCCGGCCATTCGGTGGCCATCGACGATTTCGGCACCGGCTATTCCAGCCTGCGCCATCTCCAGGATCTGCCGCTGGACGCACTGAAGATCGACAAATCCTTCGTCGACGCCATCGGCCTGGACACGGCCACCAGCCTGGTCACCGCGCACATCGTCGAGATGGCGCAGGAACTGAATCTGCATATCGTCGCCGAAGGCGTGGAGACGCCCACGCAGCTGGATTATCTGAAGACGCGCGGAGTGGATTACGCGCAGGGCTGGTTGTTCTCGCGACCGTTGCCGGCGGCGGATTTCATCGTCTTCCTGCGCCATTCACGCGAAGCGCATGGCATCGGCCCGGAGGTCATCCGCCGTCCGGAACGCTGAGCGTGGATGGGTCGCCCAGTCCTCTCACGCAAGCGGAGGATTGGGCCGAATCCGTGGTCGTTTTTTCTTCGCCGGAAACAGAAGATGGATCCGGCCGCCGCTTCCACCCCTTCCCCCGCGTGCGGGGGAAGGTTGGGATGGGGCGCTCTCGGCGGGATAAGCGGTACGGAGACATTCTGCCCCCACCCCAGCCCTCCCCCGCAAGCGGAGGAGGGGGCGCAATGCGTGTCCGCTCGTTTTCCTGCGAACCATGAAGGCAGGAGTTGTATGGGTGAATCGTCCGCTTTTCCGCCGCAAGCAGAAGATAGAGCCGGCTGCCGCGTCC
>NZ_JANJUE010000020.1 GCF_024710765.1 Pseudoxanthomonas sp.
GGCCAGCCGGCCGGGTTCGCCGAACACATAGGCATGCGCCTGCTCGGGCACGATCTGGAGCGTGAGCGCGGCCAGGATCTGCTCGATCTGCTCGCGGTTCACCTGCTCGTTGGACGCCAGCTGCAGCAACCAGTCGGCACCGTGCGCGACGCCATGGCGCCAGCCTTCCTTCGCATCGTAGCCACGATAGTCGTTCACCGACGCCAGATAACGGGTGGCGCGCTTGACCATGTCGGCGCGCTCGTCCGCGCTCAGCCAGGGCTGCAGGCGATCGGTGCGCGCGACTTCGGACAGCATCAGCGCCGCGAACGGATGGATGAAACCCTCGGGGTCCTTGCCATCCAGTTGCGCGTACAGCCGCTCCAGCAGTTGTCGGCGCACCGGTTCGGCCAACTGGTCGCCGCGCAGCCAGGCGGTGATGCCCTCGTAGGCGATGCCGTCGCGGATCTCCGGATCCGGATCCGACAGGCAATCGACCAGGCCAAGCGCCAACGCATCGCGCGCGGCGGTGTCCTCCACCGCGAACTTCTGCTCCTTCAGCAACCGCAGCGAGGCCGCATCCGTCCCCTCCGGCGGACAACCGGCCCAGGCCGGGGCGGACATGAGGAAAGCTGCCGTCAACGCGATGCGATGCCACATGTCCGGTTTCTCCGTGAAAGATTGAAAGGCGAAGCAATGGCCCGATCAGGCTTTCCTGCGCCGCCAGCGGCGCACCAGCGCGATCACCACCCACAGCACCAGTCCGACCGGGATCAGGAACGCCACCGCGCGGATCGTCCAGGCCGTGCCGGTGGACAGGGTGGCGGTGAAATCGCGCAGGGCCTGGCGGATTTCGCCGCGCCCGCTCTGTCCGCCGGGCGGGACGAACTGGAGGGTGACGCGCTGGGTATCGATGCGATGCCGGTGCTGGGCGCCTTCCTGCTGCGCCGCCTGCAACTGCGCCTCGACCTGCGCCAATTGCTGCGACAGCGCGATCATGTCGGCCACCGCCAGATCGCGGCGCTGCTGGAATTCCAGCAGGCGATCACGCTCGCGGGTGAGCCGGTCCTGCAACAGGCTGTTGTCGCCGACCGCCTGGGCCAGATCCTCGGCCCGGGTATTGCGGCTGCCAATGTCCGCGCCTTTCGCCGCCTGCGCGATGAAAGGCTCCACGCCATCCGGCACGATGCGCACGGTCAGGCTGGCGCGCGGATAGTCGCCGCCCTGCTGGCTGACCGCCAGCACGCTGCACGCGCCGAACTTGCCAGTACCGCAGGCCTGCTGGCTGGCCTTGAGGCGATCGGGAATCGCGCTGGCCTCCTGCACGATCTCCACGTCGTGTTCGTAGGCCAGTTGGCCTCCGGCCGGGTTCCGCACCGAATCCGCGGCGACGGCGCCGCCGCCCTCGTGCCGGGCGCAGCCCGCCGCGACCAGCAACACCAGCGCCACGATGGCGCCCACACGCCATGTTCCCTGTTTCCGGGTCATGTCAGAAGCTCGTCCCGTCGATGGGCACCACCTTCAGCGCCGCCAGATCCACGTCGGGCAGGCAGCGCACATTGACCGCGATCATCGGCCCGCTCTTCGGGTTGTCGCCCTCGCCATAAACCGCGATGCCGCAGTTCGCGCAGAAGTGGTGCTGGATGGCGTGCTTGTTGAAGGTGTAGGTGCCCACGTCCTGTTCCGCGCTGGCCAGCTGGAACGCTGAGCGCGGCCCGAACCAGAGCAGGCCGCCGCGCCGACGGCACATCGAACAGTTGCAGTCGTAGACCTCGGTAATGTCGCCTTCCACCTCGAAGGCGATGCGGCCGCAATGGCAACTTCCCTGGTGCTTCATCTTTCGTTCGCTCCTGCTTCGACCGTAGAAGGGGACAAGGGTAATCGAATGGCAGATGCGGCGGGACGTTCCAGCCGCTAATGTGTCGGGCCAATCCTTTGTGCACTGCCGCGAGAATTTCGATGCGCCCTAGCCTGCTTGCCCTTGCCCTCCTGACCAGCCTGGCCGCCTGCCAGAAGACCGACGCGCCCGCCCCCGGCGAGGCGACGCCCGCGGCCGCCACCGCTTCCGACGCACAGGCCGACGCCCGTTTCGCCGATCTGTCCAAGCGCGCGCTGGAAGGCTGGCTGCAGCTGTCGCCGGTCAGCGCCACCCAGATCGGCGAACACCGCTACGACGGCGAAATCGACGATCTCAGCGCCGAAGGCCGGCGGAAGAGCCTGGACTTCAGCCGCAAGATGCTGGCCGAACTGGCCGCGATGGATGTCTCCAAGCTGTCGCGCGAAAATCAGGTGGACGCGGCGATCCTGCGCAATCAGCTGGAGTACGACGCCTGGGGCAACGAGACCCTGCAGGCCTGGGCCTGGGATCCGCAGGTCTATAGCGGCCTGGCCGGAGGCGCGCTCTACAACCTGATGGCGCGCGAATTCGCGCCGCTGCCGGATCGCCTGAAGTCCGCGATCACCCGCATGGAGAAGATTCCGACCCTGCTGGCGCAGGCGCGCGCGAACCTGGATCCGGCCCGGGTGCCGAAGATCCACGCCGAGACGGTGGCCAAGCAGAACGCCGGCATCCTCAGCATCGTCGACAGCTTCATCACCCCGCATGCGAAGGAACTGCCCGAGACCGACCAGCAGCGCCTGGCCGCCGCCACCGAAACGCTGAAGAAGGCGGTCGAGGAACACCAGCAGTGGCTGGACAAGACCCTGGTGCCCAACGCCAGGGGCGACTTCCGGGTCGGCGAGAAGATCTACGACCAGAAGCTCAAGTTCGCCCTGCTGTCCTCGCTGTCGCGCGCGGACATCAAGCAGCGCGCCGAGGGTGAGCTCGAGCGCGTGCGCGGCGAGATGTACGCCATCGCGCAGCAGGTGCTGAAGGACAAGCCGAACGCACCGGCACTGACAGACAGCCCGGGCGACGAACAGCAGCAGAAGGCGATCGAGGCAGCGCTGGAACTGGCCTATGCCGAGCGTCCGGCGCGCGACAAGGTCGTGCCCGACGCGGAGGCCGCACTGAAGTCGGCCACCGATTTCGTCCGCGCCAAGGATCTGGTGACCCTGCCCGACGCGCCGGTCGATATCATCCCGATGCCCGAGTTCCAGCGCGGCGTGGCGGTGGCGTACTGCGATTCGCCCGGTCCGCTGGACAAGAACCTCAAGACCTTCTACGCGATCTCGCCGATTCCGGAAGACTGGAGCCAGGCCCAGGTCGATTCGTTCCTGCGCGAATACAACAGCCGGATGATCCACCTGCTGAGCATCCACGAAGGCACGCCGGGCCACTACCTGGAAGGCTGGCACTCGGCCAAATTCCCTTCGACCCTGCGCGCGGTGCTGCGCTCGGGCCTGTTCGCCGAAGGCTGGGCGGTCTACACCGAGCGGATGATGGCCGACGCCGGCTACCTGGACAGCGATCCGCTGTTCCGCCTGGTGCAGCTGAAGTTCTACCTGCGCACCATCGGCAACGCCATCCTCGATCAGGGCGTGCACGTGGACGGCTGGAGCCGCGAGCAGGCGATGGACCTGATGGTCCGCCAGACCTTCCAGCAGGAGCGCGAGGCCGCCGGCAAGTGGACCCGCGCGCAGCTCAGCTCGGCGCAGCTGCCGACCTACTTCGTCGGCGCGCAGGAACACCTCGATCTGCGCAAGGCGATGGAGGCCAAGCTGGGCGACAAGTTCAACGCCAAGGCCTACCACGATCAGGTGCTGTCCTACGGCGCGCCGCCGGTGCGCTTCGTGCGCGAACTGATGCTGGACGAACCGATCCAGTGATCGATACCGGGCGGGAGGGATTTTCCCTCCCGCTTTCCTCCCTCGGCAGGAGCGACGTAAGTCGCGACCGCGTCGTCTGGGGTCAACCAGGGATGATGGTCGCGACTCACGTCGCTCCTACAGGGAATCAGGCAGGTTTTTCAGATCAGCGGATGCGCGCTGACGATCACGCCATTGGCATCCGCGTACAGCCAATGGCCGGGATGGAAATCGACACCGGCGAAACCCACCGGCACCTCCACCTCGCCCAGGCCACGCTTCTCGGTCTTCATGGGATGCGCGGCCAGCGCCTGCACGCCCAGATCCAGTTGCGCCAGCACCTCGACGTCGCGCACCGCGCCATGGATCAGGAAGCCCGCCCAGCCATTGCGCGCCGCGTTGGCGGCGATCTGGTCGCCCAGCAGCGCACGACGCAGCGAGCCGCCGCCATCCACCACCATCACCCGGCCCAGGCCGGGCGTGCCGGCCAGTTCGCGCACCCGTGAGTTGTCTTCATGGCAGCGTACCGTCGCGATGGCGCCATGGAAGACCACCCGCCCGCCGAACCCGCGGAACCGCGGTTCGGCGACCCGCACGTCGGGATGGGCATCGCAGAGATCCGGTGTGGTCCAGTCCATCGCTGCCTCCGGGCGCCGCTCAGAAGGTGCGGCTGATGGTGAAGCTGCCAAACACCGGGCGTTCCTTCTGCCCATCGAACTCGCGGGTGCTGTGGTAGCGCGCCAGCGCGAACTTCCAGCGTCCGTACATGAAGGCCAGGCCGTAGCCGTATTCGCCCACGAACGCCCGCTTGTCCACGCTGTGGCTGCTCTTGAAGGTGTTGCCGTCCAGGGTGATGTCGCGCAGCACCCAGCGCGCGTCGGTGGTCAGGAACATGTGGAAGCCCAGCACGTCCGGCGGGATCCGGCTGCCGGTGGGCGCGGTGTTCTCGCCGGCGGGGCGCAGCGGCGTGCTGCCGAAATCGTTGGGCAGGTAGCGGCCGAAGCGCAGTTCGCCGCCGACGTTGGCGTAGGTGGTCAGGGTGCCCAGGGTGCCGCCGTAGTGGCTGACCGCGTCCCAGCTCCAGATGCCCTCCTGCTCGGGCGCGAACCGGCGCATGCGTTCATGCACGATGCGGAACACCGGCTCGTCGCGCAGCTGGTTGTCCCAACCCTCGAACTTCTCGCCGCCGGTGATCTTGTGGACCTCGTTCTGCACCTGCTTGCCGAGCGCGGACGGCCCGACGATGCCGAACTGCAACTGGGTGGTGCGCAGATGGTCCCCGTTGCGGGCGTTGTAGCCCAGGCTCGCCAGCAGCACCCCGGCATACGGCCGGTCGTCGGGAATCACGTCGCGGCGGGCCGAATCGGTCGGGGTGAAGATGCCATGGGCGAAGCTGACCACCATGTTCTGCTGGTCGAAGCCTTCCGGGGTCACCGCTTCCAGGTGGCGGTTGATCCAGCGCGCCAGCCGCGGCAGGCAGGGATCGCCGGTGTAGTCCTTGAGGTTGGGCGACACCAGCGTGAGCATCACGCCGTTGCTGTAGCCCTGGTCCTGCTGGCCGAACAGATCGTTGTCGACCCGGAAGTTGACCGTGGGGGGAAGATCGGTGGATTCGTTGCAATAGTCGCGGGCGGCGGCGGGGAAGCTGCACAGTGCCAGCACGGCCAGCAGGAGGCGTCCTGTCGAGCGCATGGGGAATTCCGGTACGGGAGGGAGACCGGGCGATGGGTGGGGGCGTCCGGGACGGCGACACGATAACGCAAAGCAAACGTGTTCACAGGCTGGTCCACGGTACGGACTATCCTGCCGGTCGCCCCTTGTCCCGGGAGATCCCCGCATGAGCCTGGCTGCCTCCGCCCCCTCCACCCTCATTCCCTGCCTGCGCTACCGTGACGCGCGGGCGGCCATCGACTGGCTGTGCGAGGCGTTCGGCTTCGAGCGCCAGGCCGTCTACGCCGACGGCGACACGGTCCACCACGCCCAGCTGACCTTCGGCAACGGCATGATCATGCTGGGGTCCACGTCCGGCGGCGGCGAATGGGGCCGGCAAATCGTCCAGCCCGACGAGATCGGCGGCCGCGAGACCCAGAGTCCCTGCGTGATCGTCAGCAACGCCGATGCCCATTACGCCCGCGCCAGGGCGGCCGGCGCCGAGATCGTCATCGAGCTGGCGGACCAGGACTATGGCGGGCGCGGCTATGCATGCAGGGATCCGGAGGGTCACCTGTGGTGGTTCGGCAGCTATGATCCCTGGAAGACCTGACCGGACCCGCCGCCCGCATGAGTGATCTGTTCTCCGGCGCCACGCGCGCGCATGACGCCATCCGGGTCGGCATCGGTGGCTGGGTGTTCGCGCCCTGGCGCAGCAATTTCTATCCGGCCGGGCTGGTCCAGCGGCGCGAGCTGGAGTACGCCAGCCGCCACGTCACCGCCATCGAGATCAACGGCACCTACTACGGCGCCCAGCAGCCGGCCACCTACGCCAAATGGCGCGACGAGGCGCCGGACGGCTTCCTGTTCTCGGCCAAGGCGCCCAAGCGGATCGTGCAATCGCGGGCACTGGCGAAAACCCGTGTGCAGGTGGAGGACTTCATCGGCGGGATCGTCGAGCTCGGCGACAAGCTCGGTCCGCTGGTGTGGCAATTCGAGGCCGGACGCAAGCTCGATGCCGACGACTTCGCCGCGTTCCTGGACCTGCTGCCGCGCGAGGCCGGCGGCCGGCGCCTGCGCCACGTGCTGGACGTGCGCGATCCGGCCTTCATCACCCCGGATTTCCTCGCCCTCGCCCGCCGCCACGGGATGGCGACCGTATTCACCGATTCACCGGACTATCCGCGCTTCGCCGATCTCACCGCCGACTTCGTCTACGCGCGTCTGATGGGTACCCGCAGCGAGATTCCGCAGGGCTATCCGGATGCGGAACTGGATGCATGGGCCGAGCGCGCCCGGCAATGGGCGGCCGGCGGCGATCCGGCCGAGCTGCCGCACGTGGAGGGCCCCCGTCCGGGCAACACGCCGCGCGACGTGTTCGTCTACTTCATCAGCGCGGCCAAGGAGCGCAATCCGGCCGCGGCCATGGCGCTGATCAACCGGTTGTAGGAGCGACGTCAGTCGCGAGCGGAAACCCGGCCGGGTCGCGACTCACGTCGCTCCTACCGGGGCGGCCGTTCCGCGCCGCATCGACAGCAGCGCCACCAGTACCCCGATGCCGCAGGCGAACGCCACGTAGTGCGCCGGGGCGGTCTTGCCCAGGTGGGTGGA
Source organism: Pseudoxanthomonas sp. (assembly GCF_024710765.1). Classification (GTDB taxonomy): domain Bacteria; phylum Pseudomonadota; class Gammaproteobacteria; order Xanthomonadales; family Xanthomonadaceae; genus Pseudoxanthomonas_A. Next base: position 6,988 of record NZ_JANJUE010000020.1, read on the forward strand.
CAGATAGGCGACCAGCGGCGGCGTAAGCGCACCGAACAGCGCATAGGCGACGTTGTAGGAGAACGAGACGCCGGAAAAGCGCACCGCGGGCGGGAATGCCGCGATCATCAGCGCCGGCACGGCGCCGACCACGCCGATGCAGAAGCCGACCACCGCGTAGCGGACGATGAAACCGGAGGCGTCGCCGGCGGCCAGCGGCAGGTACAGCGCGTACATCGCCACCAGCAGCGCCAGCGAGCCGACCAGCAGGGTCGCGGCCACGCCGAAGCGGTCCACCGCCCAGCCCGCCACCAGACAGCCGAAGATCAGCGCAGCGGTCGCCACGCTCCCGCCCTGGAACGCCAGCGCCGGCGGCAGGCCGAACAGGGACTGCACCAGGTTCGGCGTGAGCAGCACGCCGACCACGATCGCGGCGGTCAGCAGCCACGACGCCAGCATCGAACGCAGCACCGCGCCGGCGTGCCCGGCCAGCGCCTGCCGCACCGGCAGGCCTTCCGCCAGTTGTCGTTTCGCGCGCATTTCCACGAACACCGGCGTCTCCTGCAGCCAGCGGCGCAGGAACACCGCGAACAGCCCGAACGCACCGCCCAGCAGGAATGGCAATCGCCAGCCGCCGCCCACGACCTGGGCCGGCGTCAGCGCGGTGTTGATCCAGGCCGCCAGCAGCGAGCCGATCAGGATGCCGGCGGTAAGCCCCGCGGTCAGGCTGGCGCAGGCGAAACCGACGTGTCGCGCCGGTACGTGCTCGGCCACGAACACCCAGGCGCCGGGCACCTCGCCACCCACCGCGATGCCCTGGACGATGCGCAGCAGCAGCAACCCCAGCGGCGCGAGCAGGCCGATCTGCGCGTAGGTCGGCAGCAGGCCGATCAGCAGGGTCGGCACCGCCATCAGCAGCACGCTGAGGGTGAACATGCGCTTGCGTCCCCCGCGGTCGCCGAAGTGCGCCATCACGATCCCGCCCAGCGGCCGCGCCAGATAGCCGGCGGCGAAGATTCCGTAGACCTGCAACTGCGCCAGCCACGGCTCGGTTCCAGGCGGGAAGAACAACCGGCCGAGTGTGGCGGTGAAGAACACGAACACCACGAAATCGTAGAACTCCAGCGCCCCGCCCAGCGCGGCCAGACCGAGGGTCTTGGCGTCCTGGCGGTTGAAGGGTCGGTGATGCTGTCCTTCGAGGGAGGTCATGCGCGGATCCGGTTCGCCGAGGGCGCTGAACATGGCACGCGCGCCGGGCCTTCGTCCACCGATGTCTTTTCCACCCCGACAACACCGCAGGCATCCCCCGTGCAGGAGCGACGCAAGCCGCGAGTTTTTCGCGGTGAATTTCACTGCGCCCGGCCATCCACCTCACGACGCATACGCCTTTTCCACATCGAGACCACGGTCGCGACTCACGTCGTTCCTACAACGCACATCTCCCCTGTAGGAGCGACGTCAGTCGCGAGCTTTTCACAGGGCACTTTCATTGCACTCCGCCATCCACCTCATGCCGCAGCTGCCTTCTCCGCGTCGGAACCACGGTCGCGACTCACGTTGCTCCTACGGGGATGGGTTGCGGCGCGCGAGCAGGCGATCCAGCGCCAGCAGGATGCCGCCCAGTGCCAGGAACACCAGCAGCACGCCCGTCGCGTTGAGTGCGGCCCTGGCGTAACCCAGTTGGCCCGCGTCGATGAACGGGTACGGGTATTCGCCCAGCCAGGCGCCGCGCAGCAACACCCAGGCCAGGTACAGCAACGGGAACAACAGCCAGGCCACCGCGTCGCGCAGGTTCAGCCGGCCATGCGGCGCGGCCAGCAGCCACCAGCCCAGGTACAGCAGCGGCGCGGCGTAGTGCAGGCCGGTGTCGGCCCACCATTGCAGGCCCTGCGGATGCCAGAGATGGCGCAGGATCAACACGTAGATCAGGCCGGTCACGCCGATGTACAGCGCGACCGCGCCGCGCACGCGGGCGCGCGTGGACATGCCACCGCCGCCACGCAGCGCGCCCAGGCACACCAGCGTCACGCCGAGGTTGCTGAGGATGGTGAAGTAACTGAAGAAGCGCAGCGTGCCCAGCAGCGCGCCGACGTTGTCGCGGGTCAGTTCCAGCAACAACACGTATTGCAGCAGCAGCGACGCCAGCGATACCGCCATCACCGCGGCGGCGAAGGCGCGTCCTTTCGGGGTCAGGCCAGGTTCCATCGGCGGGTGATCGGTACGGAGACGCCGTCAGCCTGTCATAGATCGGGGTGGAACTGGATGGCTCGTCGTGTGTGGGCCGGAGAAGTTGACGGGGGCGCTGGGCTGTCCGCTCTGGGAAAAAAGGTGGCGGGCTTCGGGCAGCTTGGCCGTGAGGGAACCACCGAGGCTTCGTGGGCCCCCACCCCGGCCCTCCCCCGCAGGCGGGGGAGGGGGGCCGTGTGTGGTGGTTGCGGTGCGCTTTCCGCGCCGGACGGATGGGCCGGGGCCTCCCGGTCAGCGGGCTGGCCCGCGCGGCCGCCGGAGTGGCTTGCGACGCGCCGCCTCGATCGCCCGCTGCGCCCAGGGCCGCATCGCCTGCGCAGATTCCAGCGCGTCGGGCGGCGGCGTCCAGTAGCCGGGGATCTGTCCTTCGCGCCATGGCCGGTAAATGAAAGGTTCGCCCCCGGCGGCGCGGAATTCCTCCACGGTCAGGGCATCGGTTTTGAGGTACAGGATGTCGTCCAGGACCAGGCCGAACATGCGGTCGTCCAGATACACCCCCAGCCCGCCGAACATCGCACGCAGCCGGATCTCGCCTACCTCGGCCATCAGTTCCCGCAGGTACTCGCCGAATTCGTGATGCACCGCCATGAATGGCTCCCGCGTCCGACCGGGTGACGTCGCCAGTGTGCGCGTGTTCGGCGACAATGGACACATGTCGATGACCCCGCACGCGAAGGCGCAACTGCAAATCCATTTCTGCGTGTTGTTGTGGGGCTTCACCGCCATCCTCGGCAAACTGATCACCCTGCCCGCGCTGCCGCTGGTGTGGTGGCGCATGCTGCTGGTGGTGGTCGCGCTGGCGCTGCTGCCGCGGGTCTGGCGCGGGCTGCGCGCGATGTCGCCGCGGCTGATGCTGGCCTACGCCGGCATCGGCGCGCTGGTGGCGCTGCACTGGCTGACCTTCTACGGCGCCATCAAGCTGGCCAACGCCTCGGTGGCGGCGACCTGCATCGCGCTCGCGCCGGCCTTCACCTCGGTGCTGGAGCCCTGGCTGGCGCGACGCCCGTTCTCGGCCCGCGAACTGGCCTTCGGCGTGGCGGTGCTGCCCGGGGTGGCGCTGGTGGTGGGCGGCGTGCCCGACGGGATGCGCCTGGGCGTGGTGGTGGGCGCGGTGTCCGCGTTGTTCGTGGCCCTGTTCGGTTCGCTCAACAAACGCCTGGTCGAACACGGCGATCCGCTCACCGTCACCGCGCTGGAACTGGGGGCCGGCACGCTGCTGCTGACCCTGCTCGCGCCGGTGATGCCGATGCTGTTCCCCGCCTTCGCCGGCGATCTGCTGATCGTGCCCGGCCTGCGCGACGGCGCCTACCTGCTGGCGCTGTCGCTGCTGTGCACGCTGCTGCCGTTCGCGCTCTCGCTGGTGGCGCTGCGCCACCTGACCGCCTACGGCGTGCAACTGGTGACCAACCTGGAACCGATCTACGCCATCCTGCTGGCGATCCTGCTGCTGGGCGAACAGCGCGAGCTGACCCCGCTGTTCTACCTGGGCGTGGCGATCATCCTGATCGCGGTGTTCCTGCATCCGCTGCTGGAACGGCGCAAGTCCAGTGGCGCCGTGCACCATCCGGAAGTGCTGGGCACGTCCGAGGCCAAGAACCTGGTGGATTGATTCGCACAGCAGGGTTCAGAGTGAGTTGAACGCTCGCCGCGCCAGGTCCAGATTGCACTCCCGCCTGCCGACTCCCGTACCCGCCATCACGCGGCCGCGGATGCCAGGCATTCATCAGGACATCCCGTTCATGCGCCGTCTCCTTCCCCTGCTCCTGCTGTGCGTCTCGGCCGGCGCCAGCGCCGCCACGCCGATCTACCGCCAATTCAAGGACTGGGTGGTCGCCTGCGACAACACCGTCCGCTGCGAGGCGCGCGGGGCCAATGAGATATCGCCGCTGATGCTCCGGTTGATCGCCGAAGCCGGCCCGGCGGGCGGGCTGTCGCTGGCGCTGGAATCGGGCATGCCGATCGATGTCGCCACACTGCGCGTCGACGGCAGGCCACTGGCGCTGGATGCGCGCTACTGGACTCTGTCGCCCGAGCACGATGGCGTGCAGACACTCGACAGTCACGATCCGGAACGCGTGCGCACCTTGCTGGAGGCCCTGCGAAACGGTCATGAGCTGACCTTCGGTGACGGCGAAGACCAGCGCGGCGTGCCGCTGGACGGGCTGAACGCGAGCCTGCTGCTGATCGACGAAACCCAGGGCCGGCTCGGCAACGTCACCGCGCTGTTGCGCGGCGGCGACAAGCCCGCGTCGCAGGTACCCGCCGCGCCCGCGTTGCCACCCGCGGTGAAGCCGGCGCCGGCCCTGCCACCGCTGGGCGAGGACACCCGGGAGCGCTTGATCGGCGCGGTGCGGCGGGAGCAATCGGCGCTGCTGGAGAAGGAGGAATGTTACCGGCCTGCGGAAGACGATCCCGCGGACAACCACTTCGACACCGCCGTGGCGCTGACCTCGCGGGAAGCACTGGTCCTGATCGAATGCTGGCGCGGCGCCTACCAATCGAGCCACCTCGCATTCCGTGCCCCGATCAATCGCCCCGCCGAAGCACGCCGGCTGGTGCTGCCGATGCCGATGGTTCCCTCGCCGGACAGCGGCCGTCAGGTCGCCTGGGACGCGTTCACCAATGCCGGCTACAACAACGACGAGTCGGTGCTGTACCACATGGCCAAGGGCCGTGGCATGGCCGACTGCGGCGAGAGCGCGAGTTGGGTATTCGATGGCCGGGACTTCCACCTGGCCCACTGGAACTACCTGGGCGGCTGCCGCGGCGGTGAGCCGGGCGACTGGCCGGCGCTGTGGCGCAGCGCGGGCTCGCCTTAGTCGCGAAATCCGTGGCGCGCGCCCGATAGCCACCCTTGATTCGATAGCCCCCTTTCCCAAAGGGGGCAGTCACCTGCGCAGCAGGTGACCGGGGATTTACTTTCGGATCACACCCACCACCCGCGCATGAACAGAACAATCGCCGATCGTCCGGATCGTGGCGCGGCGCAATCCTCAGCGCACCACCATCACCGGCACCGGGCTGGTGGCGATGACCTTGGTGGCGACCGAGCCCAGCAGCAGGTTCTTCAAGGTGCCGCGGCCGTGGCTGCCCATCAGGATCAGATCCGCGCGGTCGGCCTTGGCCAGCCTGATCAGGGTTTCGGCCACCGGTCCCACCGCGCGGTGTTCGGTGAACGGCAGGCGCGTGCGCTTCATCGCCGCGCGCACCTTGCGCAGCACCGCCGCGGCGGTATCGGCGTAGTAGGCTTCCGCCCCCTCCACGCCCAGTTCCTTGGCGACCGCCTTGGGCAGCGGCAGGTTGACGTACACCAGGGCGATGGAAGGCGGTGCCTTCAGCTGCTTGGCCAGTTGCGCGGCATGCTTGACCACCTGCAATGCGGTCTCGCTCTCATCGACGGCCAGGAGGATCTTCATGGCTTTGCTCCTTCGTGGTCGACCGGACGATACCGGCCCTGATCGCAGATTACCGGCATCCGGCGCACGGATGCCTTGATCGGGATCAAGCCGCGCGCGGTACTACCACTCCTGTTGCTGCGGCAGCAGGCCGCGCAGTTCCAGGTCGGTCAGGTTGCGCCATTGCCCGGGCTTGAGCGCGCCCAGCTTCAGGTTGTCGATGCGCACGCGGCGCAACTGGGTAACCCGGTAGCCGAACTCCGCCGACATCAGGCGGATCTGCCGGTTCAGGCCCTGGGTGAGGATGATGCGGAAACCGAACTTGGCGATCCGGCTGGTCCGGCACGGCAGGGTCATCTGCCCGTGGATGCGCACGCCGCGCGCCATGCCGCGCAGGAATTCGTCGGTGACCGGCTTGTTCACCGCCACCAGGTATTCCTTCTCGTGGCGGTTCTCGGCGCGCAGGATCTGGTTGACGATGTCGCCGTTGCTGGTCATCAGGATCAGGCCTTCGGAATCCTTGTCCAGGCGGCCGATCGGGAAGATGCGCTGTTCGTGGCCGACGAAATCGACGATGTTGCCCTTCACCGAACCCTCGGTGGTGCAGGTGACGCCGACCGGCTTGTTGAGCGCGATGTAGACATGCCTGCGCTTGCCGGCCTTCACCGTGCGCGCTTTCAGCGGCTGGCCGTCCACGCGGACCTCGTCGCCCTCGCCCACCACCGCGCCCACGCCCCCGGGCTGGCCGTTGACGGTGACGCGGCGCTCGGCGATCAGCCGGTCGGCCTCGCGGCGGGAACAGAAGCCGGTTTCGGCGATGTGCTTGTTGAGGCGGGTGGTCATGCGGGAATTATCGACGATTCCCCGCCCCGGCCACAGCACTCAGCCGGACATCGCCCCGATCGGGTCGGGCCGGGTCGCCTTCCATTCGCGGATCAGGCCCGCCAGCGGCACCGGAGCATGGATGGCGTAGCCCTGGGCGTAGTCGATGCCCACCTCCGCCAGCCGCGCCATCGCGGCCTCGTTCTCCACCCACTCGGCGATGGTGCGCTTGCCCAGCGCACGGCCCACCTGCCCCATCGAGCGGACCAGGGCCAGGTCGACGTTGTCGCGGCCCAGGTCGCGGATGAAGGCGCCATCGATCTTCAGGATGTCCACGTCCAGGCTCTTGAGGTAGGCGAACGAGGACAGGCCGCTGCCGAAGTCGTCCAGGGCGATCCGGCAGCCGCGCGCGCGCATGGCCTCGATGAACAGGCAGGCATCGGTCAGGTTGCCGATCACCGCGGTCTCGGTGATCTCGAAGCACAGCTTGTTGGCCACGCCCGGATGGCGATCCAGCTGCTCGGCGGCGAACTGGCGGAACAGCGGATCGGCGATCGACTGCGCCGACACGTTGACGTGGCACAGATCCAGGCTTAGCAGGTGGCGGGTGTCGCGGCTGATCAGGTCCAGCGTCGCCGCCAGCACGTGGCGGTCCAGCATCATCGCCTGCCCGTAGCGCTCCAGCGGCGGCAGGAAGTAGCCGGGACCGTGGATGTGGCCTTCGTGATCGATCATCCGCACCAGCACTTCGTATTGCAGGCGCTCCTCGCCCCGCAGCGGCTTGATCCGCTGGGCATACAGCAGCAGGCGATCCTCGGCAATCGCCAGCTGGATGTGCGCGACCCAGTCCAGTTCGGTCTGGCGGCGCGCGAACGCCTCGTCGGATTCGCGATAGCAGCGAATCCGGTTGCGGCCTTCCTCCTTGGCCAGGTAGCACGCGGTATCGGCCGCGCGCAGCAGCCAGTCGGCGTCGCTGGTCTCTGGATTGATCTCGACCACGCCGATGCTGCAGCCGAGGCCGAACTTGCGATCGTTCCAGTGGAAGGCCGATTGCGCCAGCCGTGCGTGGAGCCGCTGCGCCACCCGCTCGGCATCCTCCAGCGTCGCATGCGCGAGGAAGATCGCGAACTCGTCGCCACCCAGCCGTCCCACCCAGTCCTCGCCGCGCAACTGCGAGGACAGTGCATGCGCGAACTGGCGCAGGAAGCGATCGCCGGCGGCGTGCCCGCAGGTGTCGTTGACCAGCTTGAGCTGGTCCAGATCGACGAAGCACAGCGCATGGCGCGCCGGCAGGCGCTGCACGGCCAGGGTGATCTGGCCCAGCCGGCGCTCGATTTCCCGGCGGTTGATCAGGCCGGTGAGATCGTCGTGGCTGGCCTGGTGGGCGATTTCGCTGGCGAGTTCGCGCGCCTCGGACACATCCTCGACCACCGCGAAGATGCGTTCCCCCTCGCCTTCGCTGCCGGTGATGATCGAGGCGCTCCAGCGGACCCAGCGGCTGCTGCCGTCGCGGCGGCGCAGCCGGCGTTCGCCCGGCTCGATCATCCGCGTCCAGTCGGGGCGCCCTTCGTCATCGAAGTGCAGATCCTCCGGATGCAGCAGGTCCTTCAGGTGCCCACGCCGCAGTTCGTCCAGCGGATGCGACAGGATCTGGGCGAGCACTTCGTTGGCCTGGGTGATGCGGCCCCCGCGATCCAGCTTGAGCATGCCCACCGCCGCCTGGTGGAAAGCCGCGCGGAACTCCGTCTCGGTGCGGCGTATGTGCCGCAGGGTGCGGCGCATGACCGTCAGCGCGTACGCCGCGAGCGCGAAGAACGCGAGCACCGCCAGCGCGGTCAGCGCGTGCCGCAGGAAGCGCGCCCCATCCACCAGCGACTGCGAGAACGCCAGCTCCGCCACCCGCAGGCGGGCGTCCATGTCCAGCAGCGTGCGCTGGTGGCGCAGGATTTCCGCCTCGCCCATGACGCCGGAACGCCGGCGTCGTTCGATGTCGTCGGTCAACGCCTGCAGATGCAGGATGTCCACTTCGGCCTGTTTCCACAAATGCACCGATTCGCGGAAGTACGGCGCATGCGCGAACAGGCGGTACATCCGGATCAGCCGATCGATGTCGGCCGGCGCATTGCCCCCTTCGAGAAACCCCTGGCGCGCGGTCGCGAGATCGATCGGCTGCTGGTCCAGCGCCTGCCGTCCGGCGCGATCCCCCAATGGCACCCGCAAGGCCTGGCGGACCCGCGCCAGATCCTCCGGATTGCCGTGGGACACGTAGCGGTACAGCGCGGACACCGCGGTCTGCTGGGCCTTGGACCAGTGGCTCTCGCCCACGATGTAGGCGGTGGCGCCGGCCTGGACTTCCAGCACCGTCGCGGTCAGCAGTGCACCCAGCGCGGCGAACAGGATGATCGCCGCCACCCGCGCGGGCAGGCCCTTGCCGCTGCCATCCCTGGCCGTTTCCTGATTCGCGCGCGAACGCTCCATCACCACATCGCTTCCCCTACGATGCCTGTCCCGACCTTACGTTCCTGCATCACGGCACGCAAGCTCGCCCCCGGCCATGCCGCATCGCCCGTGCCGGGGCGATCACGCCGCCGGCACCGTCCCCTGGCGATGGCGGCACGGTCGCCATGACATCGGCGTCCGGGTGCCGGACTTTAACCGTTCCCGGCCCCCTCCCGCCGACCGCCGGGCGGACACGGGCGCCACTCACCGGAACGCCGGGGGTGGCCGGATGCAACGGCGGTCGGCCTGGCCTTGCAGGCTCAGCAGGGCCTCGCCCTCGCTGACGATCCAGAACAGGTTGCCGGCGGCATCGGCGTAGCGCGTCCCCGTGCCCGCGTCCTGCCGCGGCAGTTCCAGCACCCGGCCATCGAAGCTGATATCGGCGTCGCCCGCGCCATGGAAGCTGGCGGTGACCTCCCGGTCCCCGCACTGGTAAAGATAGGTGGTGGTCGCCTCGCTGGCCTGCCCGGGTATCTGCGGCGCCGCCGCGGGAGGGGCGGGCAGGTCGGCGCGCGGAGTGGCCGGCGCCATGGCGGGCGCGCTGGACCGCGCGGGAGGCGATTCCGGACCACAGGCCATGAGCAGCGGCGCGGCGGCGACCGCGGACAGCAGGAAACGGAATCCCGTGCGCATGGAACCTCCCTGGAATCCGCCCGACACGCAGCGTAAGGCGCGCGCGTCTACGCCGGGTGAAGGACTCAGTTCAGGACCAGCACGGCACCGATGGCCAGGTTGATGACACCGCCCAGCACCAGCACCCCGAGCGCCGACAGCCCGCTGCTCCGCCCGTTCACCTGCAGCGTGTCGCGCAACCAGCGCGCCTGCACGCACAGGTACCACACCGCGGCGATGGCGGCGATCGCCCAGCCGATCCGGGTGGACGTCACTCCGGGCTTGATCACCAGCTGCAGGGCCATCGACAGGGTGATCGCGAACGGCGCCGCGAGGTAGCACTGCGCATAGAACGGACGCCGCAGGCTTTCGCGATCCAGCCGGACGCCGCGTCGCCGCTGGCAGCGGATGGCCATCAGCAGCGGCCACAGGGCGAAGGTCAGGGTGCGGTACAGCAGCAGGCCCTGTTCGTTGCCCACCACCTGGCGGGAAAGATCGCTGGTGGCCTGTACCTGCTGGTGCAGGATGAGTTCGAGCACGTGCGCGGCCAGGATGGCCAGCATCAGGAACAACGGCGGGCTCAGCGCGTCGTCGAACTGCTTCTCCAGCTTGTCCTTCAGCTCGGTCTCCGCGTAGCGCGCCATCCGCTGCGGATGAAGTGCCACACGCCACAGCGTGAGCGGGAAGAACACCAGCCAGGTGATCACCTCGTAGAGGAACTCTTCCAGAGACTTGAGCAGTTTGAGGAAATCCATCCGCGCCCTCTTCCTTGCAGCGGTCCGGATACCCGCCAACCGCTTCGTCGTGGTGCGTGCCGGGATGGTCCGCGGGGTGCCGTCGACGATGCGGGGAGCGTAGCCGGTCGCCGCGCGGGTGCCCAGCAATCCCCGCCGCGGAATCGCTCCCGTGCCGGAATCGCGCGTCCCGTCCCGGTTCGCCGCAGGCCGCTACCGGTCGGGCGCAATCCGGGGCCAATCCCCTCCCGCGGGGTGGCCGGCGCGCGTGTAATGCCCGCTCCCCGTCCACCGGAACCCGCCGATGACCCCGCTTCGCTTCCCGCTGGCCTGCCTGCTGCCGCTGCTGTTCGCCGTCACACCGGAGTCCGCCTCGGCCCAGGCCACCGCCGCGCCCTCGACCCTGGCCGCCCAGGCGCGGATGTCGCCGGCCGACGAAGCCGCCATCCGCGAGGTGGTGGAACGCTTCCGCACCACCCTGATGGCCCGGGACAAGGCGGGCTTCCTGGCCCTGTTCCTGCCGGGGACCGTGGCCTGGGAAAGCGCCATTGGCGACGAGAGCCTGCGCCGCCTGCGCGAGAAACGACCGCAGACGCAGAAGGTCAAGCCGGACCCGCAACACAATCCGGTGTCCTTCATCGACAGCATCGTCGCCGATCCCGAATCAAGCGAAGAGAAATTCCGCAACCTGCGCATCGACGGCGACAGCGATGTCGCCTCGGTCGTGTTCGACTACTCCTTCCACGCCGGCAATCGCGAAACCAACAACGGCGTGGAAGCCTGGCACCTGGTGCGCACCGAGCAGGGCTGGCGAATCGTGTCGGTGATCTGGTCGATGAACCTGCCGCCGAAGCCGGACGCCGCGGGCTGACGCCAGCCCGGGGCACGGCGGTGGCATGATGGCGCCGCCCGCTTCCCGGTCCCTTCGCGCATGCCCGCCGCCCTGTCCCGCCCCGCTCCCGCCGAACCGCCGTTCTGGCTGCCGTTGCTGGCCGGCCTGCCCATCGGCCTGTGCCTGGTGGTGATGGCGCTGCCCGCGCTGGGCCACGGCCACGCCACCGCCTACCGGGTGCTCTACCTGCTGGCGTTCCTGGCCTGGCTACCGCCATTGGCGGCGCTGCAGCGCCGACTGTGGCGGCGGCGCCTGCCGATGCCGCTGATCGGTGGCGTGCTGCTGGTCGCCACCTATGCGATGTCGGTGTTCAACAACCTGCTCGGCGATCTGATGGCGCAGTTCGCCGGCTGGTCGCGCCCGGACGATTTCCGCTTCGCCGGCTTGTTCAACGGGCTGGAAAGCTGCTGGCTCGCCCTGATCGCGTTCTGCGCGATGCACGCGGTCATCGCCTACTACGTGGAGCTCAAGCAGGAAAAGCAGCAGCGCGAACAGGCGCACCTGCTCGCCCGCGATGCGGAACTGCGCGCCCTGCGCTACCAGTTGCATCCGCACTTCCTGTTCAACACCCTCAACGCCATCTCGGCCCTGGTGGCCGAGGAGCGCGGGCGCGACGCGCGACGCATGATCAGCCAACTGGCCGAATTCCTGCGCGCGACGCTGGCCGGCGACGGCCGGCACGAGGTCAGCGTGGCCGAGGAAATCGCCTTGACCGATGCCTATCTGGAAATCGAGAAGGCGCGCCTGGGCGAGCGCCTGCAGATCATCTGGCGCATCGACGCCGAACTGCTGCACGCGGCCATGCCCTATCTGCTGCTGCAGCCGCTGGTGGAAAACGCGATCCGGCACGGCATCGCCCCGCGCGCGAGCGCCGGGAAACTCGAAATCCATTTGTCCCGCCACGGCGATCGCCTGCTCCTGCAACTGGACAACGACATCGCCACGCCGCTGGCCGAGGCGCCCGCGCGCGATGCCGCGGTCGGCCAGCGCAACGTCGCCGAGCGGCTGGCGCGGTTGTATCCGGATGATCATCGCTTCCAGGCGGGTCCGCGCGCGGACGGCGGCGGTTACCGGGTGAACCTTGATCTGCCCTTCCGGGCCACGGCCGCCGCACGCGACGCGACGCGGGAAGCCGCCTGATGCGCGTTGCGGTGGTCGACGATGAACCACTCGCGCGGCGTGGCGTGATCGCCCGCCTGTCCGCGTACCCGGATCTGGTGCTGGCCGGCGAATACGCCGACGGCCAGGCGGCGCTGGAAGGCCTGCGCGCCACCCCGGTGGATCTGGCTTTCGTCGATGTGCAGATGCCCAGCCTCGACGGGCTGTCGATGCTGGCGGCGCTGCCGGTGGAATGCAGGCCGCTGAACATCCTGTTGACCGCGCATGACCGCTTCGCCCTGCGCGCCTTCGAGCTCAAGGCGATCGACTACCTGCTCAAGCCCATCGACGACGAGCGCTTCATCGATGCGCTCACCCGCGCGCGCCAGTTCCACCAGTGGCGCCAGTCGGGCGCGCCGACGGAAGCGGACGGCGGCGCGATTGCCGGCGGCGACGACGCGACCGGACCGGTGCGACGATTCTCGGTGCGGATTGGCCGCCGCCTCGCCTTCATCGACGCCGACGAGGTCGAATGGATCCAGGCCGACGGCGACTACGCGGTGCTGCATGTGCGCGGACAGGGCCACCTGTTGCGCGAGTCGCTGCAGCGCCTGGCCGGACGATTGGATCCGGCCCGCTTCCTGCGCGTGCACCGCTCGGCGATCGTGCGCATCGACTGCGTCGCCGAACTGCAATCGCTGCCCAACCGCGACGCCCTCCTGCGCCTGCGCGACGGCACCCCGCTGCGCGCCAGCCGCACCTACATCGACGCGCTGCTCGCGCAACTCCAGCCGCGGGGCTGACGCCATTCCGCACGGCACGGCGCGGCCAGCGCACGGCCCGGCGCAGCGATGCACCGCATCCGAACGCTCCCGCCTACAGTCGGATGTCCGCCCCCTGGAACCGACCGCATGCGTCCATCCTCGCTCCCTCCCGCGCATCCCTGCCGACGCGCCCATCGCCGCGCCATCGGCGCCGTGTTGCCGCTGGCGGCGCTCCTGTTGCTGGCACTGTCCGCCCGGGCGGAGGAACCGGATGCCGGGTCACGCATGTCCGGCGATCCGCTCGCCGCACTGGCCGATGGCCTGCGCCCCAATCTGCTGGCCAGTGGCGAACCGCTTCCCCACTGGTCGCTGTCCGCGCGCATGGCCCATCACCGGGTGCCCGGCGTGGCCGTGGCCATCATCCGCGGGGGCCGCGTGGTGGCCGCCGCAGGCTATGGCCGCCTGCGCGCCGATCGCGACGGCGCGGTGGATGCCGATACGCTGTTCAACGTCGGCTCGATCAGCAAGGTCGTGACCGCATCGGCATCGCTGCGCCTGGTGGCGCAGGGCCGCCTGGATCTGGATCGCGACGTGAACCAGATGCTGCGCTCCTGGCAGCTGCCGGCGCGGCAGGAGAATCCATCAACCGACGGAGCGCCGGAGACGGTGAATCTGCGCATGCTGATGTCCCACACCGCCGGCCTCAACGTTCACGGTTTCCCCGACTACCTGCCGGGCGAGCCGACGCCCACCCTGCTGCAGACGCTCGAGGGCCAGGCGCCCGCGCGCACGCCCGCCATCCGCCTGCGGCACCGCCCCGGGGCGATGGTCGACTACTCCGGTGGCGGTACCGTGATCGAACAACTGATGATCGAGGACGTGACCGGCAAGCCGCTGGAGGAGGCCGCACGCGCGGAAGTGTTCGCGCCGCTCGGAATGGCGCGCAGCACCTTCCGGGATCCGGGGGACGCCGGACGCACCAACGTCGCCTTCGCGCACGGCGCGGATGGAAAGCCGGCCGCGTTGCCGTGGGGTTGGCAGCGCTTTCCGCAGCAGGCTCCGGCAGGCCTGTGGACCAGCGCGAACGATCTGGGCGCATTCGTCGGCGCGTTGATCCGCAGCTACCACGGCCGCGAGGACTATCTGCCGCGCACGCTGGCGATCCGGATGATGACCGAGGTGGCGCCGGGCAATTTCGGCCTTGGCCCGCGCCTGGAAGGCGACGGCGAGCAGCGGGTGTTCCATCACGGCGGTTCCAACGACAGCTACCACGCCTGGATCGAGGGCTATCTGGAAACCGGCGACGGCTTCGTCATCCTCACCAACGGGGAAAACGGCTGGGCGCTGCGTGGCGAAATCCGCAATGCGCTGTCCGATGCCATCGGCCACGGCGTCAATCCACTGCTGCGCACGGTCGCGCTGGACGCGGCCAGCGCGCGGTTCGCGGACTACGCCGGCCACTACGTCCGCGACACCTCATTGCCGGAGGACCTGCGCGGCGCGCTGGCGGACGCGTTCGATGACGGGGCCGCCGAACTGGATATCCGCTTCGACGGGCAGGACCTGTCGGTGGCCCTGCCGGACGAAACCGGCAAGCTGCGCGCGCTGGCGCCCCACCGCTTCATCGCCCCCACGGTGTTTTCGACGTGCTACACCTTCCATCGCGATGCGGAAGGCCAGGTCCGCGCAATGACGCTGTCGCTGGGCGATGCACGGACCTATTACCGGCGGGTGCCCTCGCATTGAGTCGCAGCCGCCTTTCGGCATCGGACGCGGGTGAAGCGTGGGTGGGCTTTTATTTCCCATCCTTCACAAAAAGGGAGCTTGAGGATGCGTGGGCATGCGGTGGTCGAGGCGTGCTTGTGTTCCACGCCACCAGCCAATCCCCCATGCCTCGCCTTTTGCCTCCCCCTTTGGAAAAAGGGGGGGATTGAGGGGGATTTGCGCTTGGCGCCCCGCGTGGCAGTCCTCTTCCGACCGGACCTCGACAGAACCCGCGACGATCACACCCGTTCGCCGCATCTCCTCCACAGGATTCCCGTGGAGATCGCGCATGTTCGCCCGCCTTGTCCTGTTTTGCTGTTGCCTGTGGTCCCTTCGCGCCGGCGCCGCCGAGCCCGAACGCTGGCGAGTGGTGATCGATCTGTGGGGCAATCCGGTCTACCAGACGCTGGAACTGACCCGCGACGGGACCCGGCTGGGAGGCACGCTGGATGGCGATCCCCTGACCGGCAGCATCCAGGATCATCGGCTGCGGCTGACCGCCATCGCCGGCGACCGGCAGTACCACCTGCGCGGCGCGGTGGTGCGGGACACGATGAGCGGCACCGCCGACTTTCCGGATCCGAACCAGCCCGCTCGCCGCGCCGAACACGCCTTCACCGCGAGCCGCCTGCCGTCGCGCCCCGCGGGCCCTCCGCGCGTCATTGATTTCGTGCCACGCGACTACGCCAACGTGTTCAGCGCCGACCGCGCGCCGGTCCTCACGATCTGGCCCGGCGACATCGTGCGCACTCGCACCCTCGATTCCGGTGGCGTGGACGAACACGGCGTCACCCGCGCCCTGTTCGGCAATCCCCAGGTCGGACCGTTCGACGTGGCGACCGCCGAGCCCGGCGACATCCTCGCCATCACCCTGCATCGCCTGCACCCCAACCGCGATCATGCCGACAGCCTCGATGCGCTGGTCGGACGCGCGCACGGTTCCGCGCTGGCGGCGCAGGCCGGCGCATTGGGCAAACCGGTGCGCTGGCGCCTGGACCGCGAGCGCGGCGTCGCCCTGCCACCGGCGGACAGTGGCCTGGAGGGGCTGGCGATTCCGCTGCGTCCGATGCTCGGCGGCATCGCGGTGGCGCCCGGCTTCGGTTCGCCGCCGATGTCGACCGGCGACAGCGGCCGCTTCGGCGGCAACATGGACTTCAACCAGATCGTCGAAGGCACGACCGTGTACCTGCCGGTGCTGCAACCCGGCGCGCTGCTCTACCTCGGCGACGCGCACGCCGCGCAGGGTGACGGCGAGACCTCGCAGTACGCGCTGGAAACCTCGATGGACGTGGAATTCAGCGTGGCGCTGATCAAGGCGCGCGCACTGGCGACACCACGGGTAGAGTCGGCCGATCGGCTGATGGCGATTGGCCAGGCCGGTTCGCTGGACGAGGCCGTGCGTGCCGCCACCCAAGGCCTTGTCCAGTGGCTGCGGCAGGACTACCGGCTCGACCTGTCCCAGGCCAGCCAACTGCTGGGCGCGGCGGTCGAGTACCGCATCATCACCCTGGCCGGGCGCAACGCCGGGGTCGCGGCGATGCTGGACAAGTCCCGGCTCGCCGCGCTGCGTCCCTCCTCTCCGCGCGAATGAGACGGAAACAGCGGTACGACCGGTGATCGTCAGTCTTCGCCAGGCGCCAGCCGCGCCAGGTTCTGCCGGATCCGTTCGATGCCGGCCCAGGGATGCTGCTTGAGCCGGCGCAAGCGCGCGGGAGTCGAAGCGATGTCGAACGCGTTGCCGGATTTCACCCGTCCCAGTTCCTCCCAGCGCAGCGGCATCGCCACCGGCGCGCCGGGACGCGCGCGCAGCGAAAACGACGCCACGCTGGTCGCGCCACGCCCGTTGCGCAGATAGTCGATGAAGATGCGGCCCTTGCGCAGGCGCTTGCTGGACGTGGCGACGAACTTCAGCGGGTCCATCTGCGCCATCGATTCGGCGAAGGCGTGCGCGAAGGGTTTCACCAGATCCCAGTCGCAGCCGGGATTCAACGGCAGCACCACATGCAGGCCCTTGCCACCGGAGGTGCGCACGAACGACTGCAGGCCCGCGTCTTCCAGCAAGCCGCGCATCTGCCGCGCGGCCGCCACGGTTTCCGTCCAGGGTACATCCGCCCCCGGATCCAGATCGAACACCACCCGATCGGCCACGTCCGGATCATCCGCGTGCGCGCCCCAGGGATGGAACTCCAGCGCGTTGAACTGGACCAGTTCACGCACCGCGCGCGCATCGCGCACCACCAGGTAGTCCTCGGTCTGCCCGCTTTCTTCCTTCAGCGGCACGCTGTCCACGTACTGCATGCCCGGTGCCAGGTGTTTCTGGAAAAAACAGGGCCGGGTCGAGCCCTGCGGGCAACGGATGATCGACAGTGGCCGTCCACTGATCTCCGGCAACAGCCACTCCATCACCGTGTCGTAGTAGTCGGCCACGTCCTGCTTGGTCGCGCCGCTGTCGGGAAAGACCACCCGTTCGGGATGGGTCAGTTCGATCCCGTCCGTCGTGGCACTGGCGGCCGCCGTGCCGCGCCGGCCCGCGCCGCTGGTTTTGGACTTGGCCATGCGCCTGCTCCGTTCCGGTACGTTCGGTTCCACCGCGCCCCGGTCCGAAGCGCGCAGATCCTCCGCGCGCTTGTCCGGCCGCAGTCCTTTCAGCGATGGCTGCCGCAACAGTCCCTGGTTGCCGATGCCACGATAGAACACTTCCACCACCGCCCTCGGCGGAAACCAGCGCGCGCCGCGCAGATCGGTGTCCAGTCCCTCCGGAATGTCCACGGTGGGGGTCGTGCGCACGCGCCGGCCCAGCGTTTCGCCCAGTTCGGCCAGCATCGCCTGGTTGAAGCCGGTGCCCACCCGACCCGCGAAGGTCCAGCCGCCCCCCGCGTCCGGCCGTGCCAGCAGCAGCGATCCGAAGCCGGTGCGGCTGCCGCGGGGTGTCGTCATTCCCACCACCGCGAACTCATCGCTTTCCTGTCGCTTGGTCTTGCGCCAATCATCGCCCCTGCCCGGGCGGTACGGCGCGCTGGCGCGCTTGGAGATGATGCCTTCCAGATGCCGCTCGCCCGCCGCCGCGAACGCGCGATCACCGTGTCCCAGCACGTGCGAACTGTAGGCCAGCGGCGAACGCGCGCGTTTGAGCACGGCCGCCAGCAATTGCTTGCGCTCGATCTGGGGTGCGTGGCGGATGTCCACGCCTTCCAGGTGCAGCAGATCGAACAGCACGTACGACAACGGCGCGTTCTTCTCACCCGCCAGCGTCGCCTGCAGGACGCTGAAGTCGGCCTGGGTGCCGGCGCCGGCAATCAGCTCGCCGTCGAGCGCCGCCTGCGTCAGGCCCAGTTGCGCCAGCGCATCCACGATCTCCGGTACCTTGGCGGTCCATTCCAGCGCATTGCGCGACCAGATCCGCACCTGGCCTGCATGGATGACGGTCAGCAGCCGATAGCCATCCCACTTGGCCTCGTGCAGCCAATCGTCTCCCTGCGGCGGCGCGGTTCCGAGCGTGGCCAGCTGCGGCTTGAACGGAGCATCGGCCAGGCGCGCGCGGCGCGCGCCGGACAGCGCCAGCGCGCGCGCCTGCCAGGTCTCGCGCTGGCGTTCCGCGGTACGCGATGACGTCCGTACGCTCGATTTGGTGATGGTCTTCTTCGCCACCCGCTTCCCCGCCTTCGCCGCGCGCGCACCGGGCGCGCGGCGGCGACGCGTGGCCGCGGGGGGCGCCGGCCCGGCCTCGAGCCCTGCGGGGGCCGCGCGCGGCGCGGGCGGCGCCGGCGCAGGCGTGGACAAACGCCCCAGGGG
>NZ_JANJUE010000262.1 GCF_024710765.1 Pseudoxanthomonas sp.
GTGGCGTCGGCGGCATTGCGGTGGGTTTTGCGGCACGCGACCTGCTGGCGAACTTCTTTGGCGGCCTGATGGTGTATCTCGACCGGCCGTTCGCGATCGGAGACTGGATCCGCTCGCCCGACCGCAACATCGAAGGTACGGTCGAGGAGATCGGCTGGCGCGTCACACGCATCCGCACCTTCGACAAGCGCCCGCTCTACGTGCCGAATGCGGTATTCACCCAGATCGCACTGGAGAATCCTTCGCGCATGAGCCACCGGCGGATCTACGAGACGATCGGCGTGCGCTATGACGACTTCGCGCAGATCGGTGGGATCGTTTCGGACATCAAGGCGATGCTGCAGGCGCACCCCGAGATCGCCCAGGACCAGACGATGATCGTGAACTTCAACCAGTACAGCGGCAGCTCGCTCGACATCATGCTCTATACCTTCACGAAGACCACCCAGTGGGTGCGCTTCCATGAGATCAAGCAGGACGTGCTGCTGAAGATCGGCGAGATCATCGAGCGCCACGGGGCGCAGGTTGCCTTTCCGACGCGCACGCTGCATCTGCCCGAGGGGGTGCGCATCGACGCGGGCGCGCTCGCGGCGATGGCGGATCCGGAACGTGGGAGTGCGCGATGAGCGCACCGTCCGGGCTCGCATCCTTTGTCGCGGTCGGGCTGGGGGCCGCGTGCGGCGCGTGGTTGCGCTGGGGACTGGGGCTCCTGCTCAATCCCTTGTTCGTGCTGGTGCCGCTCGGCACGCTGGCGGCGAATCTCGCCGGAGGCTTCCTGATGGGACTCGTGCTCGCCTACCTGCACGCGGTGCCGACGCTCTCGCCCGCGCTCAAGCTGTTGCTGACGACCGGTTTCCTGGGCGGGCTGACGACCTTCTCGACCTTCTCGGCCGAAGGGCTGCACCTCATGCAGCGTGGCGAATGGAGCTGGCTAGCGCTGCACGCTGCGCTGCATGTGTTCGGTTCGCTGGCGCTGGCCTGGGCGGGCTATGCCGCGTTCAATGCCTGGAAGGGGTGAGTGTTCGGGCGCTGGCGGCGGCCC